>CAMAYO010000056.1 GCA_945862465.1 Pseudorhodobacter antarcticus | reverse complement strand
TGGCCCAACCGCCCGCGCCAGATGGTTGATGCAGTCAATGGCAGGTCCGCGGTGACGGATTGGGTGGTTTTGGGGCGCGGGGCGGGCGAGACGCGCGTGCATCTGTTCCCCCTGACAGGCCGCAGCCACCAGTTGCGCGTGCATATGCTCAGCTTGGGCCACCCGATTTTGGGCGACCCGATCTATGCGACAGGCGCGGCATTAGCCTTTCCCCGCCTGATGCTGCACGCCGAAACCTTAAGCCTGCATCACCCCGACAGTGGGGAATGGGTGACTTTCTCCGCGCCCTGCCCTTTCTGAACGACCCAAAACAATAAGCATCGTCATCTTTTTGTGTGCTAAAGCTTGCATTCTGGGCGCGGAAATTCGTGCAGCAAACATAGGATTGATATGCACCTTAAATCAATTTTCGATCTGCGTTTCTTACCGATCACCGGTGGCGTTGTGCTGCTTGCCCTCTTTGGCCTGTTGGCGTGGGCTTGGCCAGAAGGGCGCTGGGTGTTTGTGGGCTTGGGCGGGCTGTGCTGCATTGTCGTAGCCATCGGCCTGCGCGATCTAACCCAAACCCGCCACGCCATTCTGCGCAATTACCCCGTCACAGCGCATTTGCGGTTTTTGTTGGAACATATCCGCCCCGAGATGCGGCAGTATTTCTTTGAAGGCGAAAAAGACGGCACACCCTTTGCACGCGACAAACGCGCTTTGGTCTATCAACGCGCCAAACAGGCGTTGGATAAGCGGCCCTTTGGCACGCAATACAACGTCTATGAAGAGCAATACGAATGGTTGCACCATTCAATAATGCCCAAGCCGACCGCGCCCTTGGATCAAATGCGTGTGCTGATTGGGCGCGATACCAAGCAGCCCTATTCCGCCTCGCTTTTAAACATCTCTGCGATGAGCTTTGGCGCACTGTCGGCCAATGCCGTTCTGGCGCTGAACAAGGGCGCCAAGCTTGGCGGCTTTTTTCATGACACGGGCGAAGGTGGCGTGTCGTCCTATCACCGCGCCTTTGGCGGCGATTTGGTGTGGGAGATTGGATCAGGCTATTTCGGCGCGCGCGGCAAAGATGGGCGCTTTGATGCCGCCTTGTTCACCGCCGCATCACAAGACCCGCAGATCAAAATGCTGGAACTCAAGCTTAGCCAAGGGGCAAAACCCGGTCATGGCGGCGTTTTGCCAGCGGCCAAGGTGACTGCTGAGATTGCTTCCATTCGCGGCGTGCCAATGGGTGAGGATTGTGTCTCACCGGCAAGTCATTCGGCCTTCTCTACCCCGACAGGGTTGTTGGAATTCATCGCCAAGATGCGCGACCTATCGGGCGGCAAGCCTGCCGGCTTCAAGCTGTGTATCGGCCATAGGTGGGAGTTCTTAGCGATCTGCAAAGCCATGCTCGCCACGGGCATCACGCCTGACTTCATCGTGATCGACGGCAAAGAAGGTGGCACAGGCGCAGCCCCGTTAGAGTTTATGGACCATGTCGGCATGCCACTGCGCGATGGCCTAAGCTTTGCACACAATGCATTGGTGGGCACTGGCCTGCGCGACCGGATACGCCTTGGCGCTTCGGGCAAGATCACATCGGCCTTTGATTTGGCACGCGTGATGGCTTTGGGGGCAGATTGGGGCAATTCGGCGCGGGGGTTTATGTTTGCTTTGGGCTGTATTCAGGCCCAAGCCTGTCACACGGGCCAATGCCCAACGGGTGTGACCGCCCAAGACCCGATGCGTGAGCGCGCGCTGGTCGTGCCCGATAAAGCTGACCGCGTGGCGAACTTTCATAAAAACACCCTGCACGCCTTGGCCGAATTGGTTGCCGCTGCGGGCCTGTCGCATCCGGCAGAATTGCAGCCACAACACTTCCTGCGCCGCGCGTCATCTGACCGCGTGGTCTCTTTTGCCGAGCAATATGCCATGCTGGCCCCACGCCAATTGTTAGACGACCCTGCATCCGCATCGGGCTTTGGCGAGCATTGGGCCCAAGCCTCGGCCGATCATTTCGGGCGCAGCGCTTAAAGCGCAAGCGCCAGTTTGCGCCCTTCGTGGAAGGCGTAAGCCGCCAAGCGCGGGGCGGTGCAGTCGCCGATGCGGTGGGTTGCTTTGCCCGCGAAGGTTTCGGGGAACGGGTCAAACGCGCGGTTGGTGGTCGACATCACAAGGGCCGATGCGGCGATGGTTTCTTCTGCCCCCGTCAGCATATTGCGGATCGTCACACCATTGCCATGCCAGCGGCTTAGGCAATGTTCGGTCTTAAACTCCACCCCCAACTGGGCAATCCGGCGGCGCGCCGCGCCATCGGCGGCAGTGCGGGCGATTTCTTTGCCAACAAAGGCTTCGGGCGTGACAAGGATCACCTTTTTGCCCTGTTCGGCCATGGCCCAGGCCGTGCCCACGCCGCGCCAGTTTGACCCCTCGTCATAAAGCACCACGGTGTCGCCCAAGCGCGCCTCACGCCGCAGCACGGCTTCGGGCGACCAAACGCCGCCAAGCTCGATCCCTGGCAGGGTTTCATGGGCGGGAACCCAGCGTTGAAAGCCTGTCTCGTCGGGCAGGGAACCTGTAGCCAGAATGACGGTATCGGCGGGGTGGGCGGCTATTTCGTCTTCGTCAAGATAGGTGTTCAGGCGCAGTTTCACCCCCAGTTTTGCGAACTGGGCTTCATACCAGTTGAGCAAATCCAAAATCTGCGCGCGGCGGGGTTGTTGGCCAGCAAGGCGGAATTGGCCGCCGATAACGGGCAGGGCCTCAACAATCTCGACACTATGGCCGGATTCAGCCGCGGCACGGGCTGCTTCTAGGCCAGCGGGACCTGCGCCTACGACCAGAACGGATCGCGGCTTTGCGGCTTTTTCAAACCGATCGCCGCCCCATTCAAATTCGCGCCCGACCGAAGGGTTGATCAGGCACGAAATCCAGTAATCACGGCTGCGCCGCCCCCAGCACATCTGGTTGCAGGATATACAGCCGCGAATATCTTCCGGTCGGCCTTCGGTTGTTTTGCGTGCCAAATGCGGGTCAGCGATTTGGCCGCGCACGATGGAGACAAGATCAGCCTCACCACTGGCAATGATGGTTTCGGCATTATCCGGCGTGCGCACACCCGCCTCTGACGTGATGACAGCGTGTTTGACGATAGCTTTGAGTTGCGTGGTCAAAGGCGTGGTTAGCTTTTCGCCGTGGGTGAAGGGGGGGATGATGCCCTCAAAATCCAGATAGCTGCCGTAACCGCAGGTGACATAATCGACATCGCCCGTGGCATCGTGCAGGGCGATAATCTCGCAAATTTCGGCATCGGTCAGCATCACGGGATAGGCAGGCGAATAGCTGATGGCCAAGCCGATGATGAAATCAGGCCCGCAAGACTGGCGGATGCGGTCAATCAGGGTGCGCGAAAAGCGGGTGCGGTTTTCCAGCGACCCGCCCCATTGGTCGGTGCGCCGATTGCTCCACGGCGTCCAGAATTGATCCAACAGGGAATGATAGGCAGCCCAAACTTCCACGCCCTGAAAGCCCGACTTTTGCGAGCGGATGGCTGCGGCCACATGCGCATCGAGCAGCTCTTCCACTTCGGCCCCCGTCATGGCGTGCGACCCATCGGAATCGTGGTAAGACGACAGGCCAGAGGGGCTCCAATGCGGGGCGAAAGACAGGTCGGAATCGCCGTGCGCGCCGATGTGATACAGTTGTTGCAAGATCACAGCGCCTGCGGCTTTGACGGCATCGGTGATCTTGCGAAAATGCGGGATCACGGCGTCATCGGAATGGGCATAATTGCCCCGCGTCAGCACCCCCGTGCGGTGCACAGGCACGGGTTCGGAAACAATCATCCCTGCCCCGCCCAAGGCGCGTTCGACCAAATAGCCCTGCACGCGCGGGCCGGGAATGCCCATGTCTGACATATTGGCGGTATGCGCGCCAAAGACGATGCGGTTGCGCAGGGTGTGGCCGCGCAGGGTGAGCGGCGAGAGAAGATGGCGATGTTGGGTCATAGGGGCCTCCGGATTTAGGGAAGCCTAGGCGCGTGATTGCTGCGGAATGGTCAAAAAACGTCATCCCGCAGTCAGGTTTGCGGCTTATTTCAGTGGTGGCGCGGGGGAATGTTGCCCCCGCGCAACCCAAGTTATGCGTGGTCCAAGGGTTGGGTGACATCCCAGCCGGAAATGGCTTTGGATTCCAAGAACTCTTCCAAGCCCCAGACCCCGCCTTCGCGGGCACGGCCCGACGATTTCACGCCGCCAAAAAAGGCCCCTGCCCCGCGTGAGCGGCCATTGGTTTGCACCATGCCCGCCTGTAGGGCCAAGGCCATGCGGTTGCGCTTAGCCCCGTCTTGGGTTTGCACATAATGGGTTAAGCCATAAGGGCTATCGTTGGCGATGCGCAAAGCGTCAGCTTCGGTGTCAAACGGGATCATCGCCAGAACGGGGCCAAAGATTTCCTCGCGCTCGATCGTCATGCCGGGGGTGACATCGGCAAAGACGGTGGGCTTGACGTAAAAGCCACGGTTGAAACCCTCGGGCAGGCCAGTGCCACCCGCAACCAAGCGCGCACCTTCGTCGATGCCCTTTTGGATATAGCCTTGAATCTGGTCCCACTGGCGCTTGTTGACCACGGGGCCGATATGATCACCCGGCTGGTGAGCGGACCCAACCTTGATGCTGTCCGCCACTTGGGCGGCAATGGTCACCGCACGGTCATAAATCGGGCGCTGCACCAACATGCGCGAGGGCGCGTTGCAGGACTGGCCCGAATTGTCCATCATATGGCGCACACCGCGTTCGACCGCTTGGTCATCGGCATCGGCGAAGATCACGTTGGCACCCTTGCCGCCCAGTTCCAGCGTCACCCGCTTGAGCGTTTCAGCCGCGGCTTTGGAAATGGCCTTGCCCGCACGGGTGGAGCCTGTGAAGGAAATCATCTGCACATCGGGATGGGTCGACAACTGGCTGCCCACGCCCATGCCATCGCCGTTGACCAAGTTAAACACGCCCGCGGGCAGGCCCGCATCATGGCAGAATTCAGCAAAGATCATCGCGTTCAGGGGCGATTCCTCGGACGGTTTCAGCACGCAGGTGCAGCCGGCCAAAATGGCGGGGATCACCTTTAGGGCGATCTGGTTCATCGGCCAGTTCCACGGCGTGATCAGGCCAACCACGCCGATCGGATGCTGCGAGATCATCGTATCGGGCGCATGGGGGCCAAGCGGGCGCACCCATTCCATCTGATCAAAGGCCGTCAGGAAGTTGGTCAGGTGCCACGGCAAGCAGGGCGCTTGCGACCCCCGCGCATGGTCGATGGGCGAGCCCATTTCCATCGCGATGGCTTGTGAGAGGTCTTCAAAGCGGCGCTCGTACTGCTCTAAAATCCGCACCACAGCAGCGCGGCGTTCGGCGCGGGGGGTGGCGGCCCAGCTTGGAAAGGCAGCAAGGGCTGCGGCCACGGCGGCATCGGTATCGGCCTGATCGCCAAGGGTGATGACAGCGCAGGCATCCTCGGTTGACGGGTCGATCACGTGGCAATCACGCGGGGCTGCGGGGGCGGTCCAAGCGCCATTGATGTAAAAGTCGCGGCGGATGATCATGCGGGCCTCCTATTGGTTCAGCACATGGTCGCATCTGTGGCACTGTGCGGCAAGCACGGGGCGCGGCATCTTTGATCAAATTCCGACTTTAATTGTCCAAGGGAAGAATGGTCCCCGAAAACGCGGCACGGCAGAACAGGCTACTTTTCTTTGCCCCAAACCGTCGAAGTTAGTGAAACTTCGTTCTGAAAAGCCTATGTAGGCCGCATCACACCCTGCATGAGGATTGCCATGGGCCTGCGTATCAATGACATTGCCCCCGATTTCACCGCCAGCTCGACCGCTGGCGAGATCAAGTTCCACGACTGGCTGGATGGCCATTACGGCATTATCTTCAGCCACCCGCGCGATTTCACCCCCGTCTGCACCACCGAATTTGGCGCTGTGGCACAACTGGTGCCAGAGTTCAAAAAGCGTGGCACCAAGGTGATTGGCGTGTCGGTAGATTCGGTGCAAGACCACGAAAAGTGGAAGCGCGACATCGAAGCTTTTGGCGGCGCACCGGCGGATTTTCCGATCATCGACGACACCAGCCTAACGGTCGCCAAGGCCTATGATATGCTGCCGGCCGAATTTTACCTGCCGACCGAAGGGCGCACACCGGCCAATTCGGCCACGGTGCGCACGGTATTCATCGTGGGGCCGGATAAGAAGGTGAAGCTGACAATGACGTACCCCATGTCGGTGGGCCGCAACTTTGCCGAAATTATGCGCGCCTTGGATGCCGTGCAATTGACCGATGGCAAACCGCTGGCAACCCCTGCCAATTGGCAAGCGGGGCAAGATGTGATCGTGGCATTGGCCCTAAACAACGAACAAGCCACCGAACGCTTCGGTGCTTTGGATATCAAACTGCCCTACCTGCGCTTTGCCAAAGCGCCCAAGTAAAACACCAGCGGCGGGTTATTTGTTAATCGCCCGCCGCGCCTTTTTCTGATCAACTCTGCGCACGACGCGGTATGTGATCAGGCCGATCATCGCAGACCCAATGACAAAGACCGCATAGGAAATTGGCCACGGGATGCCTGCTGTCATCATAGAATATTCTGACATGCCCCCCATGCCCGCCAAAATGTTCATGGGCAAAAACACCACGCTGAGCATAGTCAACTGGGTCACCCGACGGTTCTGGTTGATGTTGATGAAACCGATGGTTGCATCCATCAGGAAGTTGATTTTATCAAACAAAAACGCCGTGTGGCTGTTCAAGCTGTCGATATTGCGCAAAACCTGCTTGGCGTCTTTGACGTTATCATCCGCCAGAGCGCGCGATTGCATCAAAAAGACAATGGCGCGCTGGCTGTCCATGATATTGGCGCGAATGCGGCCATTCAGGTCTTCTTCTTCGGCAATATCGGCCAGAACCGAAGCCGCCTCTTCATCGGTCATGGTTTCCGACAGCACGTGTTTGCCGACACGGCTCAGGGTTTTGTAGATATCCTCTAGACTGTCGGCCGAATATTCGACGTCTGAACCATACAGATTCAACAAGAGGTCAAAGCAGTCGGTGGCAAAACCGGGGACTGTTTCCGCACGGCGACGTTGCAAACGAAAAACGGGCAAGTCTTCGTTGCGCAACGAAAAAAGGATATCCTTGTGCAGGATAAAAGCCACGGGCACCGAGCGGCTTTTACCGCCGCGATCCAGCAAGAAGTTCGAATGCAGGTTCAGCGCGCCGCTTTCTTCGATGTGAAAGCGGTTTGACACCTCCAGATCGGTTTCATCCCCCGGATCGGGCAGATCAAGCTTATAAAACTCGCCAATATAGGCCCGCTGCGCCGCAGAGGCGTTCAACAGGTCGATCCATAGGGGCTTTTTGCCCTCAAGATCCTTGCGCGCTTTGATCGGGCTTTGCTTGATGCGCCCCCCGATCAGTTCAAAAACCGACACCTTGGTTTCCGCCAAACGCGGGCCTGCCACCTCTTCCAACTGATCACGCAACTCATCCGAGACTTCCCACAGCACGTCGGTTGACCGCCCCGCCGGCACGCGGGGCCACAAAAGGGCGGCATCCTCGGCGGGCAAAGCTTCAAGGATTTCAACGATATCCGCCACGGCGAGCTTGGCCATGAAATTCTCAAGCTCTGCCGATTGCTGCTTTTCAACAACGGTTTCGACAAGGTTATGGTGCGTGGCCCCGTGGCCCTTGACCAGACCCTCGACCAGTTTCTGCTTGCGGAGAAGTTCGCGCACGGCTTCTAAATACATGGCCCTCTCCTGCGTGGTTTGGATTGGTTCAACAGGGCGAAGGGCGCTGTGTCAAGCGGGGTTTTTGGCTGGAAAGTGAGGCTTTGGGGCCTTGGCAAAGCAAAGCCCTAGGGGGTATCAATACCGATCAAACTCTGACAAATCCGGTTCCACCGGCGGGCGGCGCAGAACCGCTTCGTTTTCCCAGCGTTTGGCTTCGGTCAGGAAAGAGTAAACAGCGCCCTTGGTGCAGTGAATGAAGCCGGCCCAACCACAGCGCCAAAAACCATAACGGAAATACCAGCGCAAAAAGAACAAAGGCGGGCTGACCAGCATCTTAAATGGGCGCGGCCGCAAACCGCGTTCACCCTTCATCTGGGCCTTGAGCGACGAATACTTGTTTTCCTTTTGCATCTGGTCATCCAACGCAATCGGGCGGAAGTGCAATAGACCACCCTCTGTCGCGCGGCGCACCTCTCCGGTGATGGCAATTCCTTCGTGAACACGGTCGGTCGGGTTAAAAGACCCCGTGCCGCGCCGGAACAGCCTGTTGTGAAAGCGTTCATGGCTGGCGGGAGGGGCAAAGCCGTACCCCAGCAAGTAATCATAGCGGGTGATTTTCCACCCTCTCACCGCAGGATCAGTCAAAAGCTTGGGCAAGGCCGCCGCCAACCGCAGGCTGATGCGTTCATCGCTATCAATGGAAAAACACCAGTCTTGCGAGCATTGATCCAAGGCGAATTGCTTTTGCCCACCAAAGCCGCGCCATTTTTCTTGCAGCACGACAATCGGGAAACCCTCGCCTTTAAGGCGTTCAAGAATGTTCAGGGTTTCGTCCTTTGAACCCGAATCCACCACCACAACTTCTGCGCACATATGCAGGCTGCGAATGCAAGCCTCGATATAGGCTTCCTCGTTGTGGCAAATCACAAAGGCTGAAATTGGAAGTCTCATGAGGCGGCATCCAATCCCGGAAGTTCCCCGCGAAAGACCCGCATATAATCGTTGCAGATTGAGTCTTCGGACAGAAAATCCTCCAACCGTTGCGCCGCATTGCGGGCGAAGGTCTTGGCCTGTTCTGGATTATCGCGCAAAAAGGCTAACGCACTGGCAATCTGGACTTCATCGTCGATGTCGGCCATCAGGCCATCAACCCCGTCGCGCATGTACCAATTCGGCCCGTCAGATCGGGTGGAAACCGACGGCACGCCCAAAGACCACGCCTCTAGCAGCAAATTGCCCAAGGGTTCATGGCGCGACGGCATCAGGAACGCATTCCCCGCCGCGATGTAGTTCGACGGGTCATTGACCCAACCCACAAAGCGCACGCGGTCGGCCACGTTCAGTTTTACGGCCAACTGTTCCAGTTCAGTACGCATCGATCCATCGCCCACCAGCCAAAGCCAAGCACCGGGCAGGCGCGCCAACGCGCGCACCGCCATATCCAGCGCCTTGCGCGGTTGAAAACGCCCGCCCGCCACGATCAAAAAGGCGTCCTCTGGCGTGGTCAGGGATGCGCGCGATACAGGGGTGGGCGTGATGGCGGGGGTGAAGTTGGCGATGGTCAAGGCGGGCTTGGTCCACCCCAGATCGCGGCAGGTTTGGGCGATGCCGGGCACATTGCCAACCAACAGGTCGCAATTGCCGAAGTGTTTAAGATTGCCCGGAAAATCGCCCATCCGCGCCAGCTTCACAACATCGGGCCAAGGGTGCACCAACCGCGCCGCGCGGGGCATCCACGCCATCACGGCATTGGGCTGCCATTGCCGCACCCAGCGATTGGCCTGAACATGCGCCAGCAAAGACAGCGGCGACATGGCGCTAAAATTGTTGCGGATCACCGGCCCCAAAGCAGAGACCTGCCCATCCCAACTGCGCGCCGGACGAATGATAAACCGCTGCTCCACCCCGCGCCGACCCAACGCCTGCGCCAGCTTCACAAAAAACCGCTCCGCCCCGCCTTCTTTGCCGAAGTGGATGTGAAGCACGCGGGTGGGATGTGTCATGTTGAACTCACGAGATCATCGAATGCGTTGATAGAGGGCTGTTACACGAAGAAACTTGGCTGCAACCAAGCGGAAACCATGATCCTGCAGGAATGTATTTGTTTCGACAAAGGTGTGCGCCTTTTCTGGGCCCCGTTCGAAACCACAATCAACTGCAACCCAATCGATCCGAGACAGTGACTTGACGGCTCCCTCCAACACCTCTGGCTCGGCACCCTCGGCCTCAAGCTTGAAGATCACCGGACCCGAGAGCGAAGATAAATCAACCGATGCATCAAGAGTGGTGGCCTGAAGCGTGACGGACGGCTCTTCTTCGGCCCCGGGCAAGACGGAACTATCTGCGCTGTCCGCTCGGTTGTAAAATTTCAGAACTGTTTCCTCCTTCCAAAGGGCCTTGCGGATACAACTAGGATGACCCCCGAAGTGGTTAAGATCGACGCAACGCGATTCCAAGGCCTCAGGCTCGAAAGGTATATATCGGAACCCGCGCTGCCGCGCCCAAAAACCCAACTCCCCGACATTGGCACCGCAATCAATGAAGACGCCATCTCGTAGGTTCGCAATCAGATCAAGGCTATAATCGCTCGCAAGGCGATCGACACCGGCCATCACACCGCGCTTATAGCGATTGTGACGCCCGCGCCGACAGATATAGATTCTGTCAACTCCATCGTCTGCGACATGAATTTCGTCTTCTTCGCCTTGTATCGGTGATATTCTTTGAAGCTTGCCCCGAATTGCATTCCGGAAATTTGTCAGGCGACAATAAATTGGCGTCGACATCCTAGTGTACAAGGCATCTTCTAGATTTCTGACAAGATTCGTGCGCATTTCACTTAGCTTTCGAATGTTTAAGCACCACTACTTCTGTCCGGCCATAAACCAACCGGGAGAGGTTGTGCAAATTCTTTCGCCCCGCGTTCCGTCCATTCGGTTTCGCTTGAAAATCAATTGAGCGGAAAACATGTCCGTGAGCATGGCAAGGTTTAGTCTATAACGTGGCGCAATTCCCCTGAACCCGGGCACCACACTCGCAGTTGAAGCGCGACCCCAAACCAATGGGTGAAATTCAAGCGCAGCAAAGCCGATACGCGAAAAAGTCTCGCGCCACCAACTGGGGGTCGCCCGGAAGTAGTCATCTGGATGGCCGTGGATGCGAAACATAAAGGGTACCGTCACGTGAACAAGCCCGCCAGGTTTAACCACTCGATGCAACTCGGCCAGAACAGCGGTGGCATCGTAGATATGTTCCAAAGTGTTGAAGCAAATGACTGTATCAAAACTATTGTCTTCAAAGGGAAGCGGCTGCCCCGGCTTTACAAGATGGGTCGGGGCAAACTCGGCATCAATGTTTACTGACGTAATATCCAGCCCTAGCGGCAATAGCGGAAGGTACTTTGCCTTTCGACCGCCCCCCATGTCCAAAACCTTACCTGTTATCGGTAGGGTCAGGATGAACTCATTTTGCAGCATCCGAAGAACAGATTGCTTTGGATCTCTTCTGCGCATGGCAATCCAACGGGAAAAACTTGGCACGGGCGGTGCGATAAAGGAATAATCCATCTGTTCCTCATTTCCTCTGCGCCTGACGTCTATCTGCACTTTGGGATATAGCCAAACAAAAAGGCCCCCACCCGGCTGGGGTGAGGGCCTTTCTTGCAGTAGTCACATCACCCTTCGGCTGCTTCCTTGCTTTCCGCAATTTCCAACCCGGTTTCCTGATCGACCATCTTCATGCCAAGGCGCACTTTGCCGCGCTCGTCGAAGCCCAGCAGTTTCACCTTAACCTCTTGGCCTTCTTTCAGGATCTCGTTCGGGTGGTTCAGACGCTTCGAAGCAATCTGCGACACGTGCACCAAGCCGTCGCGCTTGCCGAAGAAGTTCACGAAGGCGCCGAAGTCGACCAACTTCACCACTTTGCCCACGTAAACTTCGCCTTCTTTGGGTTCTGCCACGATCGAATAGATCATGTCATAGGCCTTTTTGATGGCAGCGGCGTCGTTCGAGGCGATCTTGATCATGCCGTCGTCGTTGATGTCGACCTTCGCGCCCGACAATTCAACGATTTCGCGGATAACCTTGCCGCCCGACCCGATCACTTCGCGGATTTTGTCGGTCGGGATCGTCATGGTTTCGATCTTGGGCGCATAGGCGCTGAACGCCTGCGGGCCAGAGATTGACTTGGCCATTTCACCCAAGATGTGCATCCGGCCGTCTTTGGCTTGGGCCAAAGCTTGCTCCATAATCGCGGGCGTGATGCCGGCAATCTTGATGTCCATCTGCAAGGATGTGATGCCGTTGGCGGTGCCTGCGACCTTGAAATCCATGTCGCCAAGGTGGTCTTCGTCACCCAAGATGTCGGTCAAGACGGCAAAGCGGCCATCGTCTTCCAAGATCAGACCCATGGCCACGCCAGCGACGGGCGCTTTCAGCGGCACACCGGCATCCAGCATCGACAGCGAACCACCGCAGACCGAGGCCATCGAGGACGAGCCGTTGGATTCGGTGATTTCCGACACAACGCGGATTGTGTAGGGGAAGTCAGTCGGGGCGGGCAGCACGGCTTGCAGGGCGCGCCATGCCAGTTTGCCGTGGCCGATTTCGCGGCGTCCAGGCGATCCCACACGTCCGACTTCGCCAACCGAATAGGGCGGGAAGTTGTAGTGCAGCAGGAAGTTGGAACGGGTGTTGCCGTTCAAAGCGTCGATGATCTGTTCATCTTCGCCGGTGCCCAAGGTGGTGACGACCAAGCCTTGGGTTTCGCCGCGGGTGAACAGGGCCGACCCGTGGGTGCGCGGCAGCAGGCCGGTTTCGCAGACAATCGGGCGCACGGTCTTGTTGTCACGCCCATCAATGCGCGCACCACCGTTGATGATGTCACCGCGCAGGATCGAGGATTCGAGCTTTTTAATCGCCGAACCAAGGTTGATGTCGGCCAGATCTTCGGCAGCCAATGCACCCTTGATCGCAGCCGAAGCCGCGTCGATGGCGTTGGAACGCTCTTGCTTGTCACGCAGCGCGAATGCGGCGCGCATTTGCTTTTCACCGGCAGCAGCAACACGGCCATAAAGGGCCGAGATGTCGGGGGGTGAGAAGTTGAAGGGCTCTTTCGCGGCAATTTCGGCAAAGTCGATGATCAGGTCGATCACCGGCTGCATCTGGGCATGGCCGAATTTCACAGCGCCCAGCATTTCATCTTCCGACAGCTCGTAAGCTTCGGATTCCACCATCATGACGGCGTCTTTGGTGCCAGCCACAACCAGATCCAAGCGCTGCTCGGGGTTCAAGCGCAGCTGGGTCATATCGTCCATCGCGGGGTTCAGGACATAAGCGCCCTTGGAAAAGCCCACGCGGCAGGCGGCGATTGGGCCCATGAAAGGCACGCCGGAAATCGTCAGCGCGGCAGAGGCCGCAATCATCGCCACCATGTCGGGATCGTTGACAAGGTCGCACGACAGCACGGTCGCCATGACCAGCACTTCATGCTTGAAACCTTCAACAAACAGCGGGCGGCAGGGGCGGTCGATCAGGCGGGAAACCAGCGTTTCCTTTTCTGACGGGCGCGCTTCGCGCTTAAAGAAGCCGCCGGGTATCTTGCCGGCTGCGTAATACTTTTCCTGATAGTGAACTGTCAGGGGGAAGAAATCTTGGCCGGGCTTTGCCGCTTTGGCGAAAGTCACGTTGGCCATGACAGAGGTTTCGCCCAAGGTGGCGATAACCGAACCATCGGCTTGACGGGCAACCTTGCCGGTTTCCAGCGTCAAGGTGTCATTGCCCCACTGGATGGATTTCGAAGTGATATTGAACATGTGTCATCCTATCTTTGCCGGGGGACCCTCCCACCGGCGGTGCGTAGGGGCCGAATGCCCCTGGCTCATTTTGATTTGCGGATCCCCCGCCGCGCAGAGCCCTGGCGCGGATGGGCCGCCCCGGATCCGCCGGGGCCAGAAAAACAAAGCGCCCGAGCAGGACCCGGGCGCGTTGCAAGATTAGCGGCGCAGGCCCAAACGGGTGATCAGCGCAGTGTAACGGGCCGCATCTTTGGATTTTAGATAGTCCAAAAGCTTGCGACGTTGGGCCACTTGCATCAGCAAACCACGGCGTGAGTGGTTGTCTTTTTTGTGGCTTTTGAAGTGTTCGGTCAGCGTCGCAATACGCGACGACAAGATCGCTACCTGAACCTCGGGCGAACCCGTGTCGTTTTCCTTGGTGGCAAACTCTTTGATCAGGCGGGCTTTTTCTTCAACAGTGATCGACATCGAGATCTCCTATACGTTGAGTGTGACGGCACAAGCCGGGATGTCGTCCAGCAAGGCCCTTGGTCCTCCCAAGGTTGGGAAGATGCGCGCGTATAGGGGAATTAGGGGCAAAAGGAAAGGGGATTTCGGCTTTGGCCAATGGGGGAGCCTTCGGCGAGGATATTTGGGCACGTAAGAAAGGGGGGGTGCGGGGGGGTTACAGGCCCAGCACATCCATCATGTCGTAGCGGCCAGGTTTTTGCGCCAAGCCCCAGTGGGCTGCTTTCAGCGCGCCGCGGGCGAATATGGCGCGGTCGGTCGCCATGTGGCGCAGCACGATGCGTTCACCTTCGGTGGCAAAGATCACGTCGTGTTCGCCCACGATATCGCCGCCCCTTATGGCGGAAAAGCCGATAGAGCCTGTGGTACGTGCCCCTGTGATGCCGTCGCGGGCGGGGGTTTTGGCCTGTTCCAGCGTGGTGCCGCGACCTTGGGCTGCGGCTTCACCCAGCATCAGCGCGGTGCCAGATGGGGAGTCGACTTTCAGGCGGTGATGCGCTTCGACCACTTCAATATCCCATTCGATATCAAGGGCTTCGGCCACTTTTTGCGTCAGTTTCGTCAACAGGTTGACGCCAAGGCTCATGTTGCCAGCCTGAATGATCGTGGCATGGGGTGCGGCCAAATCCAGCGCGCGGTGGTGTTCGGGGGCAAGGCCTGTGGTGCCCACGACATGCACAAGGCGGGCTTGGGCGGCGAGTTTGGCAAAGCCTACGGTTGCTTCAGGCGAGGTGAAATCCACCACGGCGCGGGCGCGGGCAAAAGCGGGCAAAGGATCATCGGTGACGATCAGGCCCAAGGGACCCATGCCCAGCGCCTCGCCCATATCGCGTCCCAGCCAGGGGGAGCCTGCACGTTCGATACAGCCTGCAAGCTGCCAGTGTTCCGAGGCCAAGATCAATTTGACCAGCGTCTGCCCCATCCGACCGGATGCGCCTGTGACCACTATGCCGGGCTTCTCGCTCATCTTCGCCTCCACGCTTTGGCGGGGTTTATGATGCGGGGCGCTTTGGTGCAAGCTTTTGCTGGCAGCCAAGCGAATCGCGACCCCGTTTCACCCTGTTGCGGGGCCGCTCAATTCGGCCTAAAGGGGCGTCATGGTCAAACAAACATCCAAAGGGCCCGGCCAGCGACAGCTGCGCGTGGGCGAAATGATCCGGCGGCGCCTGTCGGAAATTCTGTCACGGGGCGAGATCCATGATCCGGCCTTTGACGCCATGTCGATCACCATCGGCGAGGTTGCGGTTTCCAGCGACCTGAAGATTGCCACCGTTTATGTCATGCCCCTCTTGGGCAGCGGCAATGTGGAACTGGCGGTCGAGGCGCTGTCACGCCACAAGGGGATCATTCGCAAGAAAGTCTCGGAAGAGGTGATTTTGCGCCACGCCCCCGATTTGCGCTTTCGCCGCGATGAAACCTTTGACCGCTTGGACGAAACACGCCGGATGTTCTCTGACCCTGTCGTGATGCGCGATCTTGCCGCCCCCGACAGCTCGCCCGATGACGAGGCAGGTCATCCTGACAGCGGCGCGTAACATCATGCGGTGTCTGGCACTGGTCTTGGGCCTCCTGGCAAGCCCTGCGGCGGCCAGCTGCGTGGATCAGGTGTTTGAAGAAGCGACCTTTACGGTTTGCACAGCCCAAGCAGGCAACGATCTGCGGATGTTCTTGACCGGGGCAGATGGGCGGCCTTATGGCGGCTTTGCACCCTTAGAAGCGGCCTTGCAGGCGCAGGGCCAGCATTTGGTTTTTGCGATGAATGCGGGGATGTTTCAGCCCGACCTGTCGCCCGCTGGGCTTTATATCGAAGATGGTCGCGAGCAGCACCGCATCGTGACCAGCGATGGACCGGGCAATTTCGGGCTGCTGCCCAATGGCGTGTTTTGCATTGGCGCGGGCAAATTGTCGGTTGTGGAAAGTCGAACCTTTGCCGCAGCCCCCCTGCCCTGCCGCTATGCCAGCCAATCAGGGCCAATGCTGGTGATCGAGGGGGAATTGCACCCTCGCTTTTTGGCGGGCTCGACATCCCACAAGATCCGCAACGGGGTTGGCGTGCCACCCGATGGCGGCATGGCATGGTTTGTGCTGGCCGATACGCCCGTGAGTTTTGACCGCTTTGCGCGCTTTTTCCGCGATGGGTTGGGGGCACGGAATGCCTTGTATTTTGACGGCTCGCTGTCGCGCCTTTACGCGCCCGCCTTGGGGCGCAGCGGTGCGGGCTTTGCCATCGGCCCTATGGTTGGGCTGGTAGAGGGGAACTGACCATGGGCCGCACCAAAAAGGGGCGCAAGCTGTCGGGGTGGCTGATCGTGGACAAGCCCGCAGGCATTGGGTCGACCGATGTGGTCAACAAGGTCAAATGGCTGCTGAAGGCGCAAAAGGCGGGCCATGCGGGCACTTTGGACCCCGCCGCGACAGGCGTTTTGGCCTTGGCCTTTGGCGAGGCGACAAAGACCGTGGCCGTTTTGACCGATGCGCTGAAATGCTACCGCTTTGCCGTGCGCTTTGGGGCGGAAACATCGACCGATGATGCCGAGGGCGCAGTTTTGGCCACCAGCGATCTGCGGCCAGACACAGCCGCTATCGCTGAGGCTTTGGCGGGGTTTCGCGGTGAGATCATGCAAGTGCCGCCACAAGTATCGGCCGTCAAGGTTGACGGCGCGCGGGCCTATGATCTGGCCCGAGAGGGCGAGGTCTTTGAACTTACCGCCCGTCCCTTGTGGGTGGAAAGCTTGGACGTGATCGAACGGCCTGACGCCGATCATGTGATCTTAGAGATGGTTTGCGGCAAAGGCGGCTATGTGCGCGCCATCGCACGCGATCTTGGCCGCGCCTTGGGTGGGGCGGCCCATGTGGCATGGCTGCGCCGCACATGGTCTGGGCCGTTTGATGCGGCCGACGGGCTGACGTGGGACGATGTGCTGACGCTGGGCGAGGCAGGCACGCTTGAGGACAGGCTTTTGCCCATTGAAGCCGCTTTGGCTCATCTGCCGCAGGTGGAAGCCACCGCCGACGGGGCGCGCAAGATTGCAGTCGGCAATCCGGGGGCGGTGCTCAATTCTGCCGAGGGCGAGGTTTGGGCCAGCCACAACGGGCGCGCCTTGGGTTTGGGGCAGGTGCGCTTGGGGATGTTTCACCCCGCGCGGGTCTTTGTGACAGAGGCGGCATGATCCGCCGTCAGCATCAAAAGGGCGATGCGGCAAGTTTTGCGGACTATTCCGATGACGAGGCCTATCGCTACTTGCTGGTGCGGGTTTGGGCTGCTGGGCCGCGGGTGGTGTTTGTGATGCTCAACCCCTCCACCGCGACCGAGACGCAAAACGATCCCACCGTAGAACGCTGCGAACGGCGGGCGCGGGCCTTGGGGTTTGGCAGTTTTGCTGTGACAAACATCTTCGCTTACCGCGCCACCGACCCCAAGGTGATGCGCGCTGTGGCTGATCCGGTGGGGCCACAAAATGATGCGGCGATCTTGCAGATGGCCTCTGAAGCCAGTCGCGTGATTTGCGCTTGGGGCACGCATGGGCTGCATCTGGGGCGCGGGGCAAAGGTGGAAGCCCTGCTGCGTCAAAGAGGCTTGGACTTGTATCATCTGGGCCTTAGCAAGGGCGGCTTACCCAAACATCCCTTGTATATCGCCTATGAGACCCAGCCTGTGCTTTGGGCTTGATGGCCGAGGCAGGGGTTAGAAGTCGACGGCGAGGCCTTTGCGTTCCCAATCGCCGTAGCGGACAGGTTCTGGCCCTTTGGGGCCGCCAAGTTCGGGCGGGATTGGGTTTGTGGCGGCGGCTTTGCGGCGGGCCTCCGCCTCGGCCAGCGCGCGTTGGGCGGCAGGGGGCAGGTCTTTTGCGGATGGGTCGGACATGGGCGCTCCTTGGCAAGGCAGTGGGTTCTGTATAAGGCGCAGAGAAGTTTGAACAAGGGCGGATGATGGCAGAGGGTTTGACAGCGCGGCGGGCGGTTCTGGCATTGCTGGACGGGGTCTTGGACAAGGGCGTCAGTTTGGCCGAGCAGGGCGATGCGCCTTTGGCGGGCTTGTCGGCGGGCGACCGCGCACGCGCGCAGCGTTTGGCGAGTGCGGTGCTGCGGCAGGCGGAACCGATTGACCGAATGCTGGGCGCGCATTTGCACAAGGAACCCCCCTTGGCGGTGCTGAACATTCTGCGGTTGGCTGTGAC
Organism: Pseudorhodobacter antarcticus; assembly: GCA_945862465.1. Classification (GTDB taxonomy): domain Bacteria; phylum Pseudomonadota; class Alphaproteobacteria; order Rhodobacterales; family Rhodobacteraceae; genus Stagnihabitans; species Stagnihabitans antarcticus_A. The sequence continues at coordinate 154 of CAMAYO010000056.1, read as the reverse complement.
CGAACTTGCCGAAGGCGGGGCGGCGCATGGGGTTGTAAACTCGGCCGTAGAACTGGCGCGGCGCGATAAGACCACGCAGGGCTTGGCGGGGCTTGTCAACGCCGTTTTGCGCAAGTTCCCGCCGCCGGTTGTGATTGAAGGCCCCGTGCAGCGC
>CAMAYO010000055.1 GCA_945862465.1 Pseudorhodobacter antarcticus | reverse complement strand
AGTTTGCCCGCGAAGGTGTGGTCAAGGCAGGCTTGGTTGCACGCGATGCAGGGCGCTATGGCGGCGGACTTTCCGGCACGAGTTTTGGCGACAAAATCGGGGTCGGCCAGCAGGGGTCTTGCCAAGGCCACTAGGTCAGCCTGGCCTTTGGCCAAGATCGCCTCGGCAAGTTCGGAGGTGTTGATGCGGTTTGCGGCGACCACAGGGACGCGCACTTCCCGTCGAAGGCGCGCGGTTAGGCCGACAAAGGCCCCGCGCGGGACAGAGGCCGCAATGGTGGGCACGCGGGATTCGTGCCAGCCAAAGCCCGAGGTGAAGAGATCCACCTGCGGGGCAAGGGCTTTGGCCAGCGCCACCGTGTCTTCCCACAGGCTGCCGTCGGGCACTAGGTCGGCCAGACTGATGCGGTAGATCACCATGAAATCGCGCCCAACGGCGCGGCGGATACGGTCGACCACGGCCAAAGGCAGGCGCATCCGCGCGGCGGGCGATCCGCCCCAGCCATCGGTTCGGCGGTTCACGCGCGGGGCGGTGAACTGGTTGAGAAAGTAGCCTTCAGAGCCCATCACCTCGACCCCGTCATAGCCTGCCTTTTGGGCACGCAAGGCGCAGGCGGCGATATCGGCGATTTGCTTTTCGATACCGGATTCATCCAGCGCTATCGGGGCGAAGGGCGAAATGGGGGATTTGATGGCCGAGGATGAGACGCAATCCGCCCCGCGCGCATAGCGACCGGCGTGCAAGATCTGCATGGCGATCAGCCCGCCTTCGGCATGAACCGCCCCTGTGATCTGGCGATGGTTTGCCACATCTTGCGCGGAATACAGGCCGCAGGCACCGGGGAAGACGGCCCCTTCGGGGTTCGGCGCAACCCCGCCTGTCAGGATCAACCCCACCCCACCCTGTGCGCGCCGCGCATAAAAGCGAGCGGCAGCGGCCCAATCACCACGTTCTTCAAGGCCCGTATGCATCGCCCCCATCACCACGCGGCTTTTCAGCGTTAGCGCGCCAAGGGGGAACGGCTGCAACAGATGGGGATAGGCGGACATTGGCACCTCGGCTTTGGGGCGACAATGCCCAAGGCCAGCGGCTTTGTCACGGGGGGCTTAGGTGCCACGCGGCTTGGCGCGCAGGGTGGGTTCGGCTTGCGTCGGGTCTTCGGGCCAAGGGTGGCGGGGATATTGGCCGCGCATATCCTTGCGCACATCGGCATAGGACGAGCGCCAGAAACCCGGAATATCCATTGTCACTTGCAACGGCTTTTGCCCCGGTGACAGCAGCGTCACCCGCAAGGGCAAGCGCCTTTGGCCCACCACGGGATGCACGGTCACGCCAAACATCTCTTGCAGGCGCAGTTCGATGGCGGGGGCTTCGCCGTCGTAGTCAATGGGCACTTTGCGACCTAGGGGAGTTTCAAAGGCGGCGGGGGCGAGACGGTCCATTTCTGCCTGTTGGTGCCATGTCAGCAGGGATTTGAGCGGTTCGCTCAGGTCAAGGGATTTGAGGTCGGCTTCGGTCTTGATGCGGGACAAAAAGGGCAAAAGCCACGCGGGATCGGCAAGAAGAGCAGCATCGGTCACATCGGGCCAGCCTGCGCCTTGGGCCAGCGCCATGCGGGCGCGCAAGCGGCGGGCCAAGGGCGTCCACGGCAAGCCAAGGGCGCGCAGGCCGTCAAAGGCGGCGCGGGAGATGGTGTCGGGCGGGGCGTCCCACGGGCGTTCGTCTAGCACCAAGGCACCTAGGGCTTGCTGGCGGCGGGCGAGGATGCGGCCATCGCGCCGCGACCATTCGCAGATGTCGCGCCAGTGCAAGCGGTCGGCGTACAGGCTGCGCAACTCGGCTTCGCTGATGGCCACGGCTTGGCGGATTTTGGCTTCACGCGGGTCGCCGTCAAGGTCGGTGGCAACAAGGAAGCGCGCTCCGGACAGGGGGGTGCCCGGTTCCATCACAGCACCTTTGCCGCCCGACAGAACCCAACGCGGCGCATCGCCTTTGCGGCGCAGGCCGATGCGGTCAGGATAGGCGAGGGCTGCCATTTGGCCAAGGCTGAGGGGTTCGGGCGGGGCTTGTGCCGTGTCGGTTGACAGGGCGCGGGTCAGACGTTTGGCCTCAGTGCGGATGCGCTCAAGCACGGGGCGGTTGGCGGGCCAAGGGTGATCGGCTTCATACAAGCGCAGGTCGGTGACGGCTTTGAGGCGCAGCGCGAGATCGGGGGGCGCGCCACGCAACGGATCGCGCTCTTCCAGCAGGGCTGCGAGGGGGGCGGCGGCGGGGCCTGCCATCAGCAGCATATGCGCCAGACGGGGGTGCAGCGGCAGGGCCGCAAGGCTGCGACCGTGGGGGGTGATGCGGCCGTGATCCAAAGCGCCCAAGTCTTCCAGCAGGGCGCGGGCCTCGGCCAAGGGGGCGGCGGGGGGCGGGGTAAGAAAGGGCAGATCGGCCCCGCCCCACAGGGCGAGTTCCAAAGCAAGGCCCGCAAGGTCGGCGGCTTCGATCTCAGCGGGGGGATGGGGGGCAAGGGCGCCCTCCTCTCCCTTGGTCCACAGCCGGTAGCAGATGCCCGTCGCCACGCGGCCCGCACGGCCACGGCGCTGTTCGGCCTCGGCCTTGGTGACGCGTTCGGTCACCAAGCGCGACATGCCTGACGACGGATCAAACCGCGCGCGGCGCGCTTTGCCGCCATCGACCACGATGCGAATGTCGGGCAGGGTCAGCGAGGTTTCAGCGATAGAGGTCGCCAGAACCACCCGTCGCCCTTCGACAGGGCCAATGGCAGCGCGTTGGGCTGCAAACTCCATCGCACCGAACAAGGGGAGGACGGTGCAGTCCGGAACGCGGCCTGCAAGGGCAGTGACGACTTTGCGGATTTCGCCCTCACCCGGAAGAAAGGCCAGAAGGCCACCTTCGGGCACTTCTTCCAAAGCTTGGAGGATTTGCGCCGCCATGACGGCCTCGAAGCGCGCCGTGGGATCGGGGCTGCGGGGCAACCAGCGCGTTTCTACGGCAAAGGCACGGCCCTGCGAGGTGACAAGGGGGGCATCTTGCATCAGGCGGGCAACAGGTTCGGCATCAAGGGTGGCGGACATGACGATCACCACCAGATCCTCGCGCAGCGCGCCGCGCAGTTCCAAGGTGAGCGCAAGGCCCAAATCGGCGTGCAGGCTGCGTTCGTGGAATTCATCGAAGATCACAGCGCCGACACCGGGCAGGTCGGGGTCGGATTGGATCATGCGGGTCAGGATGCCTTCGGTCACCACCTCGATGCGGGTGGCGCGGGTGACTTTGGCTTCGCCTTTGATGCGGTAGCCGACGGTTTCCCCCACCGCTTCGCCCAAAGTCTGCGCCATGCGTTCCGCCGCGGCGCGGGCGGCAAGGCGGCGGGGTTCGAGCATCAGGATGCGGCCTTGGATCAAACCGCTTTGCAACAGATCAAGCGGCACGCGGGTGGTCTTGCCCGCCCCCGGAGGGGCTTGTAGGACGAGCAAACCGCGCGCGGCTACGGCGGCGCGGACCTGCGGTAGGACATCATCAATCGGCAGGGGGTCGGGCGGTTGGATCATGTGCCCTTATCGCGGGACGGGGCGGCGCACTCAAGCCCCGGCTTTGCCCTGCTGCATTCCGGAGGGTTTCACACCCTCCGGACCTCCCGTGGGATATTTGGGCATGTATGAAAGGGGAAAGGGATTGGGCGGATTATGCGCCAAGGGTAAGGCGAGTTTGCGGTGGACCACTTCCATCACAAAACGCGAGCGGACACCTTTCAGGTAAACGCCGTCGGTCAGGCGTTGGTAAAAGGCGTCATAGGCCGTCATATCGGGCACAACGACGCGCAACATATAATCTGACATGCCTCCCAAGCGCAAAACCTCGATCACTTCTGGAAAGGCTGACACCACGGCCATGAACTTGTCGCGCCACGCGGGGGTGTGGTTCATGGCCTCTATCTCGCACAACACGGTCAGGCCAAGGCCCACTTTGCGCGGGTCGACCAGGACTATACGGTTGGTGATGATGCCTGCCGCTTCCAGCTTTTGCACGCGCTTCCAGCACGGGGTTTGGCTTAGGCCCACCTTATCGGCCAAGGTGGCGATGGGCAGGGTCGCATCACGCTGCAATTCGGTCAGGATTTTGCGGTCAATCTGGTCTAGGTCTTTTTCCATCACCCTATGCCCCGATAAAGTCGCGCACAAAGGCGCTGGCGGGGCGGGCGCGGATGTCTTGCGGGCGGCCCACTTGTTCGATGCGGCCCATCGACATGACAACAACCAAGTCGGCCAATTCCATTGCCTCGTCTTGGTCATGGGTGACAAAGATCGTGGTCAATCCGGTGGTGTCGTGAATATCGCGCAGGCCTTGGCGCAGGTCTTTGCGCACACGGGCATCCAGCGCGCCAAAAGGTTCGTCCAGCAGCAGCATACGCGGTTCAATCGCCAAGGCCCGCGCCAAGGCGACGCGCTGGCGTTGGCCGCCCGACAACTGGCTGGGATAGCGCGCGCCGATGTCGGGCAGTTGGATCAGATCCAGAAGATGGGTAACACGCCGCGCGATTTCAGCCGTAGGAGGCCGCGTGGCGCGCGGGCGGGCGCGCAACCCGTAGGCGATGTTTTCAAACACCGTCATATGGGCGAAGAGCGCATAGCTTTGAAAGACAAACCCCGCACGACGCTCTTGCACGGTCAGGCGCGTGGCATCTGCGCCGTCAAACAGCACGCGGCCTGCGGTCGGAAATTCTAGCCCGCCCAAGATGCGCAGCAGGGTGGTTTTGCCAGACCCTGACGGCCCCAACAGCGCCACCAAAGCGCCTGAAGGGATCGACAGCGACACAGGCGTAAGTGCTGCCGTTGTGCCGAACTCTTTGGAAATCTCATCAATCTCGATTTGCATATCGGTTTCCTAATGGCGATGGGTTGCGGCCAACTGGTCGGCATAGCGCCATTCCAGCAGCGTCTTGAGGGCAAGGGTGACAAGGGCCAGCAGGGCCAGAACCGCCGCGAGGGTAAAGGCCGCGACAGAGGCGTATTCGTTATAAAGCATCTCGACCGTGATGGGCATCGTGGCGGTTAGGCCACGGATCTTGCCCGATACAACGGCCACAGCGCCAAACTCGCCCATGGCGCGGGCGTTGCACAACAGCACGCCGTAGAGCAGCGCCCAGCGGATGTTGGGCAGGGTGACGGTGAAAAACACCCGCCAGCCTGATGCGCCCAAGGTCAACGCCGCCTCTTCGGCAGCGCGGCCTTGTTCGACCATGACGGGGATCAGTTCACGCGCCACGAACGGGAAGGTCACGAACATCGACGCCATCACGATGCCAGGCACGGCAAAGACCACGGGCATCCCATGGGCCACAAGCCATGATCCCGCCCAAGAGTTGGCCCCGAAAGTCAGCACGATGCACAGGCCCGCAACCACGGGCGAAACCGAGAAAGGAATGTCGATCAGCGTGATCAAGACAGCCTTGCCTCGAAAGCTGTACTTGGTGATCAACCACGCCGCAGAGACGCCGAACACCGCGTTCAGCGGCACGGCAAAGGCAGCAACCAGCAGGGTTAGGCGGATGGCGGATTGCGATTCAGGGTTGGCAAGGGTGGCCAAGGAAGCCCCCACCCCTTCGCGCAGTGCCTCGTAGAACACGGTGATCAGCGGCGCGAACAGCAGCACGCCCAAAATGGCCACGACCAAGGTGGTCAGGGTGATGCGCAGCCACGGCGCTTCGGTCGCTGCGGGGCGAAAGGGAAGGGAAAGGTCAGACATTGCTCATTCTCTTTCGGCTCAGAACTTGGGCGGCGTTGATGACAAACAGCATCCCGAACGACATGACCAACATGGCAATGCCAATCGCCGCAGCACCCGCTTCGTTGTATTCTTCCAGCTTGATGACGATAAGCAGGGGGGCGATTTCAGTTTTCAGCGGGATGTTGCCCGCGATGAAAATGACTGAGCCGTATTCCCCAACAGCACGGGCCAAAGACAGCGCAAAGCCCGTCAAGGCCGCAGGGGCCAGCATAGGCCAGATCACGCGGCGCAGCGTATAGGCGCGAGTGGCGCCAAGCGTGGCAGAGGCTTCTTCCACCTCGCGCGCGATTTCTTCGATCACGGGTTGCACGGTGCGGGTGACGAAGGGCAATCCCACAAAGATCAAAGCGATCAGGACGCCCCATTGGGTATAGGCAATCTTAAAGCCCCAGTCTTTGGCGATCTGGCCAAAGGCCCCATTGGGGGCATAAAGCGCCGTTAGAGCAATGCCTGCAACCGCAGTCGGCAGGGCAAAGGGCAGGTCAACGGCGGCGTTCAGCACTTTGCGAAACGGAAAGCGGTAGCGCACCAAGACCCACGCCAGCACCACCCCAAACATCAGATTGAACAGCGCCGCCACCAGCGACAGCCGGAACGACAAGAACAACGCCGCCCAAGTGCGCGGCGTGTTCACCGCCGCCACAAATGCCGGCACGCCCGCCGAAAAGCCCTGCACCAACAGCGCTGCAATCGGCAGCAATACCATCATGCTTAGCATCGAAAGGGTGATCCCGGCCGAGAGCCCTAGGCCGGGAATGGGGGATTTGTGTGCGAAAGGTTGGCCCATCACAGGATCATTTCGCCGTGTAAATCAGGTCAAACACGCCACCATCGGCGAAATGTTCTTTTTGAACCTTGGACCAGCCGCCGAAATGGGCGATGTCGACCAGTTCAAGGGCTGGGAAGCGCGCCACATCGGTGGGATCGGCCTTGGACGTATCCCAGCCACGGTAGAAATTCTTGAAGATGATCGCTTGGGCGTCCGGCGTATACAGGAAGTTCAGATAGGCTTCGGCCAGTTTGCGCTGCGCATCGTCATGGATGTTGGCGTCCACCACAGACACCGGCGGTTCGGCCAGAACCGAGATTGACGGCACCACGATGTCATAGGCATCAGCGCCAAGTTCGTTCTGAGCCAAGTAAGCCTCATTCTCCCAAGCCAGCAAAACATCGCCGATTTCGCGCTGGGTGAAGGTGGTGGTGGCATCGCGGGCCCCTTTGTCCAGCACAGGGACGTGTTCATACAGCGCTTTGACAAACGCCTGCGGGTCTTGACCGTTCTTTTCCGCCCAAGCCCAAGCCGCCAGATAGTTCCACCGCGCCCCACCGGATGTTTTGGGGTTGGGGGTGATAACCTCCACGCCGTCTTGCACCAGATCGCCCCAATCCTGAATGCCCTTTGGATTGCCGTGGCGCACCAAAAACACGATGGTGGATGTGTAGGGAGAGGCATTGTGCGGCAGTTTGTTTTGCCAATCTTCGGGCAACTTGCCCTTGGCTGCGATCTTGTCGATGTCAGCGGCCAAGGCGAGGGTGACGACTTGCGCATCCAACCCTTCAATCACCGCGCGGGCCTGCGCGCCCGATCCGCCATGCGATGCTTGAATTTCAGGCGCGGCATTGCCCTGCCCCACCCAATAATTGACGAAAGCCTTGTTGATGTCTTCGTAAAGTTCGCGCGTGGGATCGTAGCTTACGTTTAGGAGCGACTGGGCAAGGGCCGTCTGTGGGGCTGCGCCAAAGGCCAAAAATCCAGCCACCGCAGCGGCCAAGACACCGCCCTGCGCCAAGATTTGTTTGGTCTGTTTGATTGCAGTCAACATCTGTCGTTCCTTTCAAAAATGCGGGCCTGTCAGCGACGTTGCCACGTCAAACTTGACGTTGCCGCGATCAAGCCCTGATTACATCTTATTATCTACATACTAAGTCGTGTATTGCAAAGGAATAATAACGCTCTTTTTTGTCGTGATTTAGGAACCCCGTTCTCTGCAAACAACGCGCACTGGCATATTCCCACCCCATCGGGCAATCTGTCCATCAGGGGGGCCGTGATGGACGTGCAGGAATTGGCAAAAGCGGTGAAGGCCGGCGACAGGCGGGCCTTGGCGCAGGGAATCACGTTGGTCGAAAGTGGGCGGGCGGATCACCGCACGCAGGCTTTGGCTTTGGTGGCAGCCCTTGGGTCTGCGCGCCAAGCGCTGCGCTTGGGCCTTTCGGGCACGCCGGGGGTGGGCAAATCGTCGTTCATCGAAACCTTTGGCCTGATGTTGACCGCGCAAGGCCTGCGGGTGGCGGTTTTGGCGGTAGACCCTTCATCCGCACGCACGGGTGGGTCGATCTTGGGCGACAAGACGCGGATGGAACGGCTGTCGCGCGACCCCTTGGCCTTTATTCGCCCCAGCCCCAGCCGCACTGAACTGGGCGGCGTGGCGCGGCGCACCCGTGAGGCTGTGGCCCTGTGTGAAGCGGCGGGGTTTGATGTGATTTTGATTGAAACCGTAGGTGTGGGCCAATCAGAAACTGTGGTGGCGCAGCTTTGTGACATCTTCCTTTTGCTGCTGGCCCCTGCGGGCGGCGACGAACTGCAAGGGGTCAAGCGCGGCATCATGGAGATGGCGGATATCTTGTTGGTCAACAAGGCCGATGGCGCGCTGCTGACCACTGCCAATCTTACCTTGGCCGATTACGCGGGCGCTTTGCGCTTGCTGCGCCATCGCCCGCAAGATCCCGAAGGCTTTCCCGCAGCCATGACCGTTTCCGCCCTTGAAAACCGCGGGTTTGGCGATGCATGGGCCGCGATCCAATCGCTTGCCGCCTGGCGGCGGGCCGAGGGGCATTGGGCCAACACCCGTGCCGATCAGGCGCGACATTGGTTTGCCCAAGAGGTGCGGCAGGGTCTTTTGGCCGCCCTGGACCGCGAGCCTGTCTTGGGTCTGATGCAGCTTTTGGGCGAGAAGGTGGCCTTAGGCCAGCAAACGCCAGATTCGGCGGCGGCGGATTTGTTGGCGCGTTTGGGGCGGTGATTTCGGGTTCGGCCAAGCGCCAAGTCACAAAACCATCACCTTGCGGGCCAGACATTTGGTTTTATCGCAGGTGAATCGCTTGACGAGGGCGGCATTAGACCTTAAACGCCAGAAATCGAATTTGGAGGCAGCCATCTTGGCCGTTCTCTGCCGTCTTGAACGAAGGAATACCACGATGTCGCGCGTCTGCGAACTTTCGGGCAAGGGCCCGATGTCTGGCAACAAGATCAGCCATGCCAACAACAAGACCCGTCGGCGTTTCTTGCCGAACCTGAACGAGATCACTTTGATGTCGGACAGCTTGGGCCGCAGCTTTCAACTGCGCATCTCGGCGGCAGCGCTGCGCTCGGTCGATCACCGTGGTGGTCTGGATGCGTTCTTGCTGAAAGCCAAGGATGACGAACTGTCCTCTGACGCTTTGGCAATCAAAAAAGAAGTTGTAAAGGCGCAGGCAGCAGCCTGATCCTTTGACTTTGTCAAAGAAAACCCCGTTGCCTTATGGCAGCGGGGTTTTTCTTGTTGCGGGCGCGCCTTTGGGGTAAGGCGAAGGGATGCGCTTGATCCTGTCCCTTATGCTGTCGATCCTACTGGCCCTTGCCTCGCAATCCGAGGCTGTGGCGCGGTCGGAAATGGCTGGCAGCTACGACCAAGTGGTTTGCGGTGCGAATGGCGCGCAGCAGATCACGCTGGATGCGCAGGGCCATGCGGTACATAGACACCCTTGCACCCATTGCTTGGCGAGCAGCATTGCCGCCACAGAAGTCGCCGCCGCGGGCGTTTGGCTGGCAACCCCCGTAACAAACGGCCAGCGCCTCTGGCCTGACCTTGCAGCGCAAACGGGGTTTGCCCGCCCGCCCGTGCCATCGGCCCGCGCGCCGCCCCTGCCCCTTGTCTAAGCTGAACCCAACTTTCATCTTGACGAGGATATCATGAAACTGACCCTTATCGCCGCCTTTGCGGCCCTGCTTGCCCTTCCCGCATACGCCCATGACGGCGTGCATATCATCGACCCCTATGCGCGGGTCATAGGCCCCTCGGGCGCTGTTTTCTTTCGTATAGGCAATGACGAAGCGGTGGAGGATAGGCTAATCGCCGCCGCAAGCCCTGATGCCAACATGGTGACGTTGATGAGCACCAGTGCCGGCAGCGACGGGGTTATGAAAATGGCCGACGCGCCCGAAGGCTTTAGCGTGCCTGCCAATGGCGAGCGGGTTTTGGCGAGCGCCGGTGATCATGTGATGCTGATGTCTTTGACACGCAGTTTGAAGGCGGGCGACACGGTGTCGCTGGTTTTAACGTTTGAAAAAGCTGGCGAGGTGCATGTCTCTTTGCCCGTCGACAACGACCGCAAAACACCGCCCGGAATGGGGCCTACCCCCAACGACGCGCAATCTGGCCATGATGCGGCAGTGCTCACCGATGGTCCCCAAAGCACACCCCTTAACGCTGATCAGCAGGCAATCGTTGATGTGATGAAAGCCATGTTTGACAAGCCCGAAGCCCCCCTGTCGGTTGACCCCGTGGTGGTTGTGGGCGATGCGGCCCTTGCCTCTTGGGCGCAAGGCGATATGGGCGGGCGCGCTTTGCTGGCACGTAAAGACGGCGTGTGGAGCATCACGCTGTGCGGCGGCCCTGACCTGAGGGCGCCCGAATTTCTGGCGGCCAATGGCGTGAAAGATGCCGATATGTTGAGCCAGATGTTCAACTCGGTCGAGGATCAGATGGGCGCTGACAAGGTTGCGTTTTCATCAAAATTCCCGCAAGTCGTGATGATGTCTACGCCGCCTGCCAACTGATCGTCGGGGTAGGGGGCATTTGCGCAAGGTGCAGCTATGACCCCCTTCCACCTGATCCCCCAAGCCCTAAGTGCGGCGGAATGTGAAAGCCTGATCGCGTTGTGCCAAGCAGCCCCGATGAAGGACGCAGGCTTGGTGCGCCAAACCACGGCGCATCAGATTAGGCGGGCGGAACTGTCTTGGCTGGATGATCTGCCCGAGGCTTCGTGGGTGATCGACCGCATGATGCGCCTTGTCGCCCAAGCCAACCGCGAGGCCTTTGGCTTCGATCTGACCGAATTTGCCGAAAGCCCGCAGGTTGCCCGCTATGGGGCCGAGCGCGAGGCGCATTTTGACTGGCATTCTGACATTGGCGCGGGCGCTTTGGCCGCCAAGCGCAAGCTGACCATCGTGGTGCAATTGTCAGAGCCGCAAGACTATGAGAACGGCACGCTGGAACTTCAGCCTGACAGCAACATCCGCCACGCCCCGCGCGATCAGGGGACCGCCATATTGTTCCCAAGTTTTGTGCTGCACCGTGTCACGCCCGTGACAAAGGGAACCCGCTGGTCGCTGACGCTGTGGTCACATGGGCCAGCGTTTCGCTAAGGCGCAGATCAGCCCGTGCAGGACAAACGCGCTTGATCACCAAAGATTGTGTAACGTTCCCAAAACGCGTCATCGCGTTTGGTTTGCGACATCCGCAGCTTTTCAGCCTTATTCGGATCTTTGAAGAACGAGGCCACAAGGCTTTGATCGTTGTTTAGCAAAGTGATGTCGGCCACTTGTTGAATGCACGCGCATAATGCGCGGTTGGCCGCGTCGCGCGGCGATTCAAGGCAGGCGCCTTCAATCGGGCCAGCCTGAGCCACGCTTGCAATGGCAAAAACCGCCACGCCAGCGGCGGCTGCCTTGATCAGGAATGTCTTCATCTGCTGCCTCGTTCTTCAGGGTCTAGGAGCCCTGCCTTTTTGTTGCCACACTTATACTGAAACAGTCCCTAAACTGCAATTGTGACAGCAGTTTGTGCGCGATGGCGCGCTGGTGGCGGGAGGATGGGCACAATCTACTGCCGTTTTCTGAACGCTCACTGCCCCCCTTCCCCCCCTACCTGCAAACGGCTATATGCGGGCGCATGACCCAGCTTGACCTGATCCGCAACTTCTCGATCGTGGCGCATATTGACCACGGCAAATCCACCCTTGCCGACCGGTTGATTCAATCAACTGGCACGGTGGCTGACCGCGACATGAAGGCGCAGCTTTTGGACTCGATGGATATCGAGCGCGAGCGCGGCATCACGATCAAGGCGAACACCGTGCGCATTGATTACAAGGCCAAGGATGGCAAGACCTATGTCTTGAACCTGATCGACACCCCCGGCCACGTTGACTTTGGCTATGAAGTCAGCCGGTCGATGCGGGCTGTGGAAGGGTCTTTGCTGGTCGTTGACGCCTCGCAAGGGGTAGAGGCGCAGACACTGGCCAACGTGTATCAAGCGCTGGATGCGGGGCATGAAATTGTGCCCGTGCTGAATAAGATCGACCTGCCCGCCGCCGAACCCGAACGGATTCGCCAGCAGATTGAAGATGTGATCGGGTTGGATGCGTCGGACGCGGTGCTGATTTCGGCCAAGTCGGGGCTTGGCATTCCCGATGTGCTGGAAGCCATCGTCACCCGCCTGCCCCCGCCCAAAGGCGACCGCGATGCGCCGTTAAAGGCGATGCTGGTCGATAGCTGGTACGACCCCTATCTGGGCGTTGTCGTCATGCTGCGCGTGATGGACGGTGTGGTTAAAAAGGGCGACCGCATTCGCATGATGCAGACCAATGCGGTCTACGGCATTGAAAAGCTGGCCGTCCTGAAGCCGCATATGGTGGATATTCCCGAACTAGGGCCGGGCGAGATTGGCATTTTCACCGCCCAGATCAAACAAGTGCGCGACACGCGGGTGGGCGATACCGTCACCCACGAACGCAAGGGCTGCACAGACCCCCTGCCCGGCTTTAAGCCCGCCCAACCTGTGGTGTTCTGCGGCCTGTTTCCGGTGGATGCCGCGCAATTTGAAGACCTGCGCGATGCGATTGAAAAGCTGTCACTGAACGATGCATCGTTTTCGACCGAAATGGAAACCTCGGCAGCGCTTGGCTTTGGCTTTCGCTGCGGGTTCTTGGGCTTGCTGCACCTAGAGGTGATCCGCGACCGGTTGGAGCGGGAATATAATCTGGAATTGATCACGACAGCCCCGTCGGTGGTGTTCCATCTGTATATGAAAGACGGCGAGGTGCGCGATTTGCACAACCCCGCCGATATGCCCGACCTGACCTTTGTCGACCATATTGAAGAGCCGCGCATTAAGGCCACGATCATGGTGCCCGATGAATACTTGGGCGACATCTTGAAGCTGTGCCAAGATCGGCGCGGGATTCAGATGGATATGAGCTATGCGGGAACCCGCGCCATGGTGGTTTATGACCTGCCCTTGGCCGAGGTGGTGTTTGATTTTTACGACCGCTTGAAATCTGTTTCGCAGGGCTATGCCAGCTTTGATTATGTGCTGTCAGAATACCGCGAGGATTTTCTGGTCAAGATGTCGATCTTGGTGAACGACGAACCGGTCGACGCCCTGTCGATGATGGTGCACCGCGACCGGGCCGAGATGCGCGGACGCGCTATGGTGGAAAAGCTTAAAGAGCTGATCCCCCGCCATATGTTCAAAATCCCGATCCAAGCCGCCATCGGCGGCCGTGTGATCGCCCGCGAAACCCTGTCTGCCATGCGCAAAGACGTGACCGCCAAGTGCTATGGCGGCGATGCGTCGCGCAAGAAAAAGCTGCTGGAGAAGCAGAAAGAGGGCAAGAAGCGGATGCGGCAGTTCGGGAAAGTTGAGATCCCGCAGGAGGCGTTTATTTCGGCGTTGAAGATGGATAATTGAGGTTTCTAGAAACTATTATTATTTGAGGTATTATAAAATGTTTTCGACTGAAAAAGCAATGCCTTCGTCAGTTCAGCGCCTACTAAGTGAAGATGAAGGTCAGCGGCTGGATTTTAAATCTAAGAGAATAGACGCTGCAAAGCTTTCGCGAACATTAGTTGCGTTTGCAAACAGCGATGGTGGTGAGGTTTATATTGGAGTTGAAGATGACAAAACTTGGGATGGCTTTCATAAAGTAGAAGAAGCTAACCAAATTTTAGATATTATATCAACCATTTTTCCGTTAGGTGATTTTGCGAAAGGTGTTTTTATCTCTTGCGAAGGCAAGAGCGGTTTAGTTCTTAAAGTTGAAGTATCACGAACACAAGATATTAAGCGGACAACAAAAGACGAAGTCTATGTTAGGTTCGGCGCGCAGAACCTTCACAAGCGAGATGAAGCAAGCCTTCGACAACTTCAGTTCTCAAAAGGCGTTTTTTCTTACGAAGATCAAAGAATAAACGCCAGTCTTTTGGAAATTGAAAATTCTCGCGCTGTATTACAGTTTTCGTTGAACATCGTTCCACTAGTTGAACCATTTGATTGGCTCAGAAAGCAGAAACTCATCGTCGACGAGCAAGCGACAGTGGCCGGTTTAATTCTTTTTGCCGATGAGCCTCAGGTGACGATTCCCAAATCAGGAGTGAAGCTTTATCGCTATCGAACGCGTGGAGTGGAAGGAACGAGGGACTCGTTGGTCTTTGACCCAATTACGATAGAAGGCAATGCGGATAACTTGATTGCAAAAGCAGTGGAACTAACAATTGAGAAGACGCAAGATATTCCCAAGTTGGGCGCTTCTGGCTTAGAGAAGGTCCTTTATCCCAAAGAGGCCATCCACGAAATCATCACTAACGCTGTGATTCATCGAGATTATAATGTAAATGACGAAGTACATATTCGGATTTTTGATAACAGAATTGAAGTATTCAGCCCAGGCAAGCTGCCAGGCTATGTCACAACTGACAATATTCTTCAGGAAAGATTCGCGCGAAATCCAAAAATAGTAAGATTACTTAACAAATTTCCTAATGCTCCGAATAAAGATATTGGAGAAGGTCTCAATACAACTTTTCAAAAGATGCGCGCGCTCAAACTACGGGATCCTCAGGTTTCTGAGACTAACTCAGGGGTAACAGTTGTTTTATATCACGAACTACTGGCATCTCCTGAGGAGCTAATTCTTGAATATCTAAAAGTCAATTCAGAAATTAACAATTCGCGCGCAAGAGAACTGTGCCGCGAGGGGTCAGAGAATGTGATTAAACGCGTTTTCGAAAGAATGATGAAAGCAAGACTTATTGAACGGATTCCCGAGCGAAAAGGGCGAGCGACCGCCTACCGACTTGTCGGATCGCAAATATAAGTTGACGTCCGATCCGCTAGCCTCCCCCTGCCCGATTTGTCCCGCGACAAATCGGGCCGCGCCTGCCTGCCCCGGGCAGGCGCGTTGCCGCGCCAGCCCAGTCAGGCGCGGTCCGATTTACTGACGGTGGTTTGCTGCACAACGCCCGTTGGCTTGCGGCTTGCGCCTTCAGCCAAGGGGCCGGGTGTCTTGCCACTGGCAAGCCACCTTTTCGGCCCCACGTGGCCTATCCTGCTTGAGTCGCACCCTCCCCTACCGCCCAAAGGCCCCCACGCCGCGCAGGTTGGGGTGGCGGTTCATGTCTTTGTACAGCAGATACCGAAACGGGCCGGGGCCTGCGGCGTAGCAGGCTTGCGGGCAAAAGGCGCGCAGCCACATGAAATCGCCGGCCTCAACCTCAACCCAATCCGAGTTCAGTTTGTAGACCGCCTTGCCTTCCAGCACATAAAGCCCGTGTTCCATCACATGGGTTTCTTCAAAGGGAATAACCCCGCCCGGTTGGAAGGTGACGATATTGACCTGCATATCGTGGCGCAGGTCGTCATTCTCGACAAAGCGGGTGGTGGCCCAGCGGCCTTGGGTGTCGGGCATCGGGTTGGGGGCGATGAGCGTTTCGTTCGTCACAAAGGCGTCGGGCGTGGCCCAGCCGGGGGCGGGTTCGTAGAGCTTGCGAATCCAGTGCAGGCGGGCGGGGGTTTGGCCTGTGGCGCGCAGGCTCCACTGAAGACCCGGCGGCAAGTAGGCGTAACCGCCTGCGGTGAGGGTATGGGTGGCGGTGGGCAGCGTTAGGGTCAGGGTGCCGTCGGTGACAAACAGCACGCCTTGCACCCCCGCATCGGGTTCGGGGGTGTCTGATCCGCCATTGGGGGCAATTTCAAGGATCAGTTGCGCGAAGGTTTCGGAAAACCCGCTAAGCGGGCGCGCGATGATCCATGCGCGGGTGTCGTGCCACCCCGGCAGGGCCGAGGTGACGATTTGCGTCATCACCCCGCGTGGGATGACGGCATAAGCCTCGGTAAAGATCGCGCGGCCGGTGTGAAGCTGGGTTTGCGGCGGCAAGCCGTCTTGCGGGGCGGCATAGCGGGTCATGGCAGGATGTCCTTTAGGCGCAGGGCTGCGATGCGTTCGACTTGCGCGCAGGCGGTGGCAAATTCGGTGGCGGTGTCGTTGGACAGGCGGGTGTGAAAGGCTTGCAGGATGGACGCCTTGGTGTTGTCGCGCACGGCGATGATGAAGGGAAAGCCGTGCTTGGCGACATAGGCGGCGTTCAGGTCTTGGAAGGTTTGGCGTTCGGCATCGGTCAGCGCATCTAGGGCGGCTGCGGCCTGTTCGGCGGTGCTTTCCGCCGTTAAGCGCTTGGCTGCGGCGAGTTTGCCGGCAAGGTCGGGGTGGGCTTGCAAGACGGCCAAGCGTTTAGCGGCTGTCGCCGAGCGGAACATCCGCGCCAAGGCGTTGTGCAGGCCCACGGCGCTGTCATGGGCGGGGCCAAGTTCCAGATCAAAGGCGCGCTCGGCGATCCAAGCGGAGTGTTCAAAGATGCCGCCAAAGCGGGCGACAAAGCGGGCGCGCTCCATCTGCGAGGGCCGTTCATAGCGCTGGGGCGGGTGGGTTGCGGCCCAATGCTGGGCAATCTCTAACCTGCGGGCGAACCACACGCCGTCATGGGCGCGGGCGTAATCCAAGAAGCGCTTTAGCCCCGCGATCTTGCCCGGGCGGCCGATCAGGCGGCAATGTAGGCCGACCGAGAACATCTTGGGCTGTCCCGCCTGCCCTTCTGCATAAAGCGTGTCAAAGGTGTCGCGCAGATAGGTGAAGAACTGCTCGCCCTCGATATAGCCCGGGGCGGTGGCAAAGCGCATATCGTTGGCTTCTAGGGTGTAAGGGATGATGAGCTGGTCGCGGTCGCCCACCTCGCGCCAATAGGGCAGATCGTCGTCGTAGGTGTCGGAAATCCAATCGAACTGGCCTGTTTCAGCCGTCAGATCGACCGTGTTGACCGAACAGCGCCCCGTGTACCAGCCGCGAGGGGGTTCACCCACCACCTCGGTGTGCAGGCGGATGGATTCGGCGATTTGGCGGCGTTCTTCTTCAAGCGGCATATCGCGGTGATCGACCCATTTCAGGCC
This sequence comes from Pseudorhodobacter antarcticus, assembly GCA_945862465.1. Lineage (GTDB taxonomy): Bacteria > Pseudomonadota > Alphaproteobacteria > Rhodobacterales > Rhodobacteraceae > Stagnihabitans > Stagnihabitans antarcticus_A. The sequence goes on along the minus strand of CAMAYO010000055.1, from coordinate 1,769 downwards.
GTGGCTGGCAATCTCCCATCCGGCATCTTTCATGGCGGCAACCTGTTCGGGGTTGCGCGCCAAAGCGGTGGAGACGCCGTAAATTGTGACTGGAATACCCATGCCGGTGAACAAGCGGTGCAAACGCCAAAAGCCTGCGCGCGCGCCGTAGTCGTAGATCGACTCCATGTTCCAATGCCGTTGGCCCGGCCAAGGCGCAGCGCCTGCGATGTCGGACAGAAAGGCTTCTGACTGACCATCGCCATGCAGGATGTTGTTTTCGCCGCCCTCTTCGTAGTTCAGCACCAAGGAAATGGCGACTTTTGCACCATTGGGCCAAGCGGCATTGGGCGGGATGGCACCGTGGCCACGGAAATCTCTGGGATAACGTTGCATCTGGACCCTCAAAGGCTGAAACCTACCCTATGCGCGATAAACGCGGGCGGGTATCAAATAAAGCCGGAAAGTGCTGTAGGCGGAAGGGGGGCTGCGCCCTTGGGTTCGACGCGGCAATACTAGCGAAAATGGAGGCGATGATGGCAGACGGCTGGCTTTCAACCCATATCCTTGACACAGCGCGCGGCGTGCCTGCGGCGGGGATCAAGATCATGCTGTACCGCATCAGCGGCAACAGCCACAAGAAGATCGCCGAGGTGGTGACAAATGCTGATGGCCGCACCGATGCGCCTTTGCTTGCCGGTAGGGAGTATCGGGTGGGCAGCTATGAGCTGGTGTTCTGCGCTGGGGACTATCTGCGCCAAACCGGGCAGGTGACGGGCGAGACGTTGTTTCTAGACGAAATCCCGATCCGCTTTGGCATCAGCGACGCAGCCGCGCATTACCATGTGCCGCTTCTTCTGTCGGGCTTTGGCTATTCCACCTATCGCGGCAGCTGACGCCTTTTGCCGCCAGCGCCTTGCAAGATGCGCAGCAGGCGGCGGCGGTCTTGAGATAGGGCGGCATCGATCAGCCCTTCCACCAGCCCGCGCGCTTTTAGGTGCGGGGCTAGCGTGGTGTGGGCTTGTTCTGCAAACAGAACATGGTCGCAGCCCTTTTGGGGCGGGAACAGGGTGGCCTGTGCCGCGTCATCTTGCATCCCGTGCATCAGGCACAGAAAGGGGCCTTGTGGCAGCGGGGCGGTGAGGGTTTCGGGCAACTTTTGGGTCCAATCCCGCCAGCGGGGTTCCCACGAAGCTGCGGGCTGGTATTGCGGGCTGATGGCCAGAACGGCTGTGAAGGGCAAGGTTTGAGCGGCGCGCAGGGCGGCGAAGGCGCCCATGGAAGAGCCGATGGCTAAGATGCGGCTTATCTTTTGGCGGGCTTGCAGGACTTCCAGCGCATCGCGCAGCGCAGCGTCGAACCCCTCTGCCGTGGCCCAACTGCGCGCTTCATCCATCACGAACAGCGCAGATCGGTCGCGGGCTGTGGCAGAGCGGACGAATTCGGGCGATGGGGGGCGTGTTGGGTCATGCCCGATAGAGGCGAAGGCAATCACCAAGTCCTCTGATCCGCCCGCTATGCCTTGAATGTGGTACGGCGGGCGGACAGCGAAGGTTTCAAACGGGCGCATCGGGGCCAAGGTTGGCGCGACGCATTTCCTCTTTAATGCGGGCCACCATGAAATCGGTGAAGAGCCGCACTTTGCTATCCTTGGCGCTGCGCTGTTGGGAAAGAAGCGACAACTGGGTTGGCATCGGCGCGGCTTGCACGGCTACAGGCACTAGTCGACCGGCGCGCAAATGGTCAGCCACTTCGAACACGGGCTTCAGCACAATCCCGCGCCCATCCAG
>CAMAYO010000054.1 GCA_945862465.1 Pseudorhodobacter antarcticus | reverse complement strand
CACGGCAAAAACCAGAAGCCCCTGATCCTTGTAGGTGTCCTGCAGCTTTTGCAGAGCCGAATATTGCGGCGTGTAGCCGCAGAGTGAGGCCGTGTTGACCAGCAGGACGACCTTTCCTGCGAAATCTGCAGATCCGTAGGTGCCGCCGTAGATCGACCCAAAGGTCCAGTCCGGCGTTGTGATTGCAGTCTCGGCATGGGCCATGGTCGTTCCTTTGAGTGCTGCGACAGCGGCCGCAAGGCCGAAGCCAATCAGAACCTGTCTGCGCTGGGTCATTTCGCAAGTCCTTTCCGGTGAGCTGTCTGAAACGATATGGCGCGACTGCCGCCGAAGCCAAGCTTACCCCTCGCGATCGGTCAGATTTTCTGCTCACCCCCCCCTTGCAGAGGCGGCCCTGAGAAAATCCGCGCCAACGGCAGCGGCCCGCCCAACAGAGCGCTGTGGTGCAGTGTAATCGTTGGCAGTTTTGGCGCTCTAGTGGGGGCATTGGTAACCTGACCGAATGAGCCTGTGAACCCCGCCCCCAAATCAGCGCGCCTGTTCCAAATCATTCGATTACGGACAAGCTATGGCCTTGCAGGCGATGATCTTGATTGCTGCGGTTAACCTAGGCGCACAAGACACGTCAGAAGAAAGGGATGATTGGCTTAAGGGCGCCCCTATGCCAGAGCCTTTTCTTGCACCAAAGCCGGGGCGTCTAGTCGCTTGCCGGTGTCGGCGGCGAACAGATGCACCGCCTCCGGCGCGATCTTTAGGCCCATGGTCTGGCCCACTTGCACCGGCGGTTTTTCGGCGGACAGGACGGCGATGGTCAAATCCTCGAACCGGAAGTGATACAGCCGCGCTGGCCCCAACTCTTCAACAAAATCAAAGGTGGCGTCAAACGCGCCGGTGCCTGCGGGCACAAGGCTAAGCGCCTCTGGACGCAATCCGATTTGCACCAAGCGGCCGACATGGGCTGCGGCCAAGGCCGGGGGGATCGCAATCCGGTTGCCATTTTCCAACGCTATGCAGGCCTGTTTAGGCGCCACCATGCCGCCCATGAAGTTCATCGCCGGAGAGCCGATAAACCCGCCGACATAAACCGAAGCGGGGGCGTGGTAGATTTCTTCCGGTGTGCCGACTTGTTCGATCACGCCCTTGTTCATCACCACCAAACGGTCAGCCAAAGTCATGCCTTCGGCCTGATCGTGTGTCACAAAGACCGAGGTGGCAGCGATTTGATTGTGAATGCGGCGAATTTCGTGGCGCATCTGCACCCGCAACTTGGCGTCAAGGTTGGACAGCGGCTCATCAAACAAGAACACCGCCGGTTCGCGCACAATGGCACGCGCCATAGCGACACGCTGGCGCTGACCGCCTGAAAGCTGTCCTGGGCGGCGATCGATGAACTCGGTCAGCCCGACCGAGGCTGCGACCGCCGCCACCTTGGCCATGCGTTCGGCACGGGGCAGGCCTGCAACCTTCAGGCCGTAGCCGATGTTATCGCCCACCGTCATATGCGGATAAAGCGCGTAGTTTTGAAACACCATGGCGCAGCCGCGTTCATGCGGTTCAAGGTCGTTCACGACCTTGCCTGCGATCGAGATTTCGCCGCCGGTGATGCTTTCCAACCCTGCAATCATGCGAAGCAAGGTCGACTTACCGCAACCTGAGGGGCCAAGGATCACGACAAACTCGCCGCTTTGCACCTCCAGCGACACGCCGTGGACCACTTCGGTCTTGGCATAGGATTTGCGGACGTTTTGAATGGTAATATGGGCCATGGCTTTATCCTATTTGTCGGTGTTGATCAGGCCGCGCACGAACCAGCGTTGCATGAATATGACGACCAGAATCGGTGGGATCATTACAATCAGCGTGCCGGCCATCGCTATGTTCCACTTTGCAACCTCGCCCCCCGTCGCAGAAATCTTTGGCACCAGACGGCCCAATTCGACTGCAACCATTCCGTAGGATTGGTCGGTCACCACCAGCAGTGGCCAGAGATATTGATTCCAGCTGTAAACGAACATGATCGTTGCAAGAGCAGCGATGTTGGTAGCGGAAAGGGGTACAAGGATTTCCCACAAAAAGCGGACCGGCCCTGCGCCATCCATCTTGGACGCTTCGACCAGTTCATCCGGGATGGTCAGGAAGAACTGGCGATACAGAAAAGTGCCCGTGGCGGTGGCGACCAGCGGCATGATCAGCCCAGTGTAGGAATTCAAAAGGTTCCATTCCAGCGCCACTTCGACACCAGACACCATGCCAATAAGCCAAGTCAGGCCAGTCACATCCATCAGCACTTGAAACGGCTGCAAAGCATTTGCGGCGACAGCGTAGGTCGGAACGATACGCACTTCCAGTGGCAGCATCAGCGTGATGAACACGCACCAGAAGATCGGCATCCGCAGCCGGTGATTGAAGAACACGATGCCAAAGGCGGTGATGCAGGCAAGCGTGATCTTGCCGACAACGACCCCGAACGCCACGATGAAGGTATTCAGGAACTTTTCACCGAATTTGGCCTTGGTCCAGGCGGTTTCCATGTTCACCCACAACTGGTCGCCGGGGAAAAGGTGGGGCGGGATGGCTGACACCTGCTTAAGGTCCAGTGACGCCGCGACGAATACAAGATACATCGGAAACAGCATCATGATCAGCCCTGACAGCAGGATCAGATGGGTCACGATGTTCAAAAGAGGTGTCCGTTCGATCATGTGTAGTGCACCTTGCGTTCGATGTAGCGGAATTGGACGAAGGTCAGCGACACGACAAGGATCGTCAGGATGATCGACTGCGCGGCCGCGCCCGAATAGTCCAGCCCCTGAAACCCGTCGTTGAAGATCTTGAACACCATCAGGTTTGTCGCGCGCGCAGGGCCCCCGCCTGTCATCGTATCCACGATGCCGAAGCTGTCGGTGAAACTGTCGGTGATGTTGATCACCAGCACGAAAAAGAACGTCGGTGTCAGCAGTGGCAACTGGATGTCGCGCATCCGGCGCAACACGCGCGCCCCATCCATCGCGCCCGCTTCGAGCAGGCTGCGCGGAATAGACTGTAGTCCAGCCAAAAAGAAGATGAAGTTGTAGGCCACCTGCTTCCACGCGCCCGCGATCACCACCATCGCCATCGCGTGGTTGCCGTTGCTGATCGGGTCCCAAAGGCCGGGGAACACCTGGTTGATGTAAAGCATGATCCCCGCGCCGGGGTTGAAGATGAACCGGAACGCCAGACCCACGGCAGGAGCGGCAATGGCATAGGGCCAGATCATGCCGATCTTGTAGGCTTTGAACCCGCGCAACTGGCGATCCACGAACACCGCCAGGATCAACGCCATGCCTACGGCAAGCACGGTGGATCCGATCGCATAGATCACCGACACCTGCACCGAATACCAGTAAAGATCATCCGTCAGAATGGCGCTGAAATTGTCAAAGCCTACCCATGTGTTGCCGCCACCCCAAGGCTGTTCCAGCGTGAACGCCCAGTAGAGTGCCTGGCTGGTCGGCCAATAGAAGAAAATGAAAATGATCAGCAATTGCGGAGCAACCATCAGAGCGGCCACCCAGTTGTTCTTGAAATAAGCGCGCCGCATAAAGCTGACCTCCGAGTTCTAAAGAAGAACCCTTCCCCAGAGTGATCCGGGGAAGGGGCTGTTTTGCGGAACCTTACGGCAGGGTCTTGCCTTCGTAGGTCTTGGCGAACTTTGCCAGCATGGCATTCGAACGCTCAACCGCGGTGTCCAGCGCTTCTTGCATCGTCTTTTGACCAGCCAGAGCGGCTTCGACTTCCGATTTCCACTCGGCACGGGTCTGGATCATGCTGCCTAGGCGGTAGCCGCGGGTCAGCGGGCCCGGCTCGGTGAAGGTCAGCGACTGCAGCGCTACTTCGCGACCCTTGTAGGGGGCAGCGCTGTAGAAGCCTTCGGCGGTCAGCTGTTCGAAGGCCGATTTGGTGACCGGGATGTAGCCGGTGTTGGACACCCACCACTTTTCACTCTCGGCGGTTGCCAGGAACTTCATGTATTCGGCAGCGCCGCGATACTCTTCTTCCGACTTGCCCGACAGAACCCACAGCGAGGCACCGCCCACGACCGAGTTATGACGCGTGTTGCCTTCGTAGATCGGCAGCATGGCGACGTCCCACGACAGGCCATCAACGGCCTTCAGGTGAACCGACGAATGCGACGCGATCGAGCCGAACATGAATGTGCAGATGTTCTGCGCGAACGCATCCTGCGACCCCATGCCACCGGCGGGGGTCTTCATCTCGGCCAGACCTTCGTTGATCCAGCGCTGGATGTTTTCCATGTGCTTGACGTGCAGGGTGGTGTTGTAGGTGAACTGGGTGTCCAGACCGTCATAGCCGTTGTTGTTGCTGGCAATGCCAATGTTGTGGATGGCCGAGAACTGCTCGAGGTCGACCCAGACCGACGGCTCGTAACCAAGACCACAACGGGCCGGATCGGCTGCCTTGACGGCCTTCAGAGCGGCTTCGAACTCTTCCCAGGTGGTCGGGGCTTTGACGCCGGCTTTTTCCAGATCGGCGGCGTTGTAATACATCACAGCGGTCGACGAGTTGAAGGGCATCGAGAACAGTTCGCCCTTGGATGACGCATAGTAGTTAGCGATGCCGGGGAAGTAGTTCGCCCAGTCGATTTCGATCCCGAAATCAGCCATCATCTTTTGCACCGGGTAGAATTCGCCCGACATCATCAGGTCAGCGGTGCCAGCGTCGAACGACTGCAGAATGGTCGGGGCTTTGCCAGCGCGGAAAGCGGCGATGGCGGACTGGACAACCAGTTCGTAACCATCATAGCCGGTGCAGACAGCTTCATACTTGTCTTGGCTTGCGTTGAAGCGGTTGCAGGTCTCGGCAAGGGTTTCACCCAAGTCGCCCGATAGGCCATACCAGTAGTCAAACTTGATCTTGTCGGCGGAGGCGGTGGTGGCACAAAAGGCCAGCGCCAGCGCAGCAAGCGCCGGATAGGACTTGTTCATCTTCGTTCTCCAATTGAAACGTCCCGCAGAAAATCGGGCGCTAGGTTTGGATAAAGGTGGCTTGTGTCAGCGTGCCGACACTTGAGCGAAGGTTTGGAATCGAGTTTGTTGCAGAGGCAAGACAAGTTCTTGACGGGTGGGTCACAACGCATTGCTGTGGCCCACCCGAATAATTTGCGCTTAATCAGGATTGTGCAGGCCGATCACGGTGTTGCCGTCGAGGAAATCTTCAAACAGCACGGTGGTGGCATGGGGCGTGCCAAGAACCACAGCCATCTGCCCCGGACCTGTCAGGCTTTTGAACGGGGTTTTGGGTTGATCGGCGTTGAAGCTGACCGAGTAATGCCCGCCCGCCAGCGTGGTAAAGGGCAGCCCGTGATAGATCGCGGTCGAGGTCAGATGGACATGGCCTGCAATCACCTGACGAATATCGCCATGGGTTTTCAGCGCTGCGATAAAGGGCGCATCGTCATGAATCTTGATCGTGTCGGCGGCGATGTGCAGCGCGTTTGCGTTGTGGTGCAAGACCACGATCACGGGGCGATCTGCGGCTTCAGCCAAGCGGGACGTTAGCCATGTCATCTGATGTGCCGTTAAAACCCCGTCCACGCGCCCCGGTTCTGATGAATCCAGCACGATGACGCGGTAGCCCTTGACGTCGATCACATGGTTGATCTTGCCCGTCTCATCCGCGTGATGCGCGCCAAAGACGTTCAGATAGGTCGGGCGGTCATCGTGGTTGCCCAAGGTGATATAGGTGGGGACCCTAATGCCCGCAGTGATGGTTTTCAGGCGCTCGTAGGCTTCCGCCTCGCCCTCATCGGCCAGATCACCGGCGATGATGACAAAATCGGCGTCGGCATAGCGGTCGTTCAAGCAGGCTACTGCGGCTTCAAGCCGCGCGGCAGTGTCAAGCGACATCGAAGTTTCCCCCTCGCGCACCAAGTGCAGATCGCTCATCACCACAAATTTCAGCGTATCGGTCATTGCCCCAATCCTTGCGCCTGCAGATAGGCCATCGAAGCCGGGATCGTAGATTTGTTGGCCAGTTCCAAAATCAGGCGCGGTTTCACGGGCAGGGCGGCAATAGCCGCAAAAACTGACGGCCACAAAATGTTGCCTTGGCCAATCTGCCAATGCCGGTCGGCGTGACCATCGGCATCTTGCAGGTGAACATGGGCCAGCATCTCACCGGCAGAGCGGACAAAGTAATCCACCGGCGGCGCACCGGTTGACCCATGCGCATACTGCGCGTGGCCCGTGTCGATCGACAGTTGCAAGGCAGAGCTGCCAAAGCTTTGGCACAACTCTTTGCGGTCGGCGGGGTTGATGTCTTCGATGTTTTCCAAGACCAGCGTCACGCCCAAAGTTTCCGCGCGTTTGACGATGGGGGCCATCACCTCATGCACGCGGGTGAACATCTTGTCACGCGCGCCTGTGTTGCCATCGAGATTGTTGAAATCCCATGTGGTGAAGGGCGAATGCACCACCATATGCGTGCCGCCCACGGCGGCGCAAACATCTAGGCCCTGACCCAGCCGCTTTTGCACCACAGCGCGCACCAAGGGATCTTGCGTGTCGATGGTAAAGCCCCAAAAGGGGCCATGAATGCCCATGCGGCCCTTGTAACCCGCCAGCAGGTGTTTGACCTCGTCGGCCAAGGGCGTCCAGTCATCGTCCAGCACGGCCGCTCCGACGAAGCTTTGCAGTTCCAAATCACGGTCTTTTTCCAAAATCCAATTTTGATAAACGGCCAATTCGGCATTGGTCAACGCGGCACCTATCACGGGGCTGGTCATGTCACTCTCCTAACTTGTGATAGGGCACAGACTAGCGGGGCGACGTGACACGTCGGTGTCGTTTGCATGAGGTTGAGGTGACAAGCGTTGGCCTTAGGGCAACAAAGGTGCATTCTGATAGGCGGCGGCAAGCGCAGCCTAAAACAGCATATGTCTTAAAGACCGTCGACCACCCGCTATCATCCTCGGGCCTTCCATAGCCCCCCTATCAAGTGGGGCAGGCGCCACGCCGATTAAGGCAGCGGCTTGACCTTATGTCATTTGGTCAAGTTCGGGCAATGGGCCTTACACCTATTTGTGCCGACCCGATTGCGCGTTTAAACCATGTGGCGTTCGTGGGCCAAGTGGTTATTCAGAAAGACGCGGGGCGGTTCAGTAAGGCGCATCAGAGGATTTCGGATGAAGATAAGCACAGACACCTCGGCGCAGATCGTCTTTGAGCCGTGGATTGAAGCTTTCACAATAGCCGTTCACTTGCGAGGTATTGAACTGCACTTGGGACGTCATCGGGTGCTTCGGCATGAGAGGGCGTTGAAGAAGGTCGCGCTGGCAGTTTATCTGTGGCACGGCCCAGCCTGAGCTTCTGGGCTCGCATCCGTTCGATGCGCGAAAATGTCGCCCAGACGTCACGCTTCCGTCACACCTAGCAGCTATCGAAAAGTCATTCGAATGACTTCTGGCAGGGCGGGATGGGACGAGAAAACTGGAAAACCATCCACGACCAAATTTCCGCAGATATCTCTGCAGGTCAGCTGGTGCCGGGCGCGCAACTGCCCACGGAAGCAGCCCTATGTCTGTCTTTCCAGACAGGCAGGCATTCGGTGCGCCGCGCCTTGGCGGTCTTGGCTGCCGAAGGCAAACTGCGCGTTGAACAGGGTCGCGGCACCTTTGTGCAGGCGGCCCCCCTGATCAATTACCACATCGGCAGGCGCACGCGCTTTCGCCAGAATCTGCTAGAGCAAGGCGTGGCGCCTGCGGGCGAGCAAATCTCTGACTGTCTTATGCCTGCGCCTGACTGGTTGGCCAAGGTGCTAGACATTGAGCAAGGCGACTGCGTGCATCGTGTGCTGCGCCGCGGATTGGCGGACGGCGTGCCGATCAGCATCGGGATGTCGTATCATTCTGCCGCTCTGTTCCCTGATCTTGCGGCGCGCAGGGGGGCTGGGCAGTCCATCACCGATGTCTACCGCGCCTACGGTATCGCCGATTATTTTCGCAAACGCACCGTTGTCTTCACCCGCCGCCCCGATCCCGAAGAGGCGCGCTTGCTGATTCAACATCCCGATCAGCCGGTGATGGTGGTGCAAAAAACCGACGTAGATGCGGCAGGTCGCCCGATTGGCCATTCTGAAGCGGTCTGGGCCGGTGACCGTGTGCAGTTCACCTTTGACAATCCCGACGAGGGGCAACGGGCCCCGAAAGGAACCAACGATGTTTGACCAAGCCAAGACCGACGATCCGCCGCTTGATCATGGCCGCCTGTTGGATGTGCTGGCGCGCGCGGATGCCGCCCGCTTGATGGCCCTGGCCGAAACGTTGCTGTCCCTGCTGGGCGCGGTCGAGGTGGTGCAAAGCCGCACCGGTCTAGTCATGCTTCCCATGCGCGACACCGTACAGGGCACAGACTTTCATCTGGGCGAGGTTTTGGTGGCCGAAGCTCATCTGCGCGCCACCGGGGGCGAGGGATACGGCATGATCGTGGGCCGCGATCTTGAACGCGCGATGGCCATGGCTGTGGTGGATGCCGCCATCGCGTGCCTTGGCCAAACGCCTGCCATCAGCGCCTTTTTGCAATCCGAGGCCGCAGCCCAAGCGGCAGCCGACACCGAATGCCTGCGCGCGATCGAAGCCACCCGCGTTGACATGGAGACCTTTTGATGACGGCACTTTCCCAAAGCCCTGTCCCCGCATCGGTTCCTGTGCCCGACGCCTTTGAAGCGCGCACCAATGCCACGTTTGAAGCACTGATGTGGGCACTGTCGCGGCCTGGCACGGTGCAAACCTTGCCCGCTTCAGGCATGGCTGGCCTGGCAGAGGCGCTGGTTGACCGCGAGTGCAAGGTGTTTTGCGATGATCCCGACCTGTCACATTTTGTGGCCTTTACTGGAGCGGCATTGGTGCCTGCCGCAGCCGCCGACCATGCGTTTTTGGGGCTAGACAGGGCCGAAGGCTTAAAAAATTTGGAACAAATTCCCGTTGGATCAGCGCTTTATCCAGACGATGGAGCCACAGTTGTGGCCTTTGCGCGGTTTGGCGAGGGCCAAAAGCTGCGTCTGACCGGGCCGGGGATCGAGACGTCATCAGAGATCACTCTGGGCGGGCTTGTCCCCGGTCTATGGGCCTTGCGGGCGGCACGGTCCCGTTATCCTGCGGGGTTTGATATGTTCTTCATCTGCGGCACGTCTGTCATCGGACTGCCGCGCTCCACTTTGATTGAGGTGCTGTGATGGCCTATGTCGCAACACGGGGTGGTGCGCGCGCCATTGACCAAGCCGAACGGCTTTACCGCGCCGAACTAGGCCAGATTGACGCCACCCGCGTCGATGCCGTGCGCCGGGCTTTGCCTATGCTGATTGATCGGGTCATGGGCGAGGCCTCGCTTTACGAACCTGACCTTGCCGCTTTGGCGCTGGCACAGGCGGGCGGCGATCTTTACGAAGCGGTGCTGTTGTTGCGCGCTTGGCGCACGACCCAACCGCGTTTGGCCATTGCCGAGCCAGTTCGCCAAGAGCAGTTATTCACCCACCGCCGCATCTCGGCAGCGTTCAAGGATATTCCGGGCGGGCAAATCCTTGGGCCAACGCTGGATTATGCGCACCGTTTGTTGGCAACCGATGTGCTGCAAGGACGCCCCTATTGCCCCGCGCCCGTCACCCCTGCAGCCATCGCTGCGCCTGCGCATCAACCCTCGCTCGCAGCATGGCAAAAGGCGCAGGGCTTGGTGGCTGACCCCGCACGCACCGAAGTCGCCCCCGACGCCATCCCCGACCTGACGCGCGAGCCGCTGCTTTTCCCAGCCAAACGCGCCCATACCCTGCAAAGCCTTGCGCGGGCTGATACAGGCGGCATGCTGACGCTGGGCTATGCCGCAATGCGCGGCTATGGCAACGCCCATCCCACCGTCAACGAACTGCGTCTGGCCGAGGCCGAGGTGCGCGTGACCCATCCGCGCGGCACGGTGTTTTCGGCAGGCCGTGTCAAAGTCAGTCAGGCCGAGGTGACATCAAAGGGCAAATCCGGCCAACTCAGCCTTGGCTTTTGCGCCACTTTGGGCTGGAACGAAGTGAAAGTGATTTCCGGCGCCACCCTAGACCTGAACGCCGCCGCTGCCCCCAAAGGATCACCAGTCGAGGAAGAGTTCTTCCTGTACCACACCGAACCGGTCGAGGCGTCGGGCTTTTGCATCCACTTCAAGCTGCCGCATTACGTGACCTTCCAATCCTCACTCGATGCGTTGCGCGGGGCCAAGACCGCTGCGGCCCCTCAATCTGAACAGGTTCCCACATGAGCATCGCTAATCTGACCAAAGCTTGGCAGCCAATGTCTTACGGTTTTCTTGATGCCTCGGCCAAGCGCGAATTGCGCCGAAAGATGCTGAAAGCCATCGCTGTGCCGGGGTGCCAAATGCCCTATGCGAGCCGCGAAGTGCCAATGGCGCGGGGTTGGGGCACGGGGGGCTTGCAGGTGACGCTGACGCTGTTGAAACCCTCGTCCGTGGTCAAGGTGATTGATCAAGGCGCAGATGACAGCGTGAATGCCGCTTCGATTCGCTCCTTTCTTTCGAAAGTTTCAGGCGCTGCGGAAACTTGGGACACGCTGGCCGCAAGCCTGATCCAAAGCCGCCACCGTATCCCAGAAGAACGGCTGCATGCCGGCCAGATACTGGTGTTGCAAGTGCCCAACCCCGAGCCTTTGCGCCCAGTAGAGCCGAATATGAGCATTGCCCGCCAGATGCACGCCGATGCGGATTATGGGCGGTTATGGCTGATCCTATACGAGCGAATCGTGCGCTCTGGCCGAATTATGGAGGGGGCGGCCTATCCCTCATTGGTGAACGGTCGGCATGTGATGACACCCTCGCCCATTCCGCGCTGGGATGTGCCCAAACTGCACATGGCGCAGCATCTGACCTTTTTGTCGGCAGGCCGCGAAAAGCGGCTTTATGCTGTGCCGCCCTTTACCAAGGTCGAACCCTTGGTCTTTTCTGACGTGCCCTTCAAGGTCGAAGACCACGGTGCGCTCACATGCCATCGTTCGGGCGTCAGCGGATTCTATATGAATGAAATCCCGCAGGACAACGGCGGATCAGCCTTTGAAGTGTCAGACAGTCATCTGGGCATCAAGGCCATCCGTCAGGCCGAGGGCGAGGCCGACAGGATCGGGGCCACATGGTATCAGAACGGACAATTGGCATGACCCAAACCCTTAGCCTTTTGCCACCGCAACTGATGACGACACCGCCCCTGTTGACTATGACGGGCGTGTCGCGCCGCTACGGAGATGTGGTGGCGTTGCAAGATGTGTCTGCCTTGGCCTATCCCGGCGAGGTGCTGGGGATTGTGGGCGAAAGCGGGTCGGGCAAATCGACCCTGCTGCGCATGATGAACCTGGAAGATACGCCCGACACTGGCGATTATCGATTGGCACTGCCGGACTTGGCTGGAAACCTGTTCGGGCTTGACCGCTTTGCCCGCCGGATGCTGTGCGCCACGCGCATCGGCATCGTCTACCAAAACCCGCATCAAGGCTTGCTGATGCAGCACACCTCCAGTGGCAACGTGGCCGAACGTCTGTTGATCGCCGGAGAGCGCAGCTTTGCCGCCCTGCGCGCCCGCGGTCGCACGGCGCTTGAGGCATCGGAATTTCCGCTGGATCGGATGGACGCCCGCCCGATCGAACTGTCAGGCGGCATGCAACAGCGCGTGCAGCTGGCCAAGGCGATTGCGCTGGAACCCGCCCTTTTGCTGCTGGACGAGCCGACCACCGGGCTGGATGTATCTGTGCAAGCCTTGGTGCTTGATACGCTTAAGCGCCTGCAAAGAGACAGGGCAATCACGATGGTGATTGTCAGCCACGATCTGGGCGTGATCCGCACCATGGCCGACCGCGTCATGGTGATGCGGCGCGGCCGCGTGGTGGAACAGGGCCTGTCGGACCAGATATTCCAAGACCCCCAGCATGAATACACCCAGCAACTTGTCCATGCAAAATTGTGAGGCAGTCATGACCCCTGTTCTACAGGTGCAAAACCTGTGCAAACATTTCGAGATGCACCACCTTGGGCAGCGGCTGATGGCCTTTGATGGCATCAGCTTTGACCTTCAGGCCGGAGAATTTCTGCTGTTGCGCGGGCCAAACGGCGTGGGCAAATCCACGCTGTTGCGCACTCTTTACCGCAGCTATCTGCCGCGCGCTGGGCATATTTGGTATCACACCACCGAAGGCCGCATTGACCTTGCTCGGGCGGCGGATGTTGACGTTGCCCTGTTGCGGCGGCGCGAGATTGGCTTTGTCACGCAGTTTTTGATCGCAAGGCCGCGCGTGGCGGCCGAAGACATCGTGGCCGAACCCCTGCGCCGGGCGGGGGTGGCCGCCGCCGATGCGCTCAAGGAAGCGCGCCGTTGGCTGGACGAGTTTGGTGTGAAGCGCGATCTATGGCGGGCCTATCCCACCACCTTTTCGGGCGGTGAGCAACAAAAAATCAATCTGGCCCGCGCCCTGATTTTGCCCCAACGCCTGTTGTTGCTGGACGAGCCCACCGCCTCGCTTGATGTGGGCGCGCGGGCGGCACTGGTGCGCAGACTGGGGGACCTCAAGGCACAGGGTGTGGCGATGATCGGAGTGTTTCATCACCCGGGCGACGTGGCCGACCTGATTGACCGCGACATTGAACTGACGACAAGCGAGGTAAGCGAAGATGTGGCTGTCTGATTTCCGCGTAGTCACCCCTGATGGGGTGCTGGACCATGGCTCTGTGCGCATCGAAGCGGGCCGAATTGCCGAGATTGCCGCCACCCCGGTGCCAGACGCCGCGCTATTTGGCGACGGGTTGCTGCTGTTGCCCGGCTTTGTTGACATGCACGGCGACATGATCGAGCGCGAAGTTGAACCGCGCCCCAATGTGCGCATGCCCATGGAACTGGGCCTGCGCGATCTGGACCGTCGCCTTGCGGTGGCAGGGGTGACCACGGCCTATGCGGCTTTGTCGTTCAACCCCGCCTCGGCCTATGGCCATATCCGCCATTTTGACAACACCTCTGCCATCATCCGCACGCTTAAGGCGATGGGCACTGTACTTAAGGTTGACCACCGTGTGCATGCCCGCTTTGAAATCACCTTTCCAGATGCCCTGCGCGTTGTCGAAGGCCTGATCGCTGAAGGCTCGGTTGATCTGGTCTCGTTGACAGACCACACCCCCGGTCAGGGCCAATACCGCGACCTTGAGGCGCATGTGGCGCGGATTGCGCGCGATAAGGGCTTAAGCCAAGCCGAAGCAGAAGACGAGGTTTCGCGCCGCATTGCCAGCCGACGGTCAACCGCCGGCGATATGACGGCGACGCTGCGCGCCATTTCTGACATTTGCGCCGCCCACGGTGTGGCTTTGGCCAGCCATGATGACGACACCGTAGCAAAGGTCGCCTTGATGCAGGCGCTGGGCGCTTCCATCAGCGAATTTCCCGTGACAGTCGAAGCCGCAACCGAAGCGCGCGCGCGTGGCTTGGCCACAGCGATGGGCGCGCCCAATGCGCTGAGGGGCAAGTCTTATTCGGGCAACCTATCGGCCCGCGACGCGCATGGCTTGGGGCTGTTGGACATTTTGGCGTCAGATTACCACCCTTCGGCCATCCTACCCGCCGTGTTGGAACTGGCCAAGGCCGATCCGCAGGGGCTGGTGGGGGCAACACGCCTTGCCACGATGAACCCTGCGCGTGCGCTGGGCCTGTCGGACCGCGGTGCCATAGCGGGGGGGCTGTTGGCCGACTTAGTGATTGCCGATGACACTGGCATAGGCCATGTCCGCGCGACGTTGCGTCATGGGGCTATGATCTACTCGGATGGGTCTGTGCCGCTGGGGTGCGCGGCCTAAAGCACGCGCCGCCCTTGCCGCCACACGGCCACCACATGGTTATGCGTGCCGATCCTCCGCACCCGAACCAGATCTGCGCGCAATTCTGGGGCAATCCTTCCGCGATCCGTCAACCCT
This sequence comes from Pseudorhodobacter antarcticus, assembly GCA_945862465.1. Classification (GTDB taxonomy): domain Bacteria; phylum Pseudomonadota; class Alphaproteobacteria; order Rhodobacterales; family Rhodobacteraceae; genus Stagnihabitans; species Stagnihabitans antarcticus_A. The sequence goes on along the minus strand of CAMAYO010000054.1, from coordinate 5,540 downwards.
GCCATCTGCGCAGGCACCTCTGACACCATGGCCACAGCCTTGGTCAAATCCTGCGGCAGGGTGTCATCCTCGCCGATCATAAAGGCTGCATCCAACAGGCTGCGCGGCACATAGTCGGAACACAGCGCGTCACACAGGTCAGCCTGCAACACCTCGCGCAGCGCTACATTGCCCGATTGGGAACCACCCCGCAGCAAGTTGGGCGCGCCCATGATCGTGGCCACACCCAAAGCGCGCGCGCGCAGGGCGGCCTGCATCGTGGTGGGAAATTCTGAAACGCTGATACCTTCGGCATGCGCCTGATCGACCTGTTCTGCGGTGCGGTCATCATGGCTTAGGATCGGCAGGCCGGCCGCATGGGCGCGCGCCACTACATGGGCGCGCACTTGAACGCCAACGCGGGCCGATCGGTCTAGCAGTTCGGTCATCCTTTCGCGGGCTTCGGGCAAATCAAGGCCCAATTCGCGCGCCATATGCACCAGCCAGCGTTCGGCATCGGGGCTTTGGCGGTCGCCAGGGGTGTGATCCATCACCGAAACCACCCGCGCCAGCGGGCTTTGGATCAGCGCCTCGGTCAGGGATACGGTGTCGGGGTCGCATATTTCGCAGCGCAAATGCAGCAAGTGATCGGCGCGAAACAGGTTTTCTTTTTGCCCCTTCTCTAACGCGGCAACCAATGGGGCCAGCATGGTAGACCGTTCGGGTTGTTTGATCGATTCGCCGACACATAGGCTGTCAAATACGGTGGTTGTGCCGCCGCTCACCACCACCCCGTCATGGGCCATCAGCGCGTTCAGATAGTTCCACATCACACCCGAGCGCGGAAAGACATGGCGTTCGATATGATCGGTGTGCAGATCGATGATGCCGGGAATTAGGTAGTCGGCACCCATATCCAGCCCCGACCCGCCCGCTCGCTGTCCGGCGCGCACTGCGACAATATGGCCTGCCTCAACCTCGACCGTGCCGTCGATGATGCCCTGCGGCGTGACGATTCTCCCGCCGATCAGGTTAAATCCGGCGTCCTCGGCGTCAAACATCGTGATCTCCTATGCCGTGTTAGGCAGTCTGGCCCAACTGCTTTAGCGCGCCATGGCGCGGCACGCTACGGCGTTTTGCTTAAGGGCTATCGTGACGTGCACAGGTGACGGCTGAGTGACACAGCGCCAAGCTTCACGCCCCCGTTACTGCAGCGTCAAGATTCCGGCAGATAACTTTCACCCCGACGACACGGCGCTGTTACAGGCAAGGCCCAGCATCGAATTCATGGAAAACTACACTCTCTCCTTGTCCGGTCTTGGGCGCAGTTTCGGGTCTACCCGCGCGGTGGACAATGTATCGCTTGATATACCGTCTGGCCAGTTTGTTGGCGTGATCGGGCGATCGGGTGCGGGGAAATCGACCCTGCTGCGCCTGATCAATCGTTTGATCGAGCCGACAACGGGCAAGATCAGCTTTGGTGACCGCGATATCACGGCGCTGAAGGGCCGTGATTTGCGCAACTGGCGGCGCGATTGCGCGATGATCTTTCAACAGTTCAATCTGGTGGACAGGTTGGACGTGCTAACGAATGTTTTGGTTGGCCGGTTGGCCGACCACGGCTTTGTCAGCTCGATGGCGATGCGCTTTACCGATGCCGAACGCACGATCGCCATTCGTGCCCTGGACCGGCTTGATCTGGCCCCCTTTGCGCTGCAACGCGCGGGAACTTTGTCGGGCGGTCAGCAGCAGCGTGTGGCGATTGCCCGCGCCTTGGTGCAAAACCCCCGCATCATGCTGGCGGACGAGCCGATTGCCAGCCTTGATCCCGGCAATGCCACCCGCGTGATGGAAGCCTTGCGCAGCATCAACCGCGAAGACGGCCTGACCGTTTTGGTGAACCTGCACACCCTTGATACCGCCCGCGAATATTGCCACCGCATTGTTGCAATGCGTGATGGCCGGGTGATGTTCGACGGATCAGCCCTGCAACTGACCGACGATGTCGTCCGCGACATCTACGGCAGCGATGGTCTGGCCGAGTTCAACGAAGCCGTTACCTCAACCGCCGCGCGCGTCCGCGTGCCGGCATGATTTTCCCCATCCCAACTGGAGTTGTCCCTATGCGTTTGTTTGCAACCACCGCCCTGATCCTGCTGGCCGCTGTGCCCGCTTTCGCGCAAGACTGGAAGGCCGATTACAAGACCGTCAAGTTCGGCATCCTGTCGGGTGAAAACGAGCAAGACCGTCTGGCCCGCTGGAAGGGTTTTGAAGCCCATATGGAAACGACCCTCGGCGTTGACGTCGAGATTTTCACCGCTGGCAACTATGACGGCGTGATCCAAGCTTTGGCCGCTGACCAGATCGAATTCGCTTATCTGGGCTCTTCCGCCTATGCCGCTGCTTACACCGCCTCGGAAGGCGGCGTTCAGCCGATCTTGGCAACCGAAAGCCTGACCGGTGCGACCGGCTATTACAGCATCGTCGCCGTGCGCTGCGACTCGGGCTATAAAACGATCGACGACCTGAAGGGCAAAGTTCTGGCATTCGCCGATCCGGACAGCACCTCGGGCTATGCCGTTCCGCTTTATAACCTTGTTCAGCAAGGCTATGATCCGGAAACTTTCTTCTCGGGCGTTCCCTTCTCGGGCAGCCACGAGGCTGGCGTGCAGGGTGTGGTCAACAAGCAGTTCGACGCCGCTGCCACCTATCAAGACAACGAAACCTCGGGCGTCTATCAGTTGATGGTCACCAAGGGCATGATCAAAGACGGCGAAGTTTGCGTGATCTGGCAATCGCCCGAAATCACCAACGGCCCGATCACCACCCGCAACAACCTGCCCCAGCCGATGATCGACGAAGTCAAGGCCGCGCTGATGGGCCTGCCGACCGCCGCGCCCGAAGTTTACAAAGAAATCACTGGCGGCGAAACCTCGACCGACAAAGGCTATATCGAAGTGAACCACGAGCGTTACCAGTGGATCATCGAAATGCGCGCTTGGATCAAAGCAAACCGCAAGAGCTAATCTTACGCAATCAGACGGCGGCCCTTCGGGGCCGCCGTTTCCGTATTTGATGGGCTGCTTATGACCTCGCTTTCCCTATCTCCCGCCGTGCAGGCGTTCGAAGCGGCCTATGCGGTGGCACGGGCAAGATCACGGGCAACTTGGGCCCTGACGACGCTGGGGCTTTTGGTTTTATTCTTCGCCTCATCCTATTTGAGCGATTTTTTCAAAATTACCCAAGTCACGCTCAGCGATGGCTCACGGGCAGAGCGTTGGATCATCCCGGCCGGGCTGCCGCGTTTGGGGGAATATCTGGAAAAAACCATGCCGTCGCTGTCTTGGGCCAATTTGGGCGCTGATCTGGGATCGTGGTTTTGGGCTTGGCGCACTTGGGCTGTGCTGCTGGTGGAAACCATCCTCATCGCCTTTATGGCCACGGTGTTTGGCGTCGTTGGCGGCTTTCTTCTCAGCTTTCCGGCCGCCCGCAATTTAGCGCCCAACAAGTGGATCTTGTGGTTCACCCGGCGCTTTTTAGAGATTGCCCGCACCGTTCCTGATCTGGTCTGGGCTTTGATCTTTGTGTTCAGCTTTGGCATCGGCCCGTTGGCGGGGGTGATGGCAATTGCGCTGCATTGCATAGGGGCCTTGGGTAAGCTTTACTCGGAAGCCAACGAAAACATCGACATGCGGCCCCTTGACGGCATCAAGGCTGCGGGCGGAACCTGGGCGCAGCAAATCCGTTTCGGGGCTGTGCCGCAGGTCTTGCCCAACATCATCAGCTACACTCTGTTGCGGTTTGAAATCAACGTCCGCTCCTCGTCGATCATCGGGTATGTTGGGGCAGGCGGTTTGGGACAAGAGTTTCGCACAGCGGTCAGTTTGCAAGAATACACCGATCTTTCGGCGTTGTTCGTCATCATCTTCGCGACCGTCATGCTGATCGACTACGGGTCAGAAAAGCTGCGGCACCGCTTTATCGGATTGGGAGTGCGCTGATGTCCGCCCCGGAAGTAACCGCCGCCGAAATCGCCGCGGCCAAAGCGCAAATGCCACTGGCCTTTCGCGCACCACTGCCACAACGCCTGCGCAAGATCGCGCTTTGGTCCGCCTTTTTCGCGCTGTTCGGCTGGTGCCTTTACGACTTCGACTTTTCGCCGCTGCGGATTATTTCCGGGGTGGATCGGTTCATCAATGTGCTTGGGTTTATGTTCCCGCCTTATATCTGGACAGAATGGTCAGAGATTGGCGACATTCTGAACGGCTTGGGCGAAACGCTGGCCATGGCATTTTTGGGCACGTTGCTGGGGGCACTTATCGCCTTTCCTTTGGCCTTTATGGGGGCCAAGACGATCAATAAGATGAATTGGCTGCGCCTTGGTTTCCGGCGCGGGTTTGATGTGATCCGGTCTTTTGAGACGCTGATCCTGGCGCTGATCTTCATCCGCGCCTTTGGTTTGGGGCCGCTGCCCGGTGTGCTGGCCATTGCTGTCGCGGAAATTGGCGTCTTTGCAAAGCTGTATTCCGAGGCCATCGAAAACGCCTCTCACAAACCGGTGGAGGGGGTCGTGGCAGCTGGGGGCTCTAGCGCGCAGGCAGTGCGCTTTGCGATTTTGCCGCAAGTGCTGCCGATCTTGCTGTCGATCACGCTGTACAATTTTGAATCCAATGTGCGCTCGGGCACTATTCTTGGGATTGTCGGGGCTGGGGGTATTGGCTTTTTGCTGTCAGACCGCATTCAGGCCTATATGTGGGATCAGGCATGGTCGATCATTTTCTTGATCATCGCCATGGTCTATCTGATCGACTGGCTGTCTGGCCTGATCCGCACCCGGTTTATCGGCACGACAGAAGGTGTTCGTGCTTGAATTACGGCGTTGATATCACCGTCACAGGAACCCAAGGGCCGATATTCGCCCCCGCGGGCCTGTCCTCTCCCGCCGCGGTTTGCCTTGGCTGCACCGTAACTGGCGGCAGCGTGAAGCACCTGACCGAGCCGTCTTCTGGCCAAACGGTTTTGCTTGTCAGCCCCGATGCTGCCGAAGTGACCTTTCGCTATGACTATGCCAATCAGTCTGGCGCTTACCCGGAGGCGATCTTTCACCCCGCCGCCTCACGCCACACCCTAGCTGCGCAGGCGCTGTGTGACGAGGCGATGCAAACGGCGGGCGACGGTGATGCGTTGACCCGTGCCATCCGCGTGGCGCGCGGCGTTGCGGAAAAGTTCGTCTATGGCCACCCGCAAGCCAAGTATTATGATGGCTTTGATCATGTGCCGCATTTGGCATCAGGGTTGACCGAAGGGTCTTGCGTTGACATTCACACCTATCTTTTGGCCTCGCTTCGCGCGATCGGGGTCGAGGCGGGATATGTCACGGGCTATTTCTTTCCCGAAGGTGGCGTTTGCACCAGCGGGCATTGTTGGGCTGTGACCCGCATCGATGGGGCGGTGCAGGAATGGGACATTTCGCATTTCTTGCAAATCGACCGCCGCGATGTGGGTCCTGCCCTGAACCCTAAGGGCGGCTTTCGCGTGCCTGTTGGCCATTCCATGGGCCT
>CAMAYO010000053.1 GCA_945862465.1 Pseudorhodobacter antarcticus | reverse complement strand
ATACAAGATCCCGATGTCTTTATGGTTCGTCGACATGAACCAGCGGGTAAAGAACCCTTTGTGCTCATGGTCATGGTCGTGGCCATGGAGGGCTGCGTCAGCCATTGGCGTCTCCCGTGTATTGCGTGTCAGGTTCGGCGCGCGGTCGTTGGTGACTTTGCCCCGATTGCTTGAGTGTTTAGTTTGCACGCAGCATTAGGGCAATGTCAGACTTGGGTCTGACACGCGAAATTGTCTGGCTAGCGTGACTTTTTTTGCATTTTTCCCTTTGGCTTGTCCCACTGCATCTAATTCCGACAACCCCCAAGGTCGTTTTTACAAGCCCGTAAGCTATTCGGGAAAATGCCGAGGGAATTCGGCCAAAAGGGCGGCGTCCAGATCGGACATTGTGACGGGCAGGCCCAGATCGACCAGCGAAGTGACGCCGTGATCGCGAATGCCGCAAGGCACGATGCCGGAAAAATGGCTTAGGTCGGGCTCGACGTTGATCGAGATGCCATGAAAGCTCACCCAGCGGCGCAGCTTCACGCCGATGGCCGCGATCTTATCCTCGCGCACCGTGCCGTCAGCATTGGCGGGCTGATCGGGCCGCGTGACCCAAACCCCCACACGGCCAGCCCTGCGTTCGCCTTTGACGTTAAAGGTCGCCAAAGTGCCAATCACCCAAGCCTCAAGCGCTGTGACAAACTGATGCACATCGCGCCCACGTTTGTTCAGGTCTAGCATGACATAAGCCACACGTTGGCCGGGGCCGTGGTAGGTATACTGCCCGCCCCGACCTGCGATGTGAACGGGAAAGCGGGTGGGGTCGGTCAAATCTTCAACCCTTGACGAGGTGCCCGCAGTATACAGCGGCGGGTGTTCCAACAGCCAAACCGCCTCTGGCGCTGTGCCAGCGGCAATGGCGGCGACGTGAGCCTCCATCGCGGCCAAGGTTTCGGCGTAAGGCGCAAGGCCCGCAAGATTTGACCAGTTCACCAAGCCCTATCCTTTGCGCGGCAACAATCCCGCCGCCTGTACTATGCCCAATCTCGACCGCGCCACTGGCAATTTCACGCCCGTCGCCGTCACCACCACCGCTGCCTCTCCAATGCGCCGGGCACTGACAATTTGATCCTGCGCCACCCAATAAGACCGGTGGATTTGCAGTCCTTTGATCGGGGCGCATTCGCCAATCGCGTCGGACAAGCGCAACAGGATCAGGGTTTTTCCCTTGGTCGTTTCGACTTCAACATAATGATCTTGCACACTTAGCGCCACTAATGTGCCACGTTTGTCCAATGGCAGACGCGCCAGAATTGGCGGGGCTGTATCTGCGGAAAGACGACCACTTGGGCCCTTGCCCCGCGCTTCTGCCGCAATCACCTCGCTGACTGTTTCGATTGTCAGGCAGATCAGATAGACAGCGACAAAACCCAAGATCAAAGAATGCAGGTCAAATGCAAGACCTAGTAGCGCATGCAAGCCCGCAAGTATCAGGCTGACCGTAAGCGCCGATCCCAAACTGCGCCCCGCGATTTGGGCCATCTTTGCCGAACGGGTCTGCGCATGGAGGGCAAAGATCGGCCCCACAAAGGCGCTTCCAAACAGTCCGGCGGCGTAAGTCAAAGGCACAACGACGCCCCAATAGGCCAAGCGGGCGGGCAATTCAAATGCGCGGATCGTGTCAAATGGACCCGATACGCCCACCACAATGGCGACACCTGCCAAGACGGCGAGCGTGACAGGCCGTTGAAAACTATCCCGCAATTTGCGCAGCGTAAAATGCAGATGGGCGCGGTTCACGAAGAAATCCCTGAATTGACGCAGCAAGGTTGGACCAGTGGCCGCTAACTTGCCAAACCGTCTTTGGCACAGGCTATCACAGGCCGATGGTTTTGGAAATGTCGCTCAATATGCAGGGTTCATGATGGATGTTACCGCACTTTCTGATGCGCCCTTGGCGGTGCAATTCCACATCGGCTTTGCCTTTCCGGCCCTTGTTCTAGGCCCCATCGCTTTGTTGCGCCGTCGCCGCGATATGGTGCATCGCTTGGTGGGGCGGGCCTGGGTGGTCGCGATGCTGGGCTTATCGCTCAGCTCGTTTTTTGTTCATTCGGTGGGAATGATCGGGCCTTTTTCGCCTCTTCACATTCTCAGCCTGACGACATTGATTGGACTGATTGTCGCCCTGCGTGCTGCCGTTCGGCGCGATTTCACTGCCCACGGTCGCGCAATGCGCGCGCTCTTCTTACAGGCTTTGGTCGGCGCCGGGGTGTTCACCTTTTTGCCCGGGCGCAGGTTGAACGCGCTGTTTGACGCTGCGAATCCGCAACTGGTGTTCTGGCTTGCGGTCGTGATTGGACTGATTGCGACAGGGGCGATCTGGTTTCATCCGCCACTGTCGCGCACGTTAAAGACAACCCACCGAATCCCCCTTTTCAAGGACGGATCTTGACGCTACACCCCCTTCATCTTGGCCAGATCAATGCGGATGTGGCGGAATTGGTAGACGCGCAGCGTTGAGGTCGCTGTTCTTTAATCGGAGTGAAGGTTCGAGTCCTTTCATCCGCACCAATCTGGCCGGGTTTTCCCAAACACAAGACACTCACGATGCAAGTCGCTGCCATCCTCGCTCAAGTGACGGCACACGGCTGTTCGTCCCAGCGCAGCATCGCGCTTAGTTACGAATCGCTTGGCGTCAGTCACAGACCTGTCGGCAACTGCACGCGGGGTTCCCTTGATCGCTGCACTAACGCCTAATTTCTGACCGCTTTGGCGTTCCCAGCGACAAATTCGGCGTAAAAAGACCGATTGGCGGGCCTTTGCCATGGCTAGCCTTCTTGAGGCGCAAGCCAATTGCATTCAGGTTGGGCAACGGCTTAACTTATAAGCAACAAGGCCGACCAACGGCCGCGACGATGGGGAGAAGATGGTGACACAGTCTAGCGCTCAATTGGGTGGCACGCAGAGCGCAGGCACGGCCTTTGTCGTGTTCGACCATGTGCAGAAAAGCTACGATGGCGTGTCGCTTGTCGTAAAGGATTTGAACCTGGTCATTGGCAAGGGCGAATTCGTGACGATGCTTGGGCCGTCGGGGTCAGGCAAGACGACCTGTTTGATGATGCTGGCGGGCTTTGAAACCGCCACGCATGGTGAGATCACGCTGGATGGCCGCCCGATCAACCAGGTGCCACCGCACAAGCGCGGCATTGGCATGGTGTTTCAGAATTACGCCCTTTTTCCACATATGACCGTGGGTGAAAACCTGTCCTTCCCCTTGGAAGTGCGGGGCATGGCGCGCGATCAGCGCGAAGCCAAGGTGAAGCGTGCCTTGGATATGGTGCAGATGGGGGCTTTCCTTAACCGCCGTCCTGCCCAGCTTTCTGGCGGTCAGCAACAACGCATCGCCTTGGCGCGCGCCTTGGTGTTTGACCCCGCTTTGGTCTTGATGGACGAACCCTTGGGCGCGTTAGACAAGCAGTTGCGCGAGCATATGCAGTTTGAAATCAAGCACCTGCACGAAAGCCTTGGCATCACGGTGGTTTACGTGACCCATGATCAGGGCGAGGCGCTGACGATGTCAGACCGCGTCGCCGTGTTCAACGATGGCCGCATCCAGCAACTGGCGACCCCGCAAGACCTCTATGAGCGTCCCGACAACAGCTTTGTTGCGCAATTTATTGGCGAAAACAACCGCTTGGCGGGCGTTATTGAAGATATCAGCGGCGGGCGCTGCCTTGTGCGTTTGGCCACGGGCGAGGTGATTGACGCCACCCCCGTCAACGTCACCACGATTGGCGCGAAAACCGTTGTGTCGATTCGCCCCGAGCGTGTCGAGTTCAAGCCCGAGATGATGCCCGCAGGCGTGCACACGATCGACGCTGAAGTTCTGGAATTTATCTATATGGGCGATCTTTTCCGAACCCGTCTGCGTGTTGCAGGGTCGGACGATTTCGTCATCAAAGCCCGCAACGCCCAAGGCCAACGTGTCTTGGTGCCGGGCGAAAAGATCAAGGTCGGCTGGCATCCCCAAGATGCCCGCGCGCTTGACCCTTGAGACGTGTGGCCATGCCATCGGCCACCAAGAAACGAAACTCTAACAAACCAAACCACCGTACAACATGGAGAGTTGCATGAAAAAGATCCTGATCCTATCCACCGCGCTGACCGGCTTTGCCTTTGCGGCAAATGCCGACATCACGGTGATGTCTTGGGGCGGCGCCTACGGCGAAGCCCAGACTGAAGCCTTTGTGAAGCCCTTCGTTGCGGCCACTGGCAAAGCCACTATCATGGTGGACAGCGACAACCCCGCGCCGGCGATCAAGGCAATGGTCGAAGCTGGCAACGTCACCGTTGACGTGGCCTCGGTCGAATATGCCGACGGCATTCGTCTTTGCGACGAAGGCATGCTGGAGCCGATCGATGTGGCAAGCCTGCCGGCTGCCCCCGATGGCACGCCCGCAGCTGACGATTTCCTGCCCGGCGCTGTGACCGAATGCGCCGTGTCGACCGACATCTGGGCCAACGTCTACGGCTATGACACCACAAAGTTCGCTGACGCAGCACCGGCGACCGCTGCTGACTTCTTTGACCAGGCCAAGTTCCCGGGCAAGCGCGGTCTGCACAAGTCGGCCAAAGCTGTTCTGGAATTTGCTTTGATCGGTGACGGCGTTCCGGTTGCGGACGTTTACGCCGTGCTGTCGACCCCCGAGGGTGTTGACCGCGCTTTCGCAAAGCTCGACAGCATCAAAGCTGACGTTGTTTGGTGGGAAGCAGGCTCTCAGGCTCCGCAGCTTCTGGCTGACGGCGAAGTTGTCATGACCACCGCTTACAACGGCCGTCTGTTCGCCGCTGCGATGAACGAAGGCAAGCCCTTCCAGATCGTCTGGGATGGTCAGGTTTACGAAAACGAAATGTTCGTTGTTCCGAAGGGCGCGCCGAACAAGGCTGATGCGATGGAATTCATTGCCTTCGCCACCTCGACCGAAGGCCTGCGTGCATCGGCTCAGCAAATCTCTTACGGCCCGGCCCGCAAGTCGTCGATGGCTGAAGAGATCATCTACAAGGACGGCAAGACGGTGATGGCACCGCACCTGCCGACCGCGCCTGCAAACCTGACCAACGCTCTGCTGTCATCGGCAGAATTCTGGGTCGACCACGACGCAGAACTGAACGAGCGCTTCCAGGCTTGGTTGTCGCAGTAATCGGGCAAAAGCCCAAAGCAGGGCGCGGGGGGAAATCTCCGCGCCCAATTTGCACAAGAAGGAATGCGGCATGATCCCGGCCACACCAGAGCTTTTGAAAACCGCCGATGGCCGGCCCTTGCGCGAAGCGCTTGTTGCCGCCCAAGCCCGTTCAAAGCGCAAGGCCTTTTTGCTGGTGTTTCCGCTGCTGGTATTCGTGCTTTTGACCTTTTTGATCCCGATTGGGTATATGTTGAAGCGGTCGTTCGAGCATGACGGACTATCAAAATCCTCGCCGACCTTGACCGCATGGTTTCAGGCCAACCCAGAGTTTGACCATATGAACCCACCCGAAGGCGCCTTTGCCGCCTTGGTGACAGACCTTGCCCAAATGCAAGCCGACAAGAACACCGGCATGGCGGGCACTCGCATCAACTACACCGTGCCCGGCAGCATCAGCCTGTTCAAGAAAGGCGCGCGCGAGGCGGGCGATATGCAACCGCCGTTCAAAGAGGCGATGCTCAAGCTAGACCCCGCATGGGGCGACCCTGCGTTGTGGTATGGCATGGAATCGGCGGCTTCAAAATGGACGACCGATTTTTATCTGGTCGCCGCCGACCGCAAACTGACCGCAACCGGATGGGAACGGGGCGACGACAAACAAAGGATCTACCTTTACCTCTTTTTCAAGACCTTCCTTGTCTCAGGCATCATCACCTTGATTTGCATGCTGCTTGCCTTTCCGGTGGCGCATCTGCTGGCGGTGTTGCCGATGTCAAAATCGTCGCTTTTGATGATTTTGGTGCTGTTGCCATTCTGGACTTCGCTTTTGGTGCGCACAACGGCTTGGATGGCTTTGTTGCAGGAACAAGGGATCGTCAATGACGCGCTGGTGGCATTGGGGGTTATCTCGAACGAAGGCCGCCTGTCGATGATGTACAACATGACGGGCACGATCGTTGCGATGACGCATGTCTTGCTGCCCTTTATGATTTTGCCGCTTTATTCGGTGATGCGTGTTATTCCGCCCTCTTATGCGCGGGCCGCCCGCAGCCTTGGGGCCACATCATGGACCACATTCCGCCGCATCTATCTGCCGCAGACCTTGCCCGGAATAGCGGCAGGGTCGCTGTTGGTGTTCATTCTGGCTGTGGGTTATTACATCACTCCAGCCTTGGTTGGGGGGGCCGAAGGGCAACTGATCTCCAACCTGATCAGCTTTCACATGAGCAAATCAAATTGGTCGCTGGCGGCAGCGCTCGCGGCCATGCTGCTGGCGGCGATCCTGCTGTTGTACTGGATTTATGATCGCTTGGTCGGCATTGACCGACTGAAGTTGGGCTAAGGAGCATATCATGGCACTTCCAACTTATGCGTCGCCTTTGGAACGGATCTGGCACTATGCCTATCTGGTGATTTGCGCGTTGATCTTCATCTTTCTAATCGCACCGATCCTGCTCGTCGTGCCGCTGTCGTTTAACGCTGAACCCTATTTCAGCTTTACCGAAAAGATGCTGTCCTTTGACCCGCAAGGCTATTCGCTGCGCTGGTATGACACGCTGCTCACGCTGGGCCACCCATCGCCCGAAACGCCGCGTGACAGCGCGTGGTGGGCTTCGGTTTGGGAGCGCGCAACATGGGTGCAGGCCGCCAAGAACTCTTTCTGGGTCGGGCTGTGGGCAACGATTGTGGCGACCGTTTTGGGCACGCTTGCAGCACTTGGCTTGTCGCGCCCCGAAATGCCCTATCGTGGGCTGATCATGGCGGTCCTTGTCAGCCCGATGATCGTGCCGATCATCATCATCGCGGTGGGGATGAGCTTCTTTTACGCCCAAGCCTGCGTGCCGCCCGACAGCGTGTTTGCCACTCTGACCGGACCGTTCCTGTCGGAAAAGGGGTGCCTGGCCAATTCGCATCTGGGCGTGATTGTGGCGCATGCGGTCTTGGGCATTCCGTTTGTGATCATCACAGTGACCGCCACGCTGTCAGGCTTTGACCAATCGCTGATCCGCGCGGCACATTCTTTGGGGGCAAACCCAAGGACGACGTTCTTTAAAGTCGTGATGCCGCTGATCTTGCCCGGGATCATTTCTGGGGCCTTGTTCGCCTTTGTCACCTCGTTTGACGAAGTGGTGGCCGTGCTGTTCATCGCAGGGCCCGATCAGCAAACGATCCCGCGTCAGATGTTCAATGGCATTCGTGAGGCGATCTCTCCGGCTATTCTTGCGGTGGCCACCATCTTGGTGATCGTTTCTGTGGCGCTGTTGGCCACGGTAGAGTTGCTGCGCCGCAGATCAGAACGATTGCGCGGCATAACCCCGCATTAAAGGCAAACCCATGGCGCATAGCTACGACACTGGCCGTTTGAACCTGCCCTTTGTGGGCATCGCCACCTTTGGCAAACGCCCCTATGTCGAAGATTGGTCCGCTATCGACGCCGACGTCGCTGTGATGGGCGCGCCTTATGACTTTGGCACCCAGTTTCGCGCCGGCGCCCGCTTTGGCCCGCGCGCGGTGCGTGAAGCGTCAACCCTGTTCAGCTTTGGCCATGCGGGGGCCTATGACCACGAAGATGACGCGACCTACCTGCCGCAATCGGTGCGCATCGTCGATATCGGCGATGCCGACATCGTGCACACTGACACGGCGCAAAGCCACGCCAATATCCGCACAGGCGTTCAGGCGATCTTGCGCGCGGGGGCCTTGCCCGTGGTGATTGGTGGCGATCATTCCATCAACATCCCCTGTATCGAGGCCTTTGCTGACCAAGGCCCGATCCACATCCTGCAAATCGACGCGCATCTGGATTTTGTCGATGAACGCCACGGGGTAAAGGTGGGCCACGGCTCTCCGCTCCGCCGCGCCGCGGAAAAGGCCTATGTCACGGGAATGACGCAGGTGGGCATTCGCAACGTCTCGTCGACCGCGCGCGATGGGTATGAGGCCGCACGCGCCATGGGCTCTGACATTCTATCCGTGCGCCAGTTCCGTGCCCTTGGCCCGCAGGGCGTGGCCGCGCGCATCCCCAAAGGCGCGCGGCTTTATGTGACGATCGACATCGACGGCTTTTGCCCCTCTATCGCGCCCGGCACAGGCACGCCCAGCCACGGCGGGTTTCTTTATTACGAGGTGCTGGAATTGCTGCAGCAGGTGGCGCAAGCGCATGACATTGTGGGGATAGACTTGGTCGAAGTCGCGCCCGATTACGACCACAGCCAATCGACCGCGATTTTGGCGGCACAGGTCTTGCTGAACTTTCTAGGCTTTATCTTCCATGCCCGCGGTGCGCGCTGATTTAGATTTAAACCCATAGACCTACGGCAATATCTGCAACCATATCCACGCCGTGAAAATCGACAATCCCGTGGCGATCAACACGGCCGAGGCATTGGCCCTGCGCCCGGTCGCATACAGATGTGCAAACAGATAGGCATTGGCCCCGGGTGGCATGGCCGCCGTGACTGTGGCCGATCTCAGGCTAGCAACATCCAGTTGAAACAGAATGGCCAAGCCATAGGTCGCCACCGGATGCAGCACCAAAGACACGCCCACGATGAGCGCGATCAGGCCCACGTCGCCCTCGGGCCGGTAGCGGTTCAGCACGCCGCCCAAGCCAAACAGTGCCGCCGGCAGGCCCGCTTTGCCTAGCATTTCGGAAGCCGCATCCAAGGCGCTGGGCAGAGCAATCCCTGACAGGTTCACGATAAAGCCCAAGGTGATCGCCAGAACCAACGATTGGCTAAAAATAGCCTTGACCACCTTCACTGTCAGCGCACGGCCAGACAGCCCCTGCCCATGGCTCCGCACCAGTTCCATCAGGGTGATGCCAAAGGCATAGAACATCGGTGAGTGCATGGCGATGATGGCATAATTGCCGCTAAGTGCCGCAGGCCCATAGGCGCGCTCGGTGATGGACAGGCCAAGCAACAAAGAGTTGGAAAACATACAGGCAAAGCCCGTCGTCACAGCTTCTTCCAAGGGCCTTTTGAACAGTTTCCACGCGCCAAAAAATCCAGCGGCAAAGCACAAGAACCCGCCGGCATAAAAGCTGCCGATCATGCCGGGGTGAAAGCTGGTTGTCAGATCTATCAGCGCCATCTGGCGAAACAGCAGGGCGGGCACGGCGATGCTTTGGGCAAACCACATCAGCGCATCGACCATGCTTTCACTCATGCCGCCCCATTTGGCCATGCTGTAGCCAAAGCCGATGACGACAAAGACCGGCAAGATCACGTCCAACAACAGGCCCATGTCAGGCGATATCGTCTAAGGTGATCGTCATACCGTCATAGGCGGGCTCAACCCCCTTGGGCAATTCGGCGCGCAGGGTCTCGTAATCCATATCCAGATGCATATTGGTCAGCACCGCGCGGATGGGCTTGGCTTGGGTGATCCAGCCCAAAGTCATGTCCAAATGGGCATGGGTCGGGTGAGGCTTGCGGCGCAGCGCATCCACCACCCAAACATCCAACCCCTGCAAAGCGGCCCAGCTTTCTGGTGGCAAGGCCACGGCATCGGGCAGGTAAGCCAAGGTTTCAATCCGAAAGCCCAAAGCCGCCATCGCTCCATGCTCGGCGGTGAAGGGTGCAAAGCGAATGGGGCCTGCGGGGCCTGTCACCTCAAAGGGCGCATCGGTCATGGTGTTCAGCTCAAGGATCGGTGGATAGGGCGACCCCTTGGGCTGCACAAAGGCATAGCCAAATCGTGCGATCAACGCGTTTTCCGTCGCGCCATCGGCCCAAACGGGCAGGCGTTTGCCGGTGTTGAACACAATCTGGCGCAGATCGTCTAGGCCATGGGTATGGTCGGCATGGGAATGGGTAAACACAACCCCGTCCAAAGTGCCCACGCCCGCATCTAACAATTGCTCGCGCATATCGGGGGATGTGTCGATCAACACCCTTGTGCGCGCATCGCCCGCGATGCGTTCGACCAGCATCGAACAGCGGCGGCGGCGGTTTTTGGGGTTGGTCGGGTCACAAGTGCCCCAATCGCCGCCAAGGCGCGGCACCCCGCCCGAAGACCCGCAGCCTAAAATGGTAAAGCGCAAACTTGCCATCATGCGGCCTTGGCCGTGCGCGCGGCACGATGGAAAAGGCGGTCAAAGTTGGCGCAGGTTGCAGCGGCAAACTCGGCCTCTGTCACACCGTAAATCACAGCCCCCGTTTTGGCGGTAAAGGCGGTATAGGCCGGTTCATTGCGTTTGCCGCGATACGGGATCGGGGCCAGATAGGGGCTGTCAGTTTCCACCAAGATGCGGTTCAGGGGGGCTGCAGCGAAGATATCGCGCACCTCGCTGCTTTTGGGAAAGGTTGCAATGCCTGACATCGACAGATAAAATCCCATCTCAAGCGCTGCCTTGGCCAGATTTGGCCCCGAGGAAAAGCAGTGCATCACGCAAGCATAGGGCTTGGTGAGCATCCCTTCGGCTAAGATCGCCGCAACGTCGTCATCTGCCGCACGGGCATGAATGATCAGCGGCAGGCCAGTTTCTTGCGCCGCTTCAATATGCACCCGCAGCGAGGTTTTTTGAACCTCGGCGCTGTCGGCGGAGTAGTGGTAATCAAGCCCCGTCTCACCAATGCCGACAAACTTGGGGTGGTGGGCAAGGGCCACGAGTTGGTCAACCGTCGCCATGGGTTCAGCGGCCGCACTCATCGGGTGTGTGCCGGCAGCATAAAAGACGCCCTCATAGGCTTCGGCAATGGCCCGCACGGCGGGTTCTTGGTGCAGTTTGGTGCAGATCGTCACCATGCGAGTCACGCCTGCGGCGCGCGCGCGGGCAATCACGGCGTCGCGCTCTTCGGCAAAATCGGCGAAATCAAGGTGGCAGTGGCTGTCGACCAGTTCGTAAGGGGCGTTCATTTTGTCACCTGTTGACGACCTGTGCCGCCGTCTCGTCGACCTTTAAAAGCATATCCATCAGAAGGGCGGCAGGGTCAAGATTGACAGCCTTGCCCTTGCGCGCCCGCAGGCCCAAATGCTGCGCCAGATCGGCCCAGACCAACGCCGCATCGGGGATTTGCGCCAAACGTTCGATCAGCGCCGCTTCGCCCTTGGCCGCTTCGGGCGGCAGGGTGCGGGTGGCGGCAGCACGGGCGGTGCGGGCCAGAAGCGCATCCAGCAGTGTGACGGTCAGATCAAACGCCTCAGGCGTTTTTCGGTTGGCCCCATTGTCCGCCACGGCGCGGGCAAGGGTGCGGTCAAGCTTTGGCAGAGTGGAAAGAAGGCGGATCAGAGTGGCGTAAAGCTTTAGGCCCTCAAGATGCGATAGGCGAAACGCCTCGCCCACCGAACCGCCGGCGAGTTGGGCAAGCCCTTCACGGTCGGCTGGGTCAATCGCCGCACCCGCTTGGATGAGCGCATCAGACAGGTCAGTGGGCGACAAGGGGGCCAACCGCAGATCGCGGCAGCGCGAGCGGATGGTGGGCAACAGATCAGCCGGTTGGTGGCTGACGATCAGGAAGGTCACCTTAGCAGGCGGTTCCTCCAGCAGTTTCAAGATGCCATTGGCGGCAGAGCGGTTCATCTCGTCTGCGCTGTCGATGATCACGACGCGCCGCCCGCCATCTGCTGCCGACAGGCTTAAGAAGTTGCGCAGGATGCGGGTTTCATCGACGGTGATGTCGCCCCGCAGGCGTTCGGTTTTCTCATCATAGGGCCGGCGCAGCAAGAACAGGCGCGGTTCTGACAGAGCCAGCAAGCGATGCGCCACAGGGTCAGTGGCGGGAATGTCCAATGTCTTGGGCTTGGGGGCTGTGAAAAAGCCGCCGTCATCTTCGGGGGTTGCCAGCAAGAACCGCGCCAAGCGCCATGCAAGGGTGGCCTTGCCTATGCCTTTGGGCCCGCTGATCAGCCAAGCATGATGCAAACGGTCAGCGTTAAACGCATCCAGAAAGACAGCCTCGGCGGCCTGATGCCCAAAGACCTGTCCTGTGTGGCGCGGATGGGGCGCCCCGTCTAGGCAATCGGGTTCGGGGATGTCGCTCATGCGCTGTCAGCTTGGGCCAAATGCGCTTGGGCAATGGCCCAAATCTGGGCCGCGATGTCATCTTGCGACTTGGTTGCGTCAATGACGACAAAGCGCGGGTGCTGTGCGGCCAAGGCCAAAAAGCCGCTGCGCATCTTGGTTTGCAGGGCCAGCCCCATGTCTTCAAACCGCATCTCGGCCCCGGCTCGACTTTGCGCGCGGGCCAAGCCCACCTCAGCGGGCAGGTCGATCAAAAAGGTCAGGTCAGGTTCTACCCCGATCATCAGCGCGTGCAGGTCATCGACCACTTGGGCCAAATCCCCGCGCGAGATGCCTTGATACATCCGCGTGCTGTCGGCAAAGCGGTCCGTGATCACCACGGCCCCGCGGGCCAAGGCGGGGCGGATCGTCTTTTCCAGATGATCGCGCCTTGCTGCGGTAAACAGCAAAATCTCGGTCTCGGCAGACCAGCGGTCCACCGCGCCTTCCAGCACCAAACGGCGGATCTCCTCGGCCCCCGCGCTGCCACCGGGTTCGCGTGTCAGCACCACCTCGTGGCCGGCTTGGCGCAAGACCTCTGCCAGCCGGCGCGCTTGGGTCGATTTGCCCGACCCATCGATGCCTTCAAAAGACCAGAACCGACCCGCCATGTATCAAAGGCCGTATTTGGTGCGCAGGTAGCCCACCGCAACTGAGAGGCGGCTGGTAAAGCCCGCAACCCCCACATCTTCTGCGGCCAAGAGGTCAACCCTTTGATCCCCCAAATCTGGGATATGCACGATCAACTCGCCTAGTTTGGTGCCCTTGGCGATGGGGGCCTTGATGGGGCCGGTGTAAACCACGTCACCCGCCACGGCGTTTGCAGCCCCGGCTGGCAGCAAAAGGCGCAGGTTTTGGGCGGTCACCAAGCCCACTGTTTGGGCATCCCCCAAGAACACAGGCGCTTGCGCCACTTCCAGCCCCGCCTTCACAACGGTTTTCAAGGCAAACTGCCGGAAAGCCCAGTTGGCGATGGCTTCCGCTTCTTTGGCGCGATCAGCCGATGAGGTCAGGCCGGAAAAGGCAAAAACAATCCGCCGCTCTCCTTGCTTGACGGAACCCACCATGCCAAAGCCCGCTTCGGTCGTGTGACCGGTTTTCAAGCCATCGGCCCCCGACACCACGCCCAAGATCGGGTTGCGGTTGTCGGCATTGGCGGGCGCGCGGTCTTTATAATTATACTCGGTATCGGCAAAGCCAGCGTAAAGCTCGGGATAGGTTGTGATGATATGTGCCGAAAGCATCCCCAGATCGCGCATGCTCATCCTTTGGTTGGGGTCGGGCCAGCCAGAGGAGTTGGTGAAGGTCGAGTGTTCCAGCCCCAAGGCCTTGGCCCTTTCGGTCATTTTGCGGGCAAATTCTTCTTCCGAACCTTCCAAGCCCTCGGCTACGACCGTGCAGGCATCATTGCCAGAGTTAACAATCATCCCTTTGATCAGTTCTGCCACAGTGGGCCTGTCGCCCTGCTGCAAATACATGGTCGACCCGCCAAGCGCGGTGAAGCTGACGGCCTTATCCGAGACGCCAAAGCTTGTGTCCATCTGCACGCGCTGATCGTCCAAGGCTTCAAACAGCATCTCAATCGTCATCAGCTTTGACATCGACGCAGGGGGCACGGGAACATTGCCGTCTTTGTCCAAAAGCACGGTCTGGGTCGTCATGTCATAGACCCACGCATGGGTCGCAATCGTTTCATAGGCTTGCGCGGGCAAGGCTACGATGACGAGCGCGGTGACAAGGCTGGCAAGACGGCCGAATAGGGTCATGAAGCAAAGGCCTTTCAGCAG
Source organism: Pseudorhodobacter antarcticus (assembly GCA_945862465.1). GTDB lineage: Bacteria > Pseudomonadota > Alphaproteobacteria > Rhodobacterales > Rhodobacteraceae > Stagnihabitans > Stagnihabitans antarcticus_A. Next base: position 5,605 of record CAMAYO010000053.1, on the reverse strand, counting down.
ATGGATCAGGCAGCGCGCCCAAGGCCCGCTTTCCACCTTACCATAGCGCCAAGCCGCGCCGCAGGGAAGGGCGCGCCACGCTCAGGCAGGCCATGACCTCAAATGATCCTGCCCTTAAGCCATCACTGCCTGTACGGCCTTTTGCGACGCTTCCAAGCGCTTACCAGTATCTGCGGCGAACAGGTGCACCGCCTCTGGCGCGATCTTTAGGCCCATGGGCTGGCCCACTTGCACCGGCGGTTTTTCGGCGGATAAGACGGCGATCATCAAATCCTCGAACCGGAAGTGATACAGCCGCGCTCATGCGGTTCCAAATCATTCACGTGTCCAGTCATCGTCCAGCACGGCCGCGCCGAAGAAGCTTTTTTGATAAACGGCCCATTCGGCAACGGTCAACGCGGCACCGATAATGGGGCTGGTCATGTCACTCTCCTAACTTGTGATATTGAGGGATTTAGTGGGGCCAAACGACAGCCGCGTGTCGCTGGCGTAAGGCTTGGGTGACAGCGGCAGAGGGTGGCATCTTTTGGGTGGCCAAAGGGCGCGAAAACCAGCAATGATGGGTGCTCTCGCGTAAGGCCAAACCCAATGCAATCCGTGCTACCCTTGCCCTTTGTCACAGAACACATGGCCCTTGGTGGGCAGGTGGGCTCTGCGGTCTTTCCCGTCTGGATCGCCCGACATGCGGGGCGATTGGGTTTGCGGATGCGATTTTTGGGCCAAACGGCAGCGCTGGTAGAGGTGGTGGTCACGGGCCCGCCCGATCTTTTGGACGCTTTGGCCTTGGCCTGCAGCCTTGGCCCGCAAGAGGTTTGGGTCGATCAGGTGGATCGTCGCAGAGCAAATGACCCGTTGATCGCGGAATATACTTCACCCCCTGCCTGAAATATGTACAACTCTGCTCAGGTTGCCGCATTATTGGGCATTGGTGCTGTCTGCGTCCTGCCTTGACGTCTTCAAGACTAGAGGAGGACGCGGCAAGCCTGAAGACTGCGCCGGAAGTGAAGGAGCGTTACATGACACCGCGTTGGACAGCCACGGGCCTCTCACAGGATTTGCCCAAGGGCGTGGTCATGGCAGGCCATTGGCAGGGCCATGATCTGGCCGTTTGGCGCAGTGCCACGGGCCGCTTGCAGGCGTGGAACGACCGCTGCCCCCACCGCGGAATGCGCCTGTCGCACGGCTTTGTGCGGGGTGAGACTTTGGCCTGCATTTATCACGGCTGGGTTTATGGGGCAGAGGGTGGATGCAAGCATATCCCCGCCCATCCGGCCCTCACCCCGCCCGCCACGATCACCGTCACAGCCTTTGCCTGCGTAGAGCAAGACGGCGTGATCTGGGTGGCCCCTGCCGATATGGCTGGGTCACCGCCTGCGGTCAGCGGGGTGCAACCGCTGCGCAGCGTGAGCCTGACGTGCGATTTGGCTGCGGTTTTAGCCGTTGAACCTGCATTGCTCGGGCAGGATATTCTGCGCGGAACGGTTCAGATAGACGGGCAGGGTCATGATGTTTGTCTTTTGGTGCAAAACAACCCTGCTGGCCTAACGCTGCACGCTTTGTGCGGGGTGCGGGCAAATAAGGTTGCAGCCTCGCATTGGGTGGAAAATCTGCGCCGCCGCGCGGAAATGAAGGTGGCTGCATGATCGCGCAAGAGGTTTTGAACGAATGGTATCCCGTTGCTATGGCAGCACAAATCCGCGCGGGCCAGCGGCGGGTAACGCAGCTGTTGGGCCAACCTATCACGGTAGAGTTGCAAAAGGGCGCGATTGTGGTGACAGGGCAGGGCGGCGCGCTGCACGTCACGGAAGCCTACGGCCATGTCTGGGCCTGCCCGGGCACCCCCGCCCACGATCTGTTCCCCATCCCCGAAGCCTTAGAACCCTGTCGCCGCTTGGTCGATGTGGGGGTGGTGCGGGTCAAATGCTCGCCCTTGCGGGCGGTGGAAAACTTTCTGGACATCGCCCATTTCCCCTTTGTTCACACCGATGTGCTGGGTGCTGAACCCCATACCGAAGTGAACCGCTACGAGGTGCAAATCCGCGAGGACAGCGACGAGGTTTGGGCCACGAAAGTCACCTTTTACCAGCCCCAAGCCGCCAAATCAGCCGAGGGCGGGATTGTCACCCAATATATGTACCGCGTGGCTGCCCCGACGGCGGCGGTGCTGTATAAAACTTGCCCAAATAGAACGGATGCTTGGGATGTGATTGGCATTTTTGTGCAGCCCCTGACCGAAGAGCTGTGCGATGTTTGGCCGTGGATGGCGCTCTATGACGATGTCACCCCGCAAGCTGAACTGATCGCCTTTCAGCAGATGATCTTCTTGCAAGACCGCTCGATCTTGGAAAACCAGATCCCCCGCCTGTTGCCGCTGGATCCGGGGATGGAGATTCCAACCCAAGCCGACCTCACCTCGATCGCGTACCGCCGCTGGTTAAAGAAACGCGGGCTGACCTACGGCGCGCAGATGGTGGCGGCATGATCCAGCTTTATGATTATGTGCTAAGTGCCAGTTGCTACAAGGTTCGGCTGATGGCGGCTTTGGTGGGCGTGAAGATGGACCTTGAAGCGGTCGATTTTCACCCCGGTCGGGCGCATAAGTCGGTGGAGTTTGCTCAGTTGAACCCCGCAGGTACGCTGCCCGTGATGGTTGATGGCGATATGATCTTGACCGAAAGCACCGCGATGCTGGTTTATCTGGCAAAGCGAGCAGGGCCGCAGTGGTTGGGGCCTGATGACGCTAAATCCGCCGCACAGGTGCAGCAATGGCTGGCCTTTTCGGGCCGCTTGGCGGCAAGCCTTGGGATGGCGCGGCTGCATGATATGCTGCTTTATAAAGGTGATATTGACGCTTGGCGCGCGCAAGGCCATGCCGCGCTGCGCGAGTTGGAAGCGGCATTGACCGAGCGGCGATTTGCGGGCGGCGAATGGCTGGTGGGCGATACGCCCTCTATCGCCGACATCGCCTGTTTTCCAAACGCTGCCCTAAGCCAAGACGGCGGCGTTAGCCTTGATGCCTATCCAAGCGTGCGGCTTTGGACGCGCCGCATCCGCGCTTTGGACCGTTTCATCGAAATGCCCGGCATCCACCGCCTGCACGAACTTAGCCCCACGCCAAAGGTGGCCTGATGGGATATCTGCTGAAATCCTGTGCTGCCATTGTGCGATCAGCCCATCTGCCGGTGCTGCGTGACCAAGATATTCTGATCGACGGCCGTGCCATTGCTGCCATTGGGCCGAACCTGTCGGCAGGCCCTTTGCCCGCTGGCACCCAAGTGATCGACGCCAGCGGCTGGTTTGTTTACCCCGGCCTGATCAATACGCATCATCATTTCTTCCAAACCTTCGTGCGCAACCGCGCCGATCTGGATTGGACCAAGCTGTCCGTGCTGCAATGGCTTGACCGCATCTATCCAATCTTCGCCCGCCTGACGGAAGAATGCTTTTACCATTCGTCGGTTGTGGCTATGGCAGAGCTGATCAAACACGGCTGCACCACGGCCTTTGATCATCAGTATAACTTCCCCCGCCATGCCGGTTCGCGCATCATCGACCGCCAGTTTGAAGCCGCCGATCTGTTTGGCCTGCGCTTTCATGCCGGAAGGGGCGGCAATACGCTGCCAAAGGCCGAAGGCTCCACCATCCCTGACGAGATGCTCGAATCCACCGATGGCTTTCTGGCCGATTGCGAAAGGTTGATCGACCAATATCACGATGCGGGCGAATTCAGCCTGCGGCAGGTGGTGATCGCGCCCTGCCAGCCGGTCAATTGCTACCGCGAAACCTTTGTCGCATCGGTGCGGTTGGCGCGCGATAAGGGGGTGTTCTTACATTCCCATGTCGGCGAGGGCGAAAGCCCCGTCATGCAGGCCCGCACCGGCAAACGCACAGTGGATTATCTGGAAGAGATGGGCTTTTGCGGCCCTGACACCTTCTATGCCCATGCGTGGGAGTTGACCCATGCCGAACTGGCGCAGTTGGCGGCATCAAACACCGGTGTCTCACACTGCCCTGAACCGGTTTATCTGGTGGGGGCCGAAGTGACCGATATTCCCGCGATGCAGGCTATGGGGCTGCGCATCGGGCTGGGGGTGGATGGGGCGGCGTCGAATGACAATTCCAACCTGATGCACTGCATCCATTCGGCCTATATGCTGCAATGCTTGGTGGCTTCGGGGCGCAAACATCCCGTGCCGGATCCGGGGCAGTTCCTGCATTATGCCACCCAAGGGGGGGCTGACCTTTTGGGGCGGCGCGATATTGGCAGCTTGGGCGTGGGCTTGGCTGCAGACCTGTTCGCCATCGACACTCGCAAGATGGACTATGTGGGAACCCGCCACGATCCCGTTAGCTTGATTGCCAAAGTCGGTATCGGTACGACCACCGATCTGACCATGGCCAATGGCCGCATCCTTTGGCAAAACGGCACATTCCCCGGTCTTGACGAGGGCAAATTGTTTGCCCAAGCCGAAGCCGCCCTGCACCGCACCCTTACCTAACCTCAACCCCTAACCCTGAACGGAGAACTGACTATGTCTTTGAACCGCCGCACCTTTCTAAAATCCACCCTCGCCGCCAGCACAGCCCTTGCCCTGCCCATTCCGGCCTTTGCCGCAGATGTGCTGAACGTGGCGCTGATCGTGCCCTCGCCCGCCGCTGATGTGGGTTGGTCGCACACGCTGGAACTGGGCACCAAGGCGCTTGAAGCCAAATATGGCGACAAGGTCAAAGTGACCCTGTTGGAAAACATCGCAGAAGGCCCCGATGCCGACCGCATCATGAACAAGACCGCAGCGGATGGCACGACCTTCCTGATCTTGGGCTCGTTTGGGTATATGGAAGGCGGGCTGAAGCTGGCCAGGTCGCGGCCGGATATGTCGATTTTGCACGCTTCGGGCTATAAGACGGCCGAGAATTTCTCGCCCTTCGGTGCGCGCTACTATCAGGGCACCTACCTGATGGGCATGGCGGCCGCCTCGCTGACCAAATCCAAGAAACTGGGCTGCGTTGGGGCCTTTGCTATCCCTGAACTGATCACCTCGATCAACGCCTTTACCTTGGGCGCGCAATCGGTTGATCCGTCGATTGAAGTGTCGGTTGTTTGGGTGAACTCGTGGTTTGATCCGGCGTCTGAACAGCAAGCCGCTAAGGCGCTGATCTCGCAGGGCGTGGATGTGATCTTCTCGAACGCGCAAGATACGCCTTCGGTGATCCAAACGGCGGAAGAGGCGGGGGTTTACGCGTTTAACCTCAACTCTTCGATGAAAGCCTATGCGCCGACCAAGTATCTGGGCGTGGTGGGCACTGATTGGGCACCCTACTTCCTGCAATCGGTCGAAGCCCATCTGGCTGGCACCTTTGCGGGCGCCTCAGCTTGGCTCAGCATGGCCGAGAAATGCGTGTTTGTTGCCGATTGGAACCCCGATATCCCCGCCGATATCGTGGCCAAGATCACGGAAATGCAAGCGGCCATTGAAACGGGCGCGTTTTCGCCCTTCACCGGCCCCATCACAAACCAAGATGGCGCAGAACAGGTTGCAGCCGGCGTCACCTTGGGCGACGATATGATCCTGTCGATGGATTGGCACGTGAAGGGCGTCACCAC
>CAMAYO010000052.1 GCA_945862465.1 Pseudorhodobacter antarcticus | reverse complement strand
ATTGAATTTGCGCAAAGCAAACAAGATCGGTCCAAGCAAACGCTTGACGACATCCTAGAAGCTGCATCCAATCTGATCGAACAAGCAGATCCCGACCTGTTCACAAGCAGGATATTGGCGGCTGAATCCGGCTATTCGCTTGGCACACTGAACAAGCGGCTGATTTCCATCGAGAATATTTTCATCTGGCTTATTGAGCAGGGACAGAAAAAACACATCAAGACCGCAACGCGGATCATCGAGGATTTTGACCCAGCCCTACCTTTGCAAGTGCTTGTGGAAACGATCATTGATCTTTTCTTCAGTGTCATGAAGAAAGTGAACCCGAAAGTTGTTCGGTATTATGAGCACAAGATGGCTGTTAAAGTTGGATTTCATGAGGATTTTGACCGGGCCGACGCCTTGGTGAAGCCCTTCTTGGCGGCGTCTCAGAACGACACAAGCCATACGTTTCGTCAAATGAGCGAAATTGAAATGCGGCTTGTGTTGCGGTCGTTGTTATATCTGGTAGAGCGCCCATTCGTCTATGATGATCCGATTGCGGGCACAGGGGAGCACCGCAGGATCGCAATAGAAACCAGTGTCCGTCTGCTGGGGCAGTAATGGCCGATCAGGGCAGAGATTGGTTCTGGTGGTAGAACGTCGATATTGGGCTTTGCTTATGCATCGTGCAGTTGATCGCGCCTGCTGAACGATTGCCGCAGCGCTGGTCAGGTGCTGCAATAGGTTTCAACCATCGGGCGCAGGGCCACGCGGGCGCGCAGTTTGGCGGCCATCAGATACATCCCCCCGATTTTGCGATGCAAGAACAGGGTGGCGGCGGGGGGCACATGGGCAAGGTCGCGGTCAGACCCTATCGCAAGGCCCATGTCGCGCAGGCGTTCCAGCAGATCACTTTGCCCGAAATCGAATGGGGTGGCTTGGCGCAGGGGCCCCATGGCAAGGTCGAACATAGATCGGATCAAGGTTTGATGATGGGGCGCGGTGGTGGGCCCAAAATAGCCAATGCGCAGCATGGCGTCGCGCGTGGCCTTGGGTTCGCCGTCTAGCGCAACCTGTGCAAGGGCGCGAAAATCGGCGGCCAAGCTGGGCGCAATGGTCTGCACCGCGCCGAAATCCAGCAGCACGATGCGACCTGATTGAGGGCAGTAGCGGTAGTTGGCCCAGTTCGGGTCGGTTTGCATCGCGCCAAAGACAAAGATTTCGCGCAGCACAAGGTCGATAAGCGCTGCAGCCACCTTGTCGCGCAAGGCTTGCGGCGCATGGCTCAGGCTGTCCAGCGGGGCGCTGTCCACATAGCGCATCGCCAGAACTTGTGATGTGCAAAGGGCTGGGTGCAAGTCTGGCACAAGGAACATGTCAGACCCCGCCAGAAGAGACCCAAACTGTGCCAAATGGGTGGCCTCGGCCTGATAGTTGGCTTCGGCGTGCAATTGCCGCTTGGCCTCGGCCAGCAGGGGCTGCAGATCCATTCCAGATGGAACTAGGCCCGGCAAGCGCATCAAGGTGGCGATGTTATCCACATCGCTGTCGATGCTGTCGCGCACGCCGGGATATTGCACCTTAATCGCCAGATCTTGGCCGTTCAATGTTTGTGCCCGATGCACCTGCCCGATCGAGGCGGCGGCAAAGGGGCGCACATCAAATCGGCGAAACTGCTTTAGCCAACTCGGCCCCCATTGGGCATTCAGAACGGTTTGAAGCTGCTTGGGGGGCATGGGTTTTGCATCGTCGCGCAGGCTGGCAAAGATTTGCGATATTTGAGGAGATAGAACCAAGCCCGTGTCCATCGACAGCATTTGCCCCAATTTCAACGCAGCCCCGCGCAAATGCGAAAGCCCTGACGTAAGCCGCATGGCGTTGGAGGGCGTTAGCAAAAGATTGGGCAGATCGGGGCGCTGGCCGCTGGCCAATTGCCGCAGACCGCCCGCCACAACGCCACCCGCAATGGCTGCGACCACGCCACCCATGTGAAATAGCCGCGATGATCGCCCCGTTGGCACTGCGGCGCTTCGCTTTGGATCTTCTTTAATCACACATCCAAACGCAGTTGTGACGCGGGTTCTGATTGCCCTAGCCCTGCCAGAAAAACAGCCGCAGAGCGGGTGATGTCTGCCCGCTGCTCTGCGGGCATTTTTGCCAGTGTCCCATAAGGCAACGACAGACGCGGGTTAGAGCGCAGAACAGCAGTGTTTTCGATCAAAAAGTTCCAATACAGATAGTTAAACGGGCAAGCCTTTGGCCCCAGTTTGATCTTGGGATCAAAGGCGCAGCCCTGACAGTAATCTGACATCCGGTCGATATAGGCTCCCGAGGCCGCATAGGGTTTTGACCCCAATCGCCCGCCATCGGCATGCATGACCATGCCATGTACATTGGGCAATTCGACCCATTCAAAGGCATCGGCATAGACCGCTAGATACCATTCCTCGATCTGCGCGGGGGCGACACCTGCCAGCAGAGCAAAGTTGCCCGTGACCATCAGGCGCTGGATGTGGTGCGCATAGGCGTGGCGGCGGGTGGTGCTGATGCATTCTGCCATGCAGTGCATCGGGGTATCGCCCGTCCAGTACAAGGCGGGCAGGTCGCGGGTGGCGTTCAGGTGGTTAGAGGTGCCATATTCCGGCATTTCCGCCCAATAAATGCCGCGTACAAATTCGCGCCAGCCAAGGATTTGGCGAATGAACCCCTCGACCGCATTGATCGGCGCTTGGCCCGATTGGTAAGCCGCCTCGGCAGTTGCGCAAACCTCGCGCGGGGTTAGGAGACCAAGGTTCAAATAGGGCGAAATCAGGCTGTGATAAAGAAAATCCTCCCCAGTCTTCATCGCGTCTTGATAGGTGCCAAAGCTTGGCAGGCAATGGGTGATGAAATGATCCAATGCCATCAGAGCATCATCGCGGGTAGCGGCCCAACCAAAGGGCGTCAGATCGCCGAAATGGTTGGCGAAACGGGTGGCGACAAGGGTCAGAACCTCGGTCGTGATCTCATCGGGCTCAAAGCGTGCGCGCGGGGGTGGGCGCAGGCCTTTGGGCAGGGCCTTGCGGTTTTCGGTATCAAAGTTCCACTGCCCGCCCTCTGGCCCGTCGCCGCGCATCAACAGACCGGTGCGGCGGCGCATTTCGCGGTAAAAATACTCCATCCGGCCGGTTTTCTTAGCCTTGGTCAGGGCTGCAAAATCGGCACGGGTGCAAAAGAAGCGGTCATCCTCGCGCACTTCAAGCGGGGCGTCCAAGTCCCACGCTTGCATCAACTGCATCGCCCGCCACTCACTGGGTTCTGTCACTATGACGGCTTTTGGACTGTGCCGCTGCACAGCTTTCGCCAATTCGCGGCCAAGGTCTTGCAGGTTGTCAGTTGCGTCCATTGGCACATAGTCAACGCGCAAACCCTCGGCCTGCAGGCTGGCTGCGAAATGGCGCATGGCGGATAGGACGAGGGCAATTTTCTGCTTGTGATGCGGCACGTTCAGCGCCTCATCCGCAGCCTCGATCATCACGACAATATCCTGCGCAGGGTCAATATCGCGAAGTGCTGACAGGTTGCGTGTCAACTGATCGCCAAAGACAAACCGCAGGTGACGGATCATGCGCTTGCCTTTGGGCCCGCAGGCTTGCCAGCGCTGCGGCAGCGGTCAGAGCAGTGGGTGACACGGTCCCAATCGCGTCCCCATTTCTTGCGCCACGCAAAGGGAAGGCCGCAGACCACGCAGGTTTTGGTCGGCAGGTCAGATTTCTTGCGCATCTTGGGCATTGGATCGTCCTAAGGCATCTGCGGGCATAGCGTCCGGATGATATGGAGCGATTTTTTGGCGCCGCCACTGGGAAGAGGCGGGGGAATGCCCGTGCCGCGCCTTTGCGTCTTAGCTACCTTTGCGCAAGACGGATTGCATTATTCGCGAGCACCAGTTTCTCGGCCAAGGTGCGGGCGAAAACACGGTGAATTGCTGCGGCCAAATTGCCGTAAGACGTCTCTATTTCGGCAAGCCCAGCGGCTGACAGGCACAAGACTGTCGTGTCTTCTTCAATAACAACATCCGCAGTTCGGCGTTGGCCGGTGTAAAGGGCAATATCGCCAACAATCGCACCCGGTGTCATTGTGCGCAAACGCAGTTTGCGTCCATTGGGCAGGTCAATTTGCACATGCACCCGACCCGTCAAAACGATAAAAACATCATCAGCCGCTTCCCCTTTGCGGATGAGATAATCGCCTTTGGTCAGATGAAGGGTGCGGAATTTATCCAAAACGGCGGGCAGGTCAGCATGGTTTCCAATTTTCAGCGAAAGGAAGGTTTTCGCATCAATCCCCGCGCCAAAGCTTTCAAAAGTCTCGTCCGCAAGCATGGCCTCTTCACAAAACTCGATCGCGCGATCAACATCTACGAACTCTGAAACGATTTCTGCGTTGGTGAAAACCATGTCAGACCGATTAAACAATCTTCGCATATCATCAGACATGCCTGAAAAGAGCAGTGAAAACCCACTTTTCGACGCAATGTTGATCACATTGGCAAAGGCAACGACCGCCGCCAAATCACAGCCACCAACATGACTGAAATCCAAGACTAGGTACTTAAGTCGATCCGTTTGTTCATTCTTCAAACGCTTGCGAACGTGATCAACGATCTTTTCGGCGGTCGCAAAGAAAAGATACCCCTGCAGACTGATGATTTCACAAGAACCACCCAAACGACCAAGAGTTGCACTTTCCTCGGGCGAGCGGTCCACATGGCTGCGCCAATCCTTCAGATTTCCAGCTGTTCTGATCACAGAAATGCGCGCGTAATTTATAACAAACAGAACCACTGAAAGAAGAATGCCAACCGTGATGCCCGGTAGGATCCCGAAAAACACGATCACGGCAAAGATTGCCAAAATCAGCATCCAGTCTAGAAAAGGCAACCTGCGTTTGCTGGCAATGATCCACTCAACCAAAAGATCAATTCCTGCGTAAATCACCATCCCTGATGTCAAGAAAATAGGTGCGGCGGCTGTCATCGGCCCAGCAAAAAGGACCGCAAACACCAACAACGTTGAGGCAGATATAGCGGCAACGACACGCTCCACGCCCAGTCGATGTGCTAAGGCTGTTGAGGCGACACTGAGATAGGCGGCCATGCCGCCCAGCCCACCAAGCACGATATTTGATATACCGAATGCTTTCATTTCTCGATTGACGTCAACGTCAGCTCTCAGACGAAGCGACATGCTGCTTAGATTGAGCAGCATGCTGATCGTGCTAAGCCCTGCCGCAAACAACATCAAAGGCAGCGCCTTTAGAACAAATATCCAATCAATCAAACCAATAAGCGCCAGATTTGGCCGATTTGTCGCCTCATCAATGAGAAGGGTTGGAAGCCATCCGAAAGTCCGAGCGTTATCGATCCCGATGCCAGAGATTTGAACTATAAGGTAGAAAAGGCCAATTCCCCCAATGATAACCATCGGCGCAGCACTGACTTTTCTTCTGACAACAAAGAACATCAAAACAGCAAGAAGCACTGACGGCGCCAGGACGGCCAATCTAAGCGGGTCAGTAACCAACTGAAATAAATGCCAAAAATCGGTCAGCTGCTTATCGTGTTCAGCTCGCAATCCCATCAATAAACCGCCGCGCGCCAGCAGCCAGCCCGATCCAGCCAGAAACCCACCTAGGACAGGATAGGGCAACAATCGGGCAAAGTGCGCCAACCGAAAAACGCCCACCGCCGTAAATAAAATGCCAGTCAAAATGCCGGTAGCGCCGCAGATCGCCAAAGCCGTGGCGACCCCCGTATCGGGGCTTGCGGACACGATAACAATTCCGCCCAGCACGCCCGCAATAATGGACATGCCTGTCTTGTGATCTGGGCTTCCGACAGCGTGGGGCAACGTGCTAAACAAGCCCACCGATAGGCGAATAACGATTGTTCCAATCAGAAACAGAGTTGCCGCAATGGGATAACCATGTGCCAACCCGCCTGAAAAAAGCAGCGCTGACATGGCCAAAGTATCGCTGATTTCCTTGGTGCCAGAGATGAGGGCGAAAGCCACCGCACGTGAGAGCGACTTGATGTTGAGTTGGTTGTTCACGACTTTGCCCAATTTTCTTCGAGGCTGAACGCCGGTTGACAAGCGAAAGCTAATAGCCCCTTTTTTGTAATAGTCATGTTACGCTTGGGCCAGCGTTCACAAAATAGGTCGACATTTGGCCGACACCTTTGACATCCACCACGCCCCGATCCTCTAATGCAAACCCTGCCGGTAGCAATTTTGCGGTGAACTCTGAGATATGCACTCGGCCAACGGCACCGGTTGATTCCATACGGCTTGCCACATTCACGGCGTCGCCCCAAAGATCGTAGGTGAACTTTCGCAACCCAATCACGCCTGCCACCACATTTCCGGTGTTCAGGCCTATCCGCATCCGAAGATCTGTTTCAAAGGTTTTATTGACCGAGGAAAGCGCTGCGATCATCTCGAAGGCAACCGTCACCAAGGCCTGTGCGTGATCAGGCCGCGCAAGCGGAAGCCCCGCCACCGCCATATAACAGTCGCCAATCGTCTTAATCTTCTCAACTCCAAAACGCTGCATGATGCGATCGAATTCACAAAAAATAGCGTTCAAGATTTCAACAAGGCGGCTGGCTGTCATCGTGCGCGACAAGGCGGTGAAACCTGACAGATCCGCAAATAAGATCGTTACTTCGGCATGGGCGTCGGCGATCAGTTCCTCGCCCGATTTCAGCCGTGTCGAGATTTCGCGGGGTAGAATGTTCAGCAGAAGATTTTCGCTGACTTCCTTTTCGTGCGAAACAACAGCGTGTTGTTGGCGAATGGTTTCGAGCATGACCTTGTCATGATCTCGCAGGCGCTTTTTGTGCAGCGCGTTTGTCACCCTTGCGCGCAGCAGAACGGGATTGAATGATTTTGGCAGATAATCCTCTGCGCCCATCTCGATGCATCGAATGGCGTCTTCTGCATCCGTTCCACCAGAAATTACAATGACAGGAACCTCTGTCATCCGATCGGCTTTTAGCACTTCCAGCACCTGAAGGCCGGTCATTTCGGGCATTTCGATGTCTAGCAGAATAAGATCCAAATGGCCGGTGCGGATCTTTTCAAGCGCCTCTTTCCCATTCGAAGCCCCCGTGACATTTTCGAACCCAAGGGTCTTCAGGGAGCGCGTCAAGCCCATCCGCATCAGGCTGCTGTCGTCGACCACAAGGATCTGCGATGTGGATAAATTGGCGTCGGTTGAAGACGCAGCGCTTAATTGGTCAAGATCAACCGCGGCGACATCGCTTCTTAGGATTTTCAGCGCATCGATATTGCTCATGTCACCGTTTTCCAATTGTTTTACCCTTCGGGGTTTAAAGGGAAATCTTTGCAAGGGTTCTTGTGATCGCGGCCGGCATTTGATCGAGGGGAATTGACTGGTCAACAGCCCCCAACGCCACGGCAGCGCGTGGCATGCCGTAGACGACGCAGCTATCCTCATGCTCGGCCAGCGTGATGCCGCCTGCCCGTTTGATCGCCTGCATACCCACCGCCCCGTCACTTCCCATGCCTGTCAGCAGCACACCCAGACAGCCTTGCCCCGCCGCCGTTGCCGCTGAGCGGAACAGAACATCCACAGCGGGGCGGCAGAAATTGATGGGAGGGGTCTGTGTCAGACGCGTCACATAGCCTTCGGGGCGTTGCACGATCGACAAATGGAAGTCACCCGGCGCTATGAGGCAAAGGCCATGGCTTAACCGCTCGCCATCGACGGCCTCGCGCACAGTGTAGGGGGCTAACTCGTTGATCCGTTGCGCGACGGCCCCCGAAAAGACCGCCGGAATATGCTGCACGACGAGGATAGGCGGCAGTCCGGCGGGCAGACGAGGCAGAACATAGCGCAGCGCCTCGACCCCGCCTGTGGATGCGCCAATCACAATGATCCGTTTGTCAGCGGATTTTGGACTGGCGGGGGGCGCCTTGGTTCCGATGGCGGGCGAAGGGATTGCTGTTTCGGCTGGCGCGGTGCGGCGGATGGATTTGCGCCTGCTTAAGGCTGCAGCTTTCAGGTGGTAGGCCAGTTTCGCAGCAAGATGGCCGATATCCATGCTGCCGTTGGGTTTTGCCAAAACGTCTGCAGCACCCGCTTCCATCGCTTGAACAGCCAGTTGCGAGCCTTGTTGGGTCAGTGAGCTTATGATCACGACCGGAATGGTCGATCCTTCTGCCCGTAACTGCTTCAGGTAAGTCAGCCCGTCCATGCGGGGCATTTCCATATCCAGCGTGATGACATCAGGGTTGAGTTTGGGCAGCTTTTCCATAGCGATCAGCGGGTCATGGGCGACGCCCACAACTTCGAAAGCCGGGTCATTTTGCAACGCATCCGTGATGGCGCGGCGGACCAAAGCCGAGTCGTCGATGATGAAGACCTTGATCTTATCTGACACGCTATTTTTCCCGCTTATAGATGCTGCGCCCCAGCGAGCGCAGGCTGTGATTTATACCCATCAGGCTTTCCGACGTTCCAAAAATCAAATAACCGCCCGGCAGAAGGTGGTTGATAAGTTTATTAATCAGCAACTGCTGAGAAACGGTATCGAAATAAATCATCACATTCCTGCAGAATATCAGATGCATTTCACCTTTGAACGGCAGGGTATCCTGAAAAAGATTGGCCTGATGGAAGGCAATCTTGTCTTTCTGGGCATCGCGAACCCGGCTTAACCCTTCGGAGTCGCCAATGCCTTTTTGAAAGTAGATGTCGTGAAGCGCTGGGCTGGGAAGCTTAAGTTTGCTGGTCTCATAGATGCCTTCCTTGGCGTCTTCGATAACGCGAAAGGAGATATCTGTGGCCTGCATACGCCATGAAAATCGGCCCGTGCGGCGGGCGTATTCATCCAACGTGATGGCCAAAGAATAGGCTTCTTCGCCTGATGATGCTGCGGCTGACCAGCAGCGGAAGGTTTCCAAGGCGTTGCGTGGATTGGTTTTGAATTCTGGCAGGACAGTGTTCGCCACGAAGTCGAAATGATGCGCTTCGCGAAAGAAATGGGTGTGGTTGGTTGAGATCAGATCGATGAGCGTGGCAAGTTCGGCCTTGCCGTCGCCCGAGGTCAGCAATTGGCAATAGTCCTCGAAAGTGTGCAGGCGCAATTGTCTGCAGCGCTTTGCCAAGCGTCCGACGACAAGGTTGTGTTTCTCTGCGCCAAGATTGATGCGGCTGTTACGATAGACGATCCCTGCAATCTGTTTGTAGGTCGCGTCCAAAATCTGATCCAAGGACATATCAGGCGACCGGAACCGTTCCGCCGGATTCTTTCCGGTGGCTCGTGTTTTGGCTTCTGTGACCCGATTGCGATTGGCTCACGATCGCATCGACGTCCAGAATAAGCGCCACGCGGCCATCGCCCATGATCGCGGCCCCTGACATGGCTGTCTGCCCCTCGAAGGCTGGACCCAGATCTTTTATGACCACCTCGCTTTTGCCGATCAGCGTATCAACGACGATGCAGCGCTGGACCGTGCCAGATTCCACCAAGATCACAATTCCCTCTGTGGCGTCGGGATGGCGGTAAGAAATCCCCAACAATTCACCAAGATGAATAAGTGGAATCAGTTGGTTGCGTTTGCGCACCAGTTTGCCGTGATCAAGAACCGTCGAAATCATATCTGCGGTCGGCCGGAAAGATTCCCGCACGGCCAGTGTGGGGATCACATAGCGGTGGTCGCCCACGCCCACCACCATGCCGTCGATGATGGCCAATGTTAGCGGTAGGAAGATGGTAAAGGTCGTGCCCACGCCCAAATCGGAACTGACTTCGATCCGGCCGCGCAGTTTTGAGATATTGCCGCGCACTACATCCATGCCGACACCGCGCCCTGAAAGGTCTGTGACGACGGCTGCGGTGGAAAACCCCGGCGCGAAGATGAAATCAAAGATCTCTTCCTTGCTGAGCGTCGCGCCCTCTTCCACCATGCCCCGCTCGACGGCCTTTTTAAAGATCCGTTCGGCGTCCAACCCTTTGCCATCGTCCGAGATTTTGACGACGATGCCGCCCCCTTGGTGAAAGGCGGACAGGCGGATGGTTCCCATCGCAGGCTTGCCAGCGGCGATGCGCTCTTGGGGTAGTTCGATGCCATGATCGCAAGAGTTTCGCACCATGTGGATCAGGGGGTCGCTTAACTCTGCTACGATATTGCGGTCGATCTCGGTTTCTTCGCCTTGGATCAGCAGTTGGATTTGCTTGTCTTGGGACGCGGCCAAGTCGCGCACCAGACGCGTGATTTTTTGAAAGCCCCCGCGAATTGGCACCATACGCAATGACATGGCGTTGTGCTGCAGATCCTTGGTGATGCGTTGCAACACCAAAATGTCGCGCGACAGGTTGTGGTTCCCTAGATCAGACAGTTCGGGGTTCTGAACGACCATGGCCTGCGCGATCACCAACTCGGCCACCAAATCCACCAAAGTGTCGAGTTTATCAATCGTGATGCGGATTGCGGCCGCGGCCTCTGCGCCGTCAGGGCCAGAGCCTCTGGTGGCAGTCGTGGGCGTGGAGATTTTTGCGGGCGTGCTTGGTGCGAGTTGCGGCGCCTGCGCCACCATGGGTTGAGTGACGACCTCTGCAACTGCCAAAACTGGCGAGACGATGGGTTCTGGGGCGGCAGTTTCTTGGTCGGCCATTTTGCCCCCTGCTGGGGTGGACTGGTCGAAGGGTTCTCCGGCAAGGCAGGCGACCACGCGCGCGATTAGGCGCGACGTTGGCACCACAGGCGGTTGTTTGGACGGCGTATCCAATGCGCGGGTGATGACGTCAACAAATTGACGCAGCCGATCACCACCCTCCAATATCAGATCAATAACGGGGCGGCTGACAGTAATCTTGTTTTGTCGGATGGCATCCAGCAAGGATTCAAGTTCATGGGCCAAGTTTTTGATCGGAACCAGCCCAAGAAAGCCCGCGCCGCCTTTGAACGTGTGAAAGGCCCGAAACACCGAGTTGAGCGTATCGCGTTGGGTTGGGTCTTCTTCCAGAACCAGAACCCCGTTTTCCACATCCAGCAGCAGATCGCGGCCTTCGTTGCAGAATTCGGCCAGTAATTCACGGTCAGACTGAACCGCCAGAACCAGTGGCACTTCGTCAACCTCAGCCGTTGCCTCGGCCTCGACAGTCAGTGCGGGGGGTGGATTGCGTTGCTCATCGGCTTCGATCAGAACCAGATCCTGCGCCGCACGATCAACTGTGGTAAACCAGAAACTGAACGCATCAATTGTGTTTTGATCCCACGCGGTATCACCACCCAGAATACCGGCCACAATCTGGTGACCGGCCTCGACCATCGCGGCGAACTCATTGGCGCTTCCGGCGGGCAGTAGGTTGATCAGCGTCTCGAAGACCTGTTCAATTTCGGCCACGCCGCCCGTCGTTCCCGGTTCAAGCAAGGCGATTTCAAGCGCCAGCGATTGCAGCGCCGTTCGAATTTGGGCGGCATTGGACTGCATCACGACGCTCACGCTACGTTCCTTTGCAAAACCTGCAATTGTTCCGCGACCATCACATCTAGGCCAAGCGCTTGGGCCGCTGGGGTCATAAGCCGATAGCATCCCAAAAACCCAGCGCGGCCTGCATCGTCGTCTGGCATCAAGGGCAGGATCCGTCCTGCCTTACGCCATTCTGCGCTGAGGGCGATGGACAGGGTTTTGCCAAATTCCGGCGCTAAACTGGCCATCACATCCGCCTCGCCAAACATGAGGGCAAGCAATTCGTCTGGGTCGGGCGCTTGGTTCAGACCAAGTTTTTCTCGGATTTTTAGCTGCTTGGGCGGATAGGATGCCAAGATCAGGCCTTCGATCAACCCCAAGTCCGCAGGGGGCAAGCCAGCGTCTTGCGCAATTTCCAAAACGGCTGTGGCCGATCTGCGCTCTAGGTCAAGGGTGGGCGTCGTGCCGAGCCCATCGTGATGCAGGTCATGCCCCAAGGCGGCTGTGATCATGCACTCAACAACACGCGCTTTCCCATCTGGGTCTACCTGGGTCTGCTTCAGCAGCAAGACGACAGCAAACAGCACATCGCGCACATGGTGACGGTTGTGATAGGCGTGCTCGCCCAGTTCGGCGTCTGCGTTGAGTAGATCAATGATCTTGTGGTTGACCTTGGCAAACGTCGGAGCGGGGTTGCGGCCCAAATGCCGATATGCCGCCGTCAGGCAGGCCGAAAGATCCGGCACTGTCTGTCTGGATGCCTGACAGTCCTTTTCGTAAGCCTTCAGCAAAGGGGACATCAAAGGCGCGCTCCCAATCAATTCGCAGAACCCATCTGCTTTCAGATGAACGTGCCCTTGGATTTTCCCTTTTCTGCGACAGGCGCATCGCCCGCCTCATTCTCGGCGGTTTGCGTCGCTGAGGACTCTTCGGCGCTGCGCCCCGTCAGGCCAACCAAATCACTTAGCGACGAGACTACACTGTTCAGTTCTAGCGTTTGCGACTGCAATTCCTCGGCGGCGCTGGCGCATTGCTGCGCGCTGGTCGCGTTGGCTTGGGCGACCTGATCCATTTGCATAATGGCAGAGTTGATCTGTTCGATCCCTTTGGATTGATCGTCGGCTGATGATGCGATTTCGGACACCAAGGTGTCAGTCTCGGTCACTTTGCTTAAGATCTGCTTCAAAGCATCGCCCACTTTGTCACAATTCACCGTGCCCTGACGGCTGTTTGCAATCGCGGCATCAATCTTGTCGGCGGTTTCCTTGGCGGCGGCGGCTGATCTTTGCGCCAAAGAGCGCACCTCGTCTGCAACCACAGCAAAGCCCGCCCCAGCTTCGCCAGCACGCGCAGCCTCAACGGCGGCGTTTAGGGCGAGGATGTTGGTCTGAAAGGCGATTTCGTCGATGCGTTTCACGATCTTTGACACATCAGCGCTTGAATTCTCGATAGCCGCCATGGCCGCCATCATGTCTTGCATCGTCATAGAACCATGATTGGCCACCGCCTTGGTATCCGAGGCCAGAACCGAAGCCCGTGCCGCATTGGCAGCGGTAGAGCGGGTCATGCTCGACATTTCTTCCAAGGCCGCACTGGTTTCCTCTACCGTGGCCGCCTGTTCGCTGGCGCGGTTGGCCAGTTCAGAGCTGGCGTTGCCGACCTGCAGGGCACCTGCGGCGTTGTTATGTGCCGACTGCCCCAAACGCTGCGCGAGCGCGGAAAGCGTTGACGAAATTCTTTTCGAAATCAGCAAAGCGACCAATATGCCCAAAAGCGGGCCTAGGATCATCAAAGCAATCATCGACCACCACCCAAGTTCTTGAAACCGGTGTGCCTCTGCGCTGGATTGCTCAGACAGGGCCATGTTCGATGTAAATTCCTGATTAAAGAAATCCAAGGCGCGGTCCATCGAGGGGGTAAGGTTTTTCCCCTCGTAATTGTGCGCACTTTCCAAATCTTTGGCAGTAACGGATTTTCTAATCAGCTCAGATAGTTTTTCTGAATGGGACCGCCAGTTTTCAAGCTCTTTCACGCCGCTGTCAAACAGATCGGTTGCGGCGCCCTCGGCGACAAGCAGCCGATATTCCGCAATACTAGAGTCTAATCGCGCAGCGTTCTTTTCAAGATTCTTAGCTGCCGAACCTTGGACAGCGGGAGAAAAGGCGAAGAGTTTGCTGATCTCACCGCCATTCGCGCGCACGGCGTCTCGGATGTCAGCCAACAGCACAAGGCGCGGCACTGTTTTCGTGTTCAACTCTACCAGGCTACTGCCAACTTTCGCGACGATGAAAAGGGAGATAACGGCCGTGACAATGATGACACTGATCGTGGCGGCGAACCCATAGGACATTTGTTTGGAAATGGTTGTATTCGTCATCGCTTACTCCCGAGGCTTGATTGCCGTCTGTTCACTTTTTCTCGAAGCGGTTTTCAAGTCAGGCTTGCTTCATGCAGCCTGATGGTTTGGCTCACGTTCAACACGCGGTGAATATCAAGGATGATCTTCACTTCCGTTTTAGTCTTGGCGATGCCCATGATGAATTCAGTGCTCAATTCAGATCCAAACTCTGGCGGAGGATCAATGTCTTCCTGCGGGATATTGCTGACGTCATCGACACTGTCGACGATCACACCGAAATGGCCGGAACTGCTTGCTTGAATTACGACGATGCAGGCCCTTTCGTCATATTCGATCGCATAACGATTGAGCCGTTCACGCAAATCCATGACCGGAACAATTTTGCCTCGCAGATTTATGACACCTTTTACAAACGTCGGCATCCGCGGCACCGGTGTAACAGGGCTTAAACGTATGATTTCGCGCACCTGCAAAATCGGCAGACAATATGCTTCATTCCCCAGATGGAAATTCAGATACTTTCCACCAGCAGCAAGTACATTGCCGCTATTTGATGATGCCGTCACATTTGCAGCCATTCCGCTCACCTTAAGTCGCATCAACTTTCTCAGTTATCTGCTTGAAGTTTAATGTCAAAACATTTTTTAGATGCTAAGGGTAATCTTTTGGATATAGGAATTATAACTTTTGATGAATGGCGCGGCTTTATCACCGATTGCACCGTTCACGGCCATCCCCATCTAAATAACGTTGCCCTGAAACAATTCTGTCATATTTATGGTGAGAGTTTCCTTGATACACTATAGGATGTGTCTGCATGGCGATGGCATGACTATTTATTGCGCTGGACCCACTCGGGTACGAAAAATGCCCAAGCGGTCAAAGGCGCCCAGATATGCCAAAGGGGCATAGCTGTCTTCCCGCTTTCTTGGGTTCTGTCGCAGGCCGCTCGGGGATTTACTGCTCAGGCACCAGTGAAGGCAAAGCCCATGATCAAAGCCGACCCAGATGATCCTTTCGCTGAAATCCGCGACGCCGTAGCGCGGCTTTGCGCCCAGTTTCCCGCGCCCTATTGGCGGCAGATGGACCGCGAACAGGCCTATCCGACAGCATTCGTGCAGGCGCTGACGCAGGCGGGGTATTTGGCGGCGCTGATCCCCGAAGCCTATGGCGGCGCTGGCCTAAGCCTGTCGGCGGCGGCGGCGATATTAGAAGAGATCCAGCGCGCGGGGGCCAACGGGGCCGCTTGCCATGCGCAAATGTATATCATGGGCAGCCTGCTGCGGCACGGGTCCGAGGCCCAAAAGGCGCAATACCTGCCGCAGATCGCCAGTGGTGCTTTGCGCTTGCAGGCCTTTGGCGTTACCGAACCTGGCAGCGGCACCGACACGACCTCGATCACCACCTTTGCCGAAAAGCGCGGTGATCATTACGTCGTCAACGGGCAAAAGGTTTGGACCAGCAGGGCCGAACATTCCGACCTAATGCTGCTTTTGGCCCGCACCACGCCCAAAGATAAGGTCGCCAAGCGCACCGATGGGCTTTCGGTTTTCCTCGTTGATATGAAGCAGGCGCTGGCGGGAGGTATGACGATTCGCCCAATCCGCACCATGATGAACCATTCCACCACCGAAATCTTCTTTGACAATGTGCGTGTGCCAGCTGAAAATCTGATCGGCGAAGAGGGCAAGGGCTTTCGCTACATCCTGTCGGGCATGAATGCCGAACGCATCTTGATTGCCGCCGAATGTATTGGCGATGCCAAGTGGTTTACCCAGAAATCCACCGATTACGCCAATGAACGCCGTGTTTTTGGCCGCCCGATTGGCCAAAACCAAGGCATACAATTCCCCATTGCGCGCGCCTATGCGCAGATGCGCGCGGCTGAGTTGATGGTGAAACACGCCGCATCTTTGTTTGAAGCGGGTCGCGATTGCGGGGCCGAGGCGAACATGGCCAAGATGCTGGCGGCAGAGGCGTCTTGGGCCGCCGCAGAAGCCTGTGTGCAAACCCACGGCGGCTTTGGCTTTGCCGAGGAATACGACGTCGAGCGCAAGTTCCGCGAGGCGCGCCTGTATCAGGTGGCCCCCATATCAACCAATCTGATCCTGTCGCATCTGGCCGAGCATGTGCTTGGCCTGCCAAGGTCGTACTAACATGGCCGGACCGCTGTCAGGGCTTTTGGTGGTGGCTATCGAACAGGCGGTCGCTGCCCCCGCTTGCACGGTGCGTTTGGCCGATGCCGGTGCGCGGGTGATCAAGATTGAACGCGAAACGGGCGATACGGCGCGCCACTACGACCGCGCCATCCACGGCACCAGCGCCTATTTTGCTTGGCTCAACCGTGGCAAGCAAAGCGCTGTATTGGATATCAAGGCAGCAGCCGACCGCGCCGTGATCGAAGCGATGGTGTCGCAGGCCGATGTCTTTGTGCAAAACTTGGCCCCGGGTGCGGCGTCACGGCTGGGGCTGGGCGCTGCTGAACTGGTGGCGCGCTTTCCCCGCATCGTCGCCGTCGAAATTGTGGGCTACGGCCAAGACACAACCGCCCGCGACATGCGCGCCTATGATATGCTGATCCAAGCTGAAAGCGGGATGTGTGCTGTGACAGGCACGGCCGAAACGCCTGTGAAGGTTGGCGTGTCACTGGCCGATGTGGCGACTGGCATGACAGCCCATGCCGCCGTGCTGGAAGCACTGTTGGAACGTGCGCTGACGGGCAAGGGTAAGGCGATTGAAATCGCCATGTTTGATACGATGGCGGATCTTATGTCAGTGCCCCTGCTGCACCATGATTACGCCCACAAAGACTCGCCGCGCGTGGGGCTTAGCCATGCGTCCATTTATCCCTATGGGTCGTTTGACTGCAGCGATGGGCAGGTGGTGGCCGTGGTGCAAGCCCCGCAAGAATGGGTGCGCTTTTGCACCAGCGTTTTGCACCGCCCTGATCTGATCCATGACCCCCGCTTTGTCGACAACCCCGCCCGTGTCGCCCATCGCGCCGAGCTAGAGGCGATCATTCACCCCGTCTTTGCAGCCCAATCCCAAGCGGGCATGATCGCCGTGCTGGAAGCAGCCGATCTGCCTTGGTCGCGCGTCAGCACTGTCGCTGACCTGTCCGCCCACCCCGCCTTGCGCCGAATGGCGGGCCGTGTGGCGGGCGGGGATTTTGCGGGGGCCGTATCGCCCTTACGTCGCGATCTGGTGGCTGGCCCCGTGCCCGAACTGGGACAACACACCGACGCCATTCGGGTGGAGTTTACCCCATGACCCAAGCCCCGCTGGATATTGACCACCTGCGCCAATGGATCGGCCGGACCGAGGAGGCGCAGGATACCGTATCTCCCCGTTTGGTCGCGGGCTATCTGGCCGTGCTGGATGATCCCCTGCCGCAGCGGGCATTGGGGGATCATGCCCCCTTGGCCATTCACTGGTGCCTTGCGCCCGAAACCCGCCCCATGTCGCAACTGGGGCTTGATGGCCATCCCAAGCGCGGCGGCTTGCTGCCGCCCGTACCTTTGCCGCACCGGATGTGGGCGGGGGGTAAGATCGATCTGGCGGGCCGCTTTACTGTGGGCGATGTGATCACCCGTCAGTCCACTGTTCAGGACGTCACCGTAAAAACAGGCCGCAGCGGAACGCTGTGCTTTGTGGCGGTCGATCACGCCTTTCATGGCCCGAACGGCCTTATCCTGACCGAGCGGCACGATATCGTCTACCGCGCCGCCCGCGACCCAAATGCACCTGCCCCCGTGATCCCACAGGCCCCTGTCGCGCGTTGGTCTTACAGCGTGATGGCCGACCCTGTGCTGCTGTTTCGCTATTCCGCCCTAACCTTCAACGGCCACCGCATCCATTACGACCGCAACCATGCGATCACCTCTGAAGGTTACTCTGGCCTCGTCGTTCACGGCCCGCTGCAAGCCACGATGATGCTGGAATTCGCGGCAAAACTGCGCAGCACTCCACCCGCCACCTTCACCTTTCGCGGCATCAGCCCGCTGATCGACGGCGCGGCCTTTACGGTCAACGCCGATGAAACACCCCAAGGTCTGCACCTTTGGACCGCCGCCGCCGATGGCCGCCTGTGCATGGAGGCGCAGGCGGTCTGGGCTTAACGAAACTCACAACAGGCGCCGGTCCAATCCCGCGCTTTCACCATAGGGAGATGCAAGATGATCAGGTTAGGCGTTGACGTCGGCGGCACCTTTACCGACCTCGTGCTAGAGGCGGTGGGGGCAGACGGTCGGCAAGAGGTGTTCGTGCACAAAGTATCCAGCACGCCGCAAGACCAGTCGATTGGCGTGGTGCAGGGTGTGGTCGAACTTTGCGCGATTGCGGGCATTCAACCCGGCCAGATCGACGCGCTGTTTCACGGCACAACGGTTGCCACCAACATCGTGATCGAACGCGACGGGGCCGATGTGGGCATGATCACCACCAAAGGCTTTCGCGACATCTTGCATATGGCGCGCCACAAGCGCCCGCACAACTTCTCACTCCAGTTCGACGTGCCATGGCAAAGCGCCCCGCTGATCAAACGCCGCAACCGCATTGCGGTGACCGAACGCATCATGCCGCCAACGGGCATCGTGGAAACGCCGCTGAACCTTGACGAGGTGGAACAGGCCGCCGAACTTTTCGCCCAGCGCGGGCTGCAAGCGGTGGTGATCGGCTTTTTGTTCTCTTTCTTGAACAACGACCACGAATTGAAAGCCAAAGAAATCGTCAAGCGCGTGATGCCCGACGCTTTCATCTGCGCCTCGTGCGAGGTGGTGAATACGATGCGGGAATATGAACGCTTCTCGACCGCCGCGATGAACGCCTATATCGGGCCACGCACGGCGGGGTATCTCGACAATCTGCAGCGCCGCCTGCGTGACGCAGGCGTGAACGCCTATGTCCGCATGATGCAGTCGAATGGTGGTGTTTCCACGGTGGAACAGGCCAGCAAAAACCCCGTGGGCCTGTTGCTATCAGGCCCTGCAGGCGGTGTGATCGGCGGGCGCTGGACGGGGCAAGCTTGCGATCAGGGGCAGGTGATCACGATCGACATCGGCGGCACCTCGGCTGACATTTCGGTTATTCGTGATGGCAACCTGACGATCAAGAACCCCCGCGATACCGAAGTGGCCGAAATGCCCGTGCTGGTGCCGATGATCGACATTGACGCGATTGGCGCAGGCGGCGGGTCTATCGCCTATGTTGACAGCGGCGGGGCGTTTCGGGTTGGGCCACGTTCAGCCGGGGCAGAACCCGGGCCTGCGTGCTATGGCAAAGGCGGGGTGGAACCCACCGTGACCGATGCCCAAGTGGTGCTGGGCCGTTTGGACCCAGAGCAGTTCTTGGGCGGCGGGCTTAAGATTGACCCCGCCTTGGCAGAAGCTGCGATTAGATCGAAATTGGCAGAGCCGTTGGGCCTGTCTGTCAAGGACGCAGCGCTGGGCGTTTTGCGCATCATCAACAACCACATGGCGCTGGCGATTGCGTCCAATTCCGTGGCGCGCGGCATTGACCCGCGCGGCTTTAGCCTGATGGCCTTTGGCGGCGCAGGCCCCCTGCACGGCGTGGCACTGGGCGAGGCGATCTGGGCCAAGAACGTCATCTCTCCGCTCCACCCCGGTATCACAGCGGCGATGGGGCTTTTGGTGACAGAACCGCGCTACGAATTCACCCGCTCATCTTTGTCGATCTTGCAAGCGGGCGATACCAGCAGCTTTGCCCAGATTGGCGCGGTGTTTGACAAGCTGCAGGCCGAAGCCAAGGCGCAGTTGGATAGTGACGGCATTCCCGCCGCCGCCCAACGCTTTTCGCGCATCGCGGAATGCCGCTATGTGGGCCAAGGGTTTGAGCTGCGGGTTGATGTGCCCGAAGGGGCCTTTACTGCCGAAACTGCGGCAGGGGTTGCGAAAGCCTTCTATGCCGTGCACCGGACCGAATACGGCCATGCCTTTGAAGATCAAGCGGTCGAGGTTGTCACCCTGCGCGTGATCGGCACGGCCTCTGCCGATACGTTACGTTTGCCCGCACTGGAAAAAGGCGGGCGCAGGAACCCGTCGGATGCGGCCCTTTACGCCCGTATGACCACCTTTGACGATGGCCAAACGCTGGAAACCCCGCGCTTTGATCGCACCAAACTAAAGGCCGACGATGTGGTGACAGGCCCTGCCATTGTCACGCAAACAAACTCAACCACCGTGATCCCCAAAGGCTACACTGCCACCGTGATGCGCTTGGGTGACATTGTGATCAGCCGCAACGGAAAGGAGTCCTAAGCCATGAGCAAGACAATTGATCCGATCACGCTGCAAGTCATCGGCGGTGCGCTGCACGCCATCGCAGAACAGATGGGCAATGTGCTGTACCGGATGTCCTACTCCTCGATCATTCGGGAAAGCCAGGATCTGGGGGCGGGGCTGTTTGATCTTGATTACAACACGCTGTGCGAAAGCGATTCCACGCCCATGCACATTGGCTCGATCCCGGGCTACCTGCGCGGCATTGAAAAAAGCATTCCGCTGTCAGACTGGCACGAAGGCGATGTGGTGATCCACAACCACCCATATTTCGGCGCCAGCCATTCGCCCGATATCGGCATCGTCATGCCGATCTTTTACTGCGGCGAACTGGTGGGCTTTTCGGCCAACACCGCCCACCATCTAGACATCGGCGCTGCCACCCCGGGCTTGATCATCGACGTGCCCGATGTGTTCGCCGAAGGAATGTTGCTGAACGGCTTGAAGCTGGTCGAAGCGGGCAAGCGCAACGACACGCTGTGGCGCTATATCAGCGGCAACACCCGTGTGCC
>CAMAYO010000051.1 GCA_945862465.1 Pseudorhodobacter antarcticus | reverse complement strand
CCGCCCAAAGTGGCCGCCATTTTGCCAACGATGATTTCAGATTCCGCCAACCGTTCGGCGTTGATGTCCATCAGGCGGATCTCTGCCTGTGCCAAGGCCGGACGGCTAAGAATATCGCCCGCGATATTCTTGGTGAAGACGCTAGAGCCAGCACCGATAAAGGTGACAATGGGTTTGGCCATGGGATGTCCTTATCTGTTCAAAGCAGTTGGAACGCTAAGGCGTTCTGTGGAAGGGGAAAAGCGGGCCATTATGTCGCAATCTCAAAGGCCGCGCGCACCAGTCGTTTGGTGTATTCGGTCGTGGGGCGTTCCAAGACATCTTGGACAGGCCCTTGTTCGACGATCTTGCCGTTTTGCATCACGATCACCCGGTGGCACAAAGCGCGCACGACTTTCAGATCGTGGCTGATGAACACATAAGACAGACCCCGATCGCGCTGCAATTGGCGCAGCAGGTCGATGATCTGGGCCTGCACCGACAAGTCGAGGGCCGAGGTGGGTTCATCAAGCAAGATAAATTCCGGTTCAAGCGCAATGGCGCGCGCTATCGCCAAACGTTGCCGCTGGCCGCCGGAAAATTCGTGCGGGAAGCGGTTCAAGATCTTGTCGGGCATTCCCGCATCGCGCAACGCTTGCTGAACACGGGAAAGGCGGTCTTTGGCGCCGGTGCCGATGCCATTAACGATCAGCCCCTCTTCAATAATCTGGCGAACCGACATGCGGGGGTTGAGGCTGGCGAAGGGGTCTTGAAACACAATCTGCATCCGGCTGCGCAGGGGTTTCATCTGCCCGCGGGTGTGGGTGTCAATCCGCTCGCCCAGAAAAGACACCTCGCCTCCGTCGAGCTTATTCAAGCGCAGCAGGGCTTGGCCAAAGGTGGTCTTGCCCGAACCGCTTTCGCCCACCAGCCCCAAGGTTTCGCCGCGCTTCAGCGTCAGCGATAGGCCATCAACGGCTTGCAGTTGCGAATAGGTGCCGCGAAACACCCCGCCTTTGCGCAACGTATAGGTCACGCGCACATCTTTGCCTGACAAAACGGTGTCTTGGCCCACATCTAAAGCGTTCGCCTGCCCCTTGGGTTCAGCCCCCAGCAGGCGCTTGGTGTAGGGGTGCTGCGGATTTGTGAACACTTGTTCGGTTTCGCCCTGTTCACGCACCAGCCCGTGCTGCATGACATAGACATGATCGGCAAATTGCCGAACGACTGTTAGGTCATGGGTGATCAAGATCACCGCCATTCCAGTTTTGGCTTTAAGCGCCTTGATCAGGTTAAGGATTTCAGCCTGAACCGTCACATCAAGCGCCGTGGTGGGTTCATCGGCAATCAGCACATCGGGGTTGTTGGCCAAGGCCATAGCGATCATCACGCGCTGGCGCTGGCCGCCCGAAAGCTGGTGGGGATATTGGTTGATGCGCGCCTCGGGATCTGGGATCTGCACCTCGGCCAACAGCTCTACCGTGCGGGCCCAAGCGGCGGCTTTGCTGATCTTGTTATGGATCCGCAACACTTCGGCCAATTGGGTGCCGATTTTGTAGACGGGGTTTAGCGACGACATCGGTTCTTGAAAGATCATCGACAGGCGATTGCCGCGCAAAAAGCGCATCTGGCTTTGCGGCAGACGCGCCATATCTTTGCCATCGTACAGGATTGACGTGCCTTCCGACACCCGAGCCCGTTTTGACAGGAGCCGCATCACGGCCCGTGCCGTTACCGACTTTCCCGACCCGCTTTCGCCGACCAGCGCAATTGTTTGGCCCCTGTGCAGGGTAAAGGACACGTCCTTTACCGCCTCAATCTCGCCTCCCATGACTTTGAAGCGCACGGCGATATTCTTGGCGTCGATCACAACGTTTTGGTCGGTCATGATTGGCACCTCAATACGGGTCAACGGCATCGCGCAGGCCATCGCCCAGCGAGTTGAAGGCAAAGACCGCGACCAGCAGGAAGCCCACTGGCGAAAGGATCCAAGGATGGGTGCCGATCGACCCGAAAGTGGCCGCATCTTGCAGCATCAGGCCCCAACTGATCAGCGGCGGCTTCACGGCAAAGCCGAGGTAGCCCAGAAAACTTTCCAGCAGAATGATCGTGGGAATGCCAAGGGTAACTGCGACGATCACATGGCTTAACACGTTGGGCAGAATGTGGCGGGTTATGATGCGCCCGTCTGATGCGCCTACGGCGACCGCGGCGCGCACATATTCAATCCGCGCCATCGCCATAGTTTTCGAACGCACCTCGCGGCTAAGTTGCGCCCATCCTAGGCCCACGATCACCAAAATCACAAAGCTTAAGAAGATTGAGGATGGCGCTGTCGGCGGGATCAAGGTGGTTAGCGTTAGGTACAAAGGCAGTTGCGGGAAGGCCAAGATGATTTCGACAAAGCGTTGAAACCACATATCAAACCGCCCCCCGATATACCCCGAGGTGATGCCCAGCATCGTGCCAATGATCGTGATCAGCGTGATCGACACCAGCGAGATCATCAGCGACAGTCGGCTGCCAAACACCCCGCGACTAAGAACATCGCGGCCCAGTTTATCAGTGCCCAGCAGATGCAGGGCAGAGCCGTCATCAACGCCAAACAAATGCCGATCCATCGGGATCAGGCCCCACAGGTGAAACGGCTCGCCTTTGGCAAACAGCACCAAATGGCGCGGATGGTCCAGATCAGGGCCGGTCAGGGGTTGGAAGGTGACAGGATCAAGCTCTGCCCCTTCGACAATCGAATAAGCCACAGGCCACGGAGTGAAACCGTCTTTGGTGTAAAACGACAGGTGATCGGGTGGGGCGAAAGAGGTCGTGGGCGTGTTTGGGTCCATCGGGGCAACGAATTCGGCGAAAATAGCGGTCAGTAGCAGCATTCCCACAAGAACAAGCCCGATCATTCCGGGAACGGACCGGCGAAATTTGCGCCAAACCAAAGCGCGGTAGCTTTGATTGGTGGTGGAAACGGTGGAAATGCGGGCGTCTTCGGACTCACCTTGGTGCAGGGCGCTCATGCGTCACTCCCCACCCGGATGCGCGGATCAAGCAAGGCCAGCATCAGATCGGCAATGATATTGCCAATAATCAGCGTGGCCCCCAGCACCAGCATCAAGGATGCCGTCACAAAGACGTCGCCAATCGCCATAGATCCCACAATGGCAGGCCCTATGGTTGCCAAACCAAAGACGATGGCCACCTCAATCTCTCCAGTGATCATATAGGGCATGACCACGCCTTGATAGGCGACCAAGGGGTGCAGGGCGTTCGGTACGGCGTGGTAAAGCACCACTTTGCTTTCCGACAGGCCCTTGGCACGGGCGGTTTCGACATATTGGGCGTTAAGCGTATCCAGCAAATTCGCCCGCATCACCCGCATGTTATAGGCCAGCCCGCCAATCGTAGCCACGGCGACCACGGGCCAGACGTGCTGGATCAAGTTGCCCATTTTAGGCCAGTTAAACTGGAACCAACCCAGCCACCAATCTTGCCCACCATACTTGGTCGAAAAAAAGCTGCCGATTTCCTGCACGTTCAATTTATAGACCAAGATGTACAAGATCAGCAGCGCGAACAAAAAGCGCGGGATGGTCATGCCCAGGAATGACACAAACGACAGCACGACATCCACCCAAGTGTACTGCTTGACGGCGGCCAGAATGCCAAAGCTGATGCCAAACAAGCTGGCCAACAGGTGGCAGGTCAACGCGATGAGGATGGTCTTGGGCAAGCGTGCTTCGATCACATCCAAGACGGGTTTGTTGTACAGATAGCTTTCGCCAAAATCCAAACGGGTCACAATGCCCCAAACCCAACGCAGGTATTGAATCACCATCGGGTCGTTCAGCCCATGGGTTTGGCGGTAGGCCTCGGCTGCGGCATCGGCGGCGGCCATCGTGGCATTGCCTTGTGTAATCATGTTGGTGCGGATGAAATCGCCATAATCGCCGGGCGGGGCCTGAATGATGATGAAGGTGATGATCGACATCACAATCAACACCGGCACCGATTGCGCCAAGCGTATGGCCAGAAAACGCAGCATCGCGCACCTCAACCGGAAGGGGGCGGGCGGGGCAGCCGGAAAAGGCAGCACAACACCCAAGGGATCGAAAACCTCTGGCGGGCACGGGGCCCGCCAGAGGAAAGGGCTTAGTTGGCCGCGATCGGGCCTGCTGATCCGGGCGCGCCCGGCAGCATGTCAGGGTGCAGTTCGGCGTCGATCTGCTTGTCGGCCGGAACAAAGACACGCTCACGGATGATGTTGTCTTCGGCCCAGTTGTACATGAAGATCGGTGCCCCCGCCGGAATGTTGGCAAAGCGCTTGTTGACGATCAAAGCGCCCGGATAGGCCGTAAGGCCGATACCGTCCAGATTGGTGGTGTAGACATTCTGGTAATGCTTCATCAGCTCGCTGCGTTCAGCCGCATCACGTGTGGCGATGAACTTGTTGACCGTATCGACCATGTCTTTTTCATAGTCGAGCAGATCCAACTCGCCCGCGCCATTGGCCTTGTGGTGGTTCGACGTGGTCGCACCGGTCGGGGCCAATTGGGCGGTGTTTTGCACCACTGTGATCAGCTCGGTTCCGTTGCGAATGATGATCCAGTCGAACTTGCCGCTGTCACGCGCATTGTCGAAGTCTTTACCCGTCAAGGCGTTGATCGTGACCTTCAGGCCGATGTCACCCATCATGGCTACAACACCTTCGGCGAGGTTCTTGTCGGTGGCATAGTCGCTCTGGGTGAGCAGAACGACGTTCACATCCGCCCCACCAGCCACGTTGACAAAGCCGTTGCCATCGCTGTCGGTCAGGCCCGCTGCTTCCAACTGGGCCTTGGCCGAGGCATTGTCGAACGGATAGTAAACCGTCGATGCCTTGTCATAGTAAGACGTGCCGTCATACAGGCCACCCGGATAGATCGCGGTGAACGGACCTTTCACCAGGCTGTCGCCCAAACGCTGCCGGTCAAGGCCGTAAGAAATGGCCTTGCGGAAGTCGAGGTTGCGGTTCAGCTCGCGGTTGGCTTGGCTGTTGGCATCAGGCTCGCCCCAGCCATTGCCCGACAGGTTCGGGAACAGCGAATAGCCAATGGTGCGCGGGCCAAAAGCCAGCTTGGCGGGCGATGCCGGATCGGCAGCCTTCTTCAGGCTTTCGACGTAGTTTTCAGGCTGCTCCAAGTTAGAGAAGTCGCCCGTACCGGCCACGGCCTGAACGTCACGGTCACCCCAAGTCGAAAGACGGTACTGCATCTCGTCAAGATAGGGCAGTTGGTTACCGGCTTCGTCAACTTTCCAGTAGAAGGGATTGCGGCGCAGCACGACGACGTCGTCGGGGCGATGTTCAACCACAGTCCAAGCGCCCATTACGGGGAAGTTCATGTAGTCAGCCGGGAAGGCTTTTTGGAACGACTCATAATCTTTGCCGCCATACTTGGGATGCTGCGGCTTAAGCATATGGGCCGGGCCGGGGCAGAAGTTGCCGTAAGCCATGTTGTACAGCACCGATTCCGGGAAAGCGGTGGGGAAGGTGAGCGTGAAAGTGTAGTCATCGACGTTGGCATAAACACCGTCAGCATAGGTGGCCGAAGACGCACCCATTAGCGGGGTGACATCGGGGTCGATCACGACGTCGTTAAAGTAGAACTCGGTGTCGGCGGTGGTAAAGGGCGCGCCGTCAGACCATTTAGCCCCTTCGATCAGGTGCACGGTCAGCGTTTTGCCATCTTCAGACCATTCCCAACCCTTAGCCAAGTTCGGCATCGGTTGCAGATCGGATGCGTTCACTTCGAACAGCGGGCCTGTGCGGGTCAAGCATTCAACCAAACCAATGTCGATGCCGCCCCAGCCGTAAGATTGACCTGCCCAGAAGTTCCAGCCTTCAGGACGCCCGCCGATCACGTGGCGCATCACGTCGCCGTACACACCGGTGCCATCGGGCTGGTTCGCCGTTTTATAAACCAGCGGCTCTTTGGGCAGACGATCGGCCAAGGGCGGCAACTTGCCGGCAGCTTCAAAGGCTTTCACCCATTCCGGCTGGTTATAGGCGGCAAGGGCTTTGTATTCGTAAATGTCAGACCGGTTCACAAAAACCGGTGTACCCTGTGCATCAAACTGGGGCGCGTCCGGCGGTGTCGTGGGTGCCACAACATCGGCACGCACCGCCACAGCAGACACACCCAACAAAAGCGCCGCCAAAGCGACGCGCTGGATTTTCATGGTTTTCTCCTCCCATAGCCCAAGCGGGCCCGTGTTGTTCGCTTAAGACGCGATCCCGAGGCGGTTTCGTTGCCCCCTCTGGTAATCTTAGTCTGCGGACAATCGGGCTTTACAACAATGGCGTTTTGCCAGATTCTATTCTGGTTTTCTAAGATAGGCGCAGGCAGATGAAAGACGTCCCCGACAGTGACCGCCTAAAAGGTGCCCCCAAGCACGAAAGACACTTTTATGCCACAAACCGCGCCTTTGGCCGATTCGGGATGCGGATTTTTGAACCGCAGACGATGGAACGCCCGCATTGGCACGGCCACGTTGAAGCGAATTTCTGCCTGCATCACGCTATGGGCTATGATGTCGACAACGAACAGGTCGTGGTGCCTACAGGGCGCTTGGCAGTGTTTTGGGCGGGCGTTCCGCACCGGTTGCACACGATTACAAGCACCAGCGCAGAGCAGCCTAAGTTGGCCAATATTTACCTGCCGCTCGATGCATTCTTGATGATGAACCACATTATGCCGCTGCAGGTGGCGCTTTTAGGCGGCGGCATAATCTTATTGCCCGAAACGCTGTGCAATGAAGACATGGTGCGCCGCTGGTATGCCGACTATCGATCTGGCGATTTTGAGCGGACCGAGGTTTTGAAGATGGAGTTGAACGCCCTGTTCCGCCGCGCCCTTTTGGAAAAGCCCGAGTTTTTGCGCCTACCCCGCCACGAGTCTGTGGGCGAACGCGCGCTCAGTTCGGTGCATATCCGCCATGTGATCGCCATGGTGCGGCTGGTTCTGGAAAACCTCGACAAGCCCTTGAAAAACGCCGAGATCACCGCCGTCACCGGCTTGCATGAGAATTACGCTTTGGGCCTGTTCACCAAGATCATGCAAACCCCGCTGCGCCAATTTGTCTTGCGCATGCGATTAATGCGGGCGCGGGCTTTGCTGGTCGAAAGCTCGCTTGCGATTGCTTCAGTGGCAGAGGCGTCTGGCTTCACCTCTATCAGCCAGTTTTACCACCAATTCAAAGCGGCTTACGGCGTGGCCCCTAATGCGGTGCGCAACCAGTATTTGGCCTGACGGTTCATATCATGAGAGATGTTTTCATTCTGGCGCGCCGATTTGAAGTTACAGCGCCTGACCGGTCATCAGTTTGGGCTGCGCCCCGTTGATGCCTGCGGCTTGGCGGATAAACCCACGCCGTAAGCCGGGGGCGGCGTTGACCAGCCCCAGCCCCAGATCGCGCAAGCCACGCAGCAGAGGGTTGTCGTTCGAGAACAGGCGGTTGATCCCGTCCATCCCCAAGGCCATCGTCGTTGTGTCAAACCGCCGCCAGCTTTGGTAACGTTCCAGCACATCCAAAGCGCCAATATCCTCACCCCGCCTTTGGGATTGCACCACCACCTCGGCTAAGGCCGCGACATCGCGCAGGCCAAGGTTCAGGCCCTGCCCCGCCAGCGGATGCACGCCGTGCGCTGCGTCACCCACAAGGGCAAGGCGCGGGATGACATAGGTTTCGGCCAGTGACAGGCTAAGGGGATAGGTAAACCGCACCCCTACCAGTTCAATGTCACCCAAAAAGTCGCCAAAGCGCGGGCGCAGTTCGGCCAAAAAGGCGTCGTCGTCCAAAGCGGCCAAGCGGGCTGCGGCTGCGTCCTGCTCACTCCACACGATGGATGAATGATGCCCGCCTGCCAAAGGCAAGATCGCCAAGGGCCCTGCCGGCATAAAAAACTGATGCGCGGCCCCGCCGTGCGGCAAGGTGTGGCGCACCGCCGTCACCAAAGCCGTCTGGCCATAAGACCAGCCCTGCCGCTTGATCCCCGCCCGATCTGCGGTGCCCGAAGCGCGACCGTCACACCCCACCACCAACCGCGCCCGCAGCACAGCGCCCGAGGCCAGCGTCACTTGCCCCGTCTCTTGCGCCACGACCGTCTCGCCCGACAGCAGCGTTATGGCGGGCTGTGTCGCCATCGCCGCCAGAAACCCTGCGTAGAGATGGCGGTCTTCGACCATGTAGCCCATCGGACCGTCTTCAATTTCGGCCGCGTCAAAGTGCAGCGCAAAGGGCGAAGCGCCTTCGCCCGCGCGCCCATCGCTGGCAACAACCTGCAAGATGGGCTGCGCTGTCACAGGCCAAACCCCGACCGCCGCCAGCAACCGCTGCGAGGCAAGGGCCAGCGCATAGGCCCGCCCGTCAAACCCCACCTCGGCCCGCGCTTGGGATTGGCGGGCATCCACCACCGTCACGCGCAATCCAGCCTGTGCCAAAGCCAGCGCCAAAGCGGGCCCGTTCAGCCCACCGCCCACGATCACAACATCTGTTTGGTCTGCATGTTCCATGCACCTATCATCGCCCAATCGGGTGGCAAAGTCCACCACACCCACCCGCCATTTCATCGCCACTTTCCCTTTCGCCCCCCGCGCCTTAGGCTAGGCTCAACCCGTGCCACCAAAGGAAACCCGATGCCCAAACCTTGGACCCAGATGTCCGCAGCCGAGCTTGGCCGCGCGATCGAGGCGGGCAAGATCAACCCCGTGGAACTGGCCGAACACTTCCTTGATGCCGCAACTCAGCACCCTATGGGAGAGCGCATCTACGCCCGCCTCACCCCTGCCCGTGCACGGGGAGAGGCCATGTCAGCCGCGGCCCGCGCCAAAGCGGGCTTGCGCCGCCATCCGCTGGACGGGGTGCCATTGTCGTGGAAAGACCTGTTTGACAGTGCGGGTGTTGCGACCGAGTCAGGCTCTGCCTTGCTAAAGGGCCGCGTGCCGCAAGCCGATGCCCTTGTGTTGCAGACGGCCACCCTGCTCGGGGCTGTCGCTTTGGGCAAAACCCATATGTCTGAACTGGCCTTTTCCGGTCTGGGCCTAAACCCGGTGACCGCAACGCCGCCCTGTATCAATGATGACCAAGCCGTGCCAGGCGGCTCGTCCTCGGGGGCTGCGGCTTCGGTGGCTTTTGGGCTGGCCCCCGCGGCGATTGGGTCTGATACGGGTGGGTCGGTGCGCATCCCTGCGGCTTGGAATGACCTTGTGGGCCTGAAAACCACGCATGGGTTACTATCCACCCAAGGCGTTGTGCCACTTTGCGACAGCTTTGACACGGTGGGCCCGATTGCGCGCAGCGTCGAAGATTGCGCCTTGCTTTTGTCGCTGCTCTCTGGCTCCACGCCCCCCGACTTGACCGGAGCCAGCCTTTCGGGCGCGCGCTTTGCTGTGCTGCAGACCGCGGCGCTGGATGATTTGCGCCCTGCCCCCGCCCGCGCCTTTGAAGCGGCCTTGGCCCGTCTTTCGGCCGCAGGGGCTCAGATCACCCAGATCACCGCCCCCGAAGTGGCCGAGGCGCTTTCTCTTGCCGCTATCCTCTTCCCCGCCGAAGCCTATGCCATCTGGGGCCCCACGATCGAAGCCGCCCCGCACAAGATGTTCCCCCGCATCCTTGACCGCTTTCGGTCCGGCACCCAGATCCCGGCCACCGACTACATCACTGCCCGCCGCCGCCTGACCGAGTTGCGCGCAATCTTCGCGGCCCGCACCCGCGGCTTTGATGCCATTCTCTTGCCCACATCCGCCATCCTACCGCCCCATGCCAAGCGCTTGATGACCGAGGACGCTTACTATGTCAGCGAAAACCTTCTCGCCCTGCGCAACACGCGCATCGGCAACCTTATGGACCAATGCGTGTTGACCCTGCCGACGGGCCACGCGTCATGCGGCCTGTCGCTTATGACAGCACCAAAGGGCGAAGCCCGCCTTTTGCGAACAGGTCAAGCCGCCGAACGCGCGCTGTCCTAATCTTCCCGCCCCCCTTTCATATGTGCCCAAATATCCCGGGGTTCGGGGCAGCGCCCCGAGGCCAGCCCCGCGCGCTGCGTTAGGTTTTTTTCTGGACCACAGCACGACTTAAGGGTAACTTGAACGAAACGGGGCGATACGACCCCGAGAGCAGAGGCAGTATGGCGTTTCCTGAGCGGTTTTCGAACCTGCCAGACTATGCGTTTCCGCGCCTGCGGAAGCTGTTGGACAGTCACGCCCCCGGCGCTGACCCCATTGCCATGACCATTGGCGAGCCGCGCCATCCAATGCCCGATTTCGTGGCCCCGATCTTGGCGGCCTCGATTGCCGAGTTCGGCGTCTACCCACCCAATGACGGCACGCCTGAATTGTTGGACGCCATCTCTGGCTGGATCGCGCGGCGCTATGGGGTAACGCTGCCCCAAGACCGCTTGATGGTGCTAAACGGTACGCGCGAGGGCCTGTTTAATGCAGCCATCGCTATAGCACCTGAGGTTAAAGCCGGCAAAAAGCCTGTGTTCTTGCTGCCAAATCCGTTCTACCAAGTCTATACCGTGGCCGCCGTGACCGCTGGGGCAGAGCCCGTCTATGTGCCCGCCACCGCAGCCACAGGCCATCTGCCCGACTATGCCAGCCTTCCGGCGGAAATTTTAGACCGCACCACGGTGGCCTATCTTTGCTCGCCCGCCAATCCTCAAGGCGCAGTTGCCAGCCGCGCCTATTGGGCCGAGCTTTTGGCCTTGGCCGAAAAGCACGACTTCGTCATCTTCGCCGATGAATGCTACTGCGAGATTTGGCGCACCGCCCCCCCGCCCGGCATTTTGGATGTGGCGGCGGAAGTGGGCGCTGATCCAGAACGGGTCTTTAGCTTTCATTCGCTTTCCAAACGCTCGAACCTGCCCGGCTTGCGGTCGGGCTTTGTGGCCGGCGGCGCAAAGGGCATCACGCAAATCCGCAAACTGCGCGCCTTTGCGGGGGCGCCCGTGCCTTTGCCCGTTCAGCGCGTGTCAGAAGCCGCTTGGCGCGATGAGGCGCATGTCATCGCCAATCAGGCGCTCTACCGCGAAAAATTTGCCGCGGTAGAGGCGATCTTTTCGGGTCTACAAGGCTTTGCCATGCCAGAGGGCGGCTTTTTCCTCTGGCTGCCCGTCGAAGATGGCGAGGCTGCGGCGCTGAAACTGTGGCGTGACACGGGCGTTCGGGTTCTGCCCGGGGCCTATCTGTCGCGCGATGGCATGGGGGTAAACCCCGGCACCAATTACATCAGGGTGGCGCTGGTCGCCCCCAAAGAAGAAATGCAGCAGGGGCTTATCCGGCTTCGCGACTGCCTTTACGGTTAAAGGGAACACTATGGCCTCGTATCAAGCCCGTCAGCGCGACCCTCTTTTGGATCAAACCATGCAAGCCATGCTGGAACGGCGGGGGCGCGAAGCCTTGGGGCTGGGCCTGATCGCTGTGGGGGCCATTTTTGCGCTGATGCTGGCGTCTTACTCGGCCAATGATCCAGGCTGGATGGTGGCCACCGACCAAGTGGCGCATAATCTTTTGGGGCGTTTGGGGGCATCGGTTGCCTCGACCCTCATGACGGTCGGCGGGCTTGGGTCTTGGTGCATTCCCACCGTGCTGATGGCTTGGGGTCTGCGCTTTGCCAGCCATAAGGGGGCGGACCGCGCCGTATCTCGCATGGTTTTTGCCGTCATCGCTGTGGCGATGGGGTCAGTCTATGCCGCCACCTTGGTGCCGGGCGCATCGTGGCCGCATTCATTTGGCTTGGGCGGGCTTTTTGGCGATACGATCTTGGCCTCGCTTTTGAACATCATGCCGGGCAGTGCGGCGGTGGCGCTTAAGGTGCTGACGCTGCTGATTGCCGCAGTTTTCATGGCGCTGATGCTTTATGTCACGGGCTTTAACCTCGCAGAATTGCAGCGGATTGGGCGGTTTTTGGGCTTTGGTTTGCTGGTGGCGTTTAACGGGCTTTTGCTGGGCTTGGGCCGTGGCGCTTATAGTGCTGGGGCTGCCGCCCAAACCATGGGCGCACGTTGGCAAGACCGCCGTGCCAGCAACGCGCTGCGCGCCGCAGAAGATTACGCCGAGCGTCAAACTGCCAAAGATCTGGCCCGCGCCGCAGCCATCGGAACCGCCCGCATGGTCGACGCCGAGGACGATGCTTTGGCAGCCCCCGTGGGCAAGCCCGGCTCCTTCCGCGCCGATCCCCGCGCGCAGGTGGCAGAACCTGCGCCGCGCCGCTCGGTTTTTGGCCTTTTGCCCAGCTTGCTGGGCCGCAAAGCCAAGGCGGATGTTGATGCGGACGAGTTGATCGAAATTGACATGGCCGACGATGTTGATGTGCCAAGCCAAACGCGGATCGGGGCGCGGATCACTTCGATCATTCGCGCCCGCGCCGCGCAGAGTGATGACGCCGCATCGCCCCTGACCGCCGACACCAAGGCCTTTGGTCGTGCACCACTGGTGATCGACCCGCGTTCCTCGACCCCAGGCTTGCGCCTGTCAGAACCGCCCGTCACCAAATCGAAATCTGCCATCACCCAAGACACCGGCTGGACCGAAGCAGAGGATGTCGCAACCGAGGACTGGAAAGAGGTTGATGCGGCTGACGAGGACGACGAGGATGGCGATATCCAAGCCTTCTCGCGCAGCGCCTTGGCTGCCGATCACCGCCCGATCGCCCCGCTTGTGCAATCCACCCTCAAACGCGCGGCACCCTCGCGCCAAGCCATGGCCGAAGCGCAACCACGCCTGAACTTTGATGCCGAACCTGAAGCCGGCACAGGCTATGAACTGCCACCGCTGAACCTGCTGACACCGCCCTCGGTCGTGCAGCGCAATCAAGTGTCGACCGAAGCCTTGGAAGAAAACGCCCGCATGCTGGAGTCGGTCTTGGTCGATTACGGCGTGCGTGGGGAAATCGTCTCGGTCCGCCCTGGCCCTGTGGTGACGATGTATGAACTGGAACCAGCCCCGGGGCTGAAAGCCTCGCGCGTGATTGGCCTTTCGGATGACATCGCACGGTCGATGTCGGCCCTGTCAGCCCGCGTCTCCACTGTTCCGGGGCGCACGGTGATTGGCATCGAACTGCCCAACGCCACGCGCGAAAAAGTCGTGCTGCGCGAGATTTTGGCCGCGCGCGAGTTTGGCGACAGCGCGCTGCGTCTTCCGCTGGCTTTGGGCAAAGACATTGGCGGCGAACCCATCATCGCCAACTTGGCCAAAATGCCGCACTTGCTGATTGCTGGCACCACCGGTTCGGGCAAATCGGTGGCGATCAACACGATGATCTTGTCGCTGCTGTATAAGCTCACGCCGCAAGAATGCCGCCTGATCATGATCGACCCCAAGATGCTGGAACTGTCGGTCTATGACGGCATCCCCCATCTGCTGTCGCCCGTGGTGACCGACCCCAAAAAAGCGGTCGTCGCCCTGAAGTGGGTCGTCAGCGAGATGGAAGACCGCTACCGCAAAATGTCAAAAATGGGGGTGCGCAACATCGAAGGCTATAATGGCCGCGTGCGTGAAGCGCTGGCCAAGAACGAGATGTTCAAGCGCACCATTCAAACGGGGTTTGATGAAGACACCGGCGAGCCCGTGTTTGAAACCGACGAATTCGCCCCCGTCACCCTGCCCTATATCGTGGTGGTGGTGGACGAGATGGCCGACCTGATGATGGTGGCGGGCAAAGAGATTGAAGCTTGCATCCAGCGTTTGGCGCAAATGGCGCGGGCCTCGGGCATTCACCTGATCATGGCGACCCAGCGCCCCTCGGTCGATGTGATCACCGGCACGATCAAGGCCAACTTCCCGACACGGATTTCGTTCCAAGTCACCTCGCGCATCGACAGCCGCACGATCTTGGGCGAACAGGGGGCCGAACAGCTGCTGGGCATGGGCGATATGCTGTATATGGCGGGCGGGGCCAAGATCACCCGCATCCACGGGCCTTTTGTCAGCG
The DNA here is from genome assembly GCA_945862465.1 of Pseudorhodobacter antarcticus. Taxonomy (GTDB): domain Bacteria; phylum Pseudomonadota; class Alphaproteobacteria; order Rhodobacterales; family Rhodobacteraceae; genus Stagnihabitans; species Stagnihabitans antarcticus_A. Next base: position 6,851 of record CAMAYO010000051.1, on the reverse strand, counting down.
ACGAAGAGGTCGAAGAGGTCGTGGCGCATCTGAAGAGCTTTGGCCCGCCAGTCTATATGTCAGGCGTGGTTGAAGGCCCCGAAGACGAGGATGCCGCCGAGATTGACAGCCTGCTGGGTCTGGGCGGTGACGGGCTGGATGACACGCTTTATGACCAAGCCGTGGCCATCGTGGCGCGGGATCGCAAATGTTCGACCAGCTACATTCAGCGCAAACTGGGCATCGGGTATAACAAGGCCGCGAAGCTGGTCGAGCAGATGGAAGAGCACAGCGTGATTTCGGCGGCGAACCATGTGGGCAAGCGCGAGATTTTGATCGAGGAGCGGTAAGGGGCGATATGCGCCCCTTACAAAGTATGTTCACGCCTGATCAGGTTTAAAAGGTATCGATATGGCTTGCACGTTAAGCCAAAGACCCGCTGCGGATGAGCGTGTTGTTGCACTAGGGTCGGTTCATTGTCTTGCAGACCCATGTCATAAATAATCTTGTGTCCTCCAGCGATCAAGCTGAAGGACATTATATCATCCCAAAACCGAGTTTATCAAAGCAACCCGCAAACCTCGATGGGATTAGCCAGCCAAGGCCTCTTTCATTGCAGTCATAAGATTTTTCGTTGGGTCAGTGATGCAAGCAGTCAAGACCTTTTCGATATCAGCAGACAAGCGCGCAGCGTCCAAAATCGGATCACCCACTTCACCGCCCGTATAGCCATCGATGAAGAACATGAGCATGGTAACAGATTCGGCGTCCATCGCATTAGCGACTTCGCAGGTGATGGCACTGACATCCAGCTTGTCGTCAGTGTTAGCAAACACAGGGGCTGCGGTGAATATCGATGCAGCGGTTAGGACAACTTTCAGGGAGTTTTTCATGTTTTCACTCTTTAAGGTTTCAAACTATATTAACGTGTAACAGCAATCTTTTTGATCACAATGAGTTTTTGAGGGGAACTATTTCAAATGAGCAGAAATCGGCATGGCCTTATCTCATTTCCTAATACGAAAGTCCTTTGCCTGATGCCTTTGCGACTTGAAGGCAGCTTTGGGTTACAACTGGGCATTTTCCAAGTGGCACCCATTCGTTTTCGTCGCCAAGGCAAGAATACTTAGAATGTTTGGGGGATGGCCACCCGCCTCTCGCGCGGATGTGAGCGGCGGGGGATGGCAGCGCGCAGGCTTGGGCGTATAGTGGCCGTATGAAACATCTTCGCCGCCTCGCCGCCATAGCCCTCATCCTCTTGCCGCTTGCTGCCCGTGCGGCGGAGGTGTCTTTGGCCGACTTGTCAGCCTATCTCAACAGCCTGACCACCGCCGAGGCGCGGTTTGTGCAGACCAATGCAGATGGCTCTACCGCGACGGGGCGGTTGATCTTGCAACGGCCTTACCGTGCGCGGTTTGAATATGATCCGCCGGATCAAAATCTTGTGCTGGCCTCAGGGCGGATGGTGGCGATTTTTGACGCCAAATCCAACCAACCGCCCGAACAATACCCGCTGGCGCGCACGCCACTAAACCTGATTTTGGGCCCTAAGATTGATTTGGGAAGCTCTGCCATGGTGGCGTCCCATGGCGAAGTGGCAGGCATGACGCATGTCTTGGCACAAGACCCAAAGCACCCCGATTACGGCACGATTGAACTGGTCTTTAGCCCCGCCCCCGTGGCGCTAACCCAGTGGATCATCACCGATGACATGGGCGGTCAAACGGAGGTCACCCTGTCACCAATGCTGACGGGCGGAACCTATCCCAACAGCCTATTTTCGATCGAGGCTGAAACCAATCGTCGCGGGGTGCAAAACTAGCGCAGGCAGCGGGACAATTGGCTGTGATACATTTGCGCACGGCTGCCAACTTCGGCTGCAACATCCATCAGCCAACCCTTGGACTTGTAACTTTGCCGCGCAAAGCCTTTGCGACCCTCGTGATAGGCCAGATATTGGCTTTGGGCATCCGATTTGGAAATGCCCAACTCAGCCGTGCTGGTATCCATGTACCAGCCCATAAAATCGGTGGCATCGCGGATGTTATCGCGCCGCGCACCGCTTTTGTTGCGCTCTTTGCGGTAATCATCCCAGGTGCCGTCCAGCGCCTGCGCATAGCCATAGGCCGAGCTTTGGCGCCCCATGGGAATGACGCCCAAAGCATATTGATGCGGGGTGCGGGCATTGCCGATGAACTTCGATTCCTGATACAAAACAGCCATTTGCACCGAAACTGGCACACCCCATTTCTTTTGGGTGGACTGCATCGCCTTTAAATAACTTGGCCTCTGGCGAACGACTGAACAGGCGTCATCCAAATTGCGCGGCGCAGAAAAGTTGCCACCCCCGCAAGAGGCTAAAAACAGCAACAAGATCGCCGCCCGGAAAGTTCTGCTCATCTGCCCCTCATGTGTTCCCATGATTTTGGAAGACCTTAACCGAAAATCGCAGCCTCTCCAATGGGCAAGCGTTCATCATGGGCGGGAAAGCGCAAAACGTATCGGGCAACCCACCCCAAGAGGGCATCACCCTACTCCAAAAGTGCATCAAAGGTTACAAATGCACCGATCCAGATCAGTGGACAGTGGCGCGTGTGAGGATTATGAAACCCCTACAGGGAGACGTGTTGATGCTGAGAACCGCTGCGAAATTCCACATCGGACAAGTGCTGCGCCACCGCAAGCACCCGTTTCGCGGTGTGGTTTTTGATGTGGACGCAACGTTTTCCAACACCGACGAATGGTACGAAAACATCCCCGAGGAAATGCGCCCGTCAAAGGACCAGCCGTTTTACCACCTGTTGGCGGAAAATGAGCAGACCTATTATGTGGCCTATGTGTCTGAGCAAAACCTTGTTCCTGACGAAACGGGTGAACCGGTCGGCCACCCCGATGTGGATGATCTTTTTGGCGATTTCACCGATGGGCGTTATCCGCTGCAATTTCAGATGAACTAGGCGCTGCGCCAAAAGCCTACCAGCGCCATCTTCCCCTTGGCCCGAATCCATCCTAGGCTGCCTCAAAAGAGGTGAGCCATGCGCGATTTTCAGATGCCCGGTCGGTCGGCCGTTTATGCCACAAACGGAATGGTTGCGACCTCGCATCCGCTGGCGGCGCAAGCTGCCGTTGAAATCTTGAAATCAGGCGGCAATGCGGTGGATGCGGCGATTGCGGGGGCCGTTCTGCTGGGCATTTGCGAACCGCAGATGACGGGGATTGGCGGCGATTGCTTTGTGCTGCTGAAGCCCTCGGGCGAAGAGCGGGTTCTGGCCTTGAACGGGTCAGGCCGCGCGCCAGCGGCGGCTTCAGCTGCGGCCTTGCGTGATCAGGGCCATAATACGGTTCCCCTGCGCGGGGTCGAAGCGGTTACCCTGCCCGGTGCAATGGATGCCTTTTGCCGCCTGTCAAACGATTGGGGCAAGCTGGGCCTTGACCGCGTTCTGGCCCCCGCCATCCACTATGCCGAAGAAGGCGTGCCGGTTGCCCCCCGCGTGGCCTTTGACTGGGCCGATGATGCGCCGTTCTTGCAAGGCAAAGCGCGCGACTTTTTCCTGCTGGATGGGGCTGTTCCGCGCGCAGGTCAAATCTTTCGCGCCAAGGGCCAAGCCGAGGTGCTGCGCCGTGTGGCCCACCAAGGCCGCGCAGGGTTTTATGAGGGCGAGGTGGCCGAGGATTTGATAGGTTCGCTCAATGCCTTGGGCGGCGCGCATACGCTTGACGACCTTGCCGCCACGCACTGCACGTGGGGCGAACCCGTGGCGGGCGACTACGGTGATGTGACTGTGTTGGAACATCCCCCAAACGGCCAAGGCGCCACGGCGATTTTGATGCTGAACATCCTGAAACACTTTGACCTAAAATCGATGGACCCTTTTGGGGCCCAGCGCGCCCATATCGAGGCGGAGGCGGGCAAGCTCGCCTACGACACGCGCAACCGCTTTATCGCCGAACACAGCCCAAGGCTGGATCATATGCTGTCGGATGCAACCGCAGCCAAACTGGCCGCGCTGATCGACCCCAACCGCGCATCGCCCAACCCCAACCCCTTGGCCGAAGCCATCCATCGCGACACGATCTATATCAGCGTGGTTGACCGCGACCGCATGGCCGTTTCGCTGATTTATTCGATTTATTATGGCTTTGGGGCGGGGCTCGCCTCGTCCAAATTCGGGGTGATTTACCAGAACCGTGGCGCAGGGTTTAGCCTGACTGCGGGCCATCCGAATGAACTGATGGGCGGCAAGCGCCCGATGCACACGATCATTCCAGGGATGCTAAAGCGCAAAGGCAAGGTGATTATGCCGTTTGGCGTGATGGGCGGGGCCTATCAGCCCACTGGCCATGCGCGCTTTGTGTCAAACATCACCGATTTCGGGATGGACACCCAAGCCGCCGTCGACGCCCCGCGCAGCTTTTCGTGGGTAGACGGGATGGAGGTGGAACGGGGCTATTCTGAAAGCGTGCGCGCGCAACTGGCGCAGATGGGCCATCACGTCATCACCCCGCCAGATGCGTTGGGTGGGGCGCAGAATATTCTGATGCAAGACAGCGGCGTGCTGATCGGCGCCTCTGATCCGCGCAAAGATGGCTGCGCTTTGGGCTATTAAGATGGATCGGCGGGCCATTTCTGATGCGATCCTTGCGTTGACCAAGGGAGAAGCCGACACCGTGGCGCTCATGGCCACGGTGGTATGTGAGGTTCACCTTCACCATGATTTCGCGGATTGGACGGGGTTTTACCGTGTCGTAGCCCCTGATCTGCTGAAGATCGGCCCCTATCAGGGCGGGCATGGCTGCCTTGTCATCCCGTTTTCGCGCGGCGTGTGCGGGGCTTCAGCACGGTCGGGCAAGGTGCTGAATGTACCCGATGTTGACGCCTTTCCTGATCATATCGCCTGTGCCTCTTCCACCCGCTCGGAACTGGTTTTGCCTGTGTGGAACGGGGCGGGTCGCTTGCTAGGCGTGCTGGATTTAGACAGTGACACGCCAGCGGCGTTTACCAAAGACGATGAAGATTGGCTGGTGCATTTGTTGGCCCAAGTGTTTGAAAAGGCAGAATGATGCGTGGATCGTGCCTATGTGGCGGTGTGGTGTTTGATGTGGCTTTGCCCCTGCGTCCGGTGATTGCCTGCCACTGCACGCAATGCCGCAAAACCTCGGGCCACTTTTGGGCCGCAAGTTCTGTGCCCATGGCGCAGTTTTCGTTGGTAGTGCAAGACAGTCTCACGTGGTTCCAATCCTCGCCCCAAGCCAAGCGGGGGTTTTGCAATACCTGCGGGGCCAGCCTGTTTTGGCAACTTGAAGGAGACGATACCATCAGCTTTGGCGCGGGCTGCTTGGATGGGCCAACGGGCCTAACCATCGCCAGCCATTGGTACAAGGAAGATGCGGGCGACTACTACGATCTGCCAGATGGGCTTTCGCCCGCTCCGCAGGCTTGATAGGTCACAATTTTACCTGACGAGCGATGGAGTCCGAAATGGCAGCAATCACCCTTCTTGACGGTGGCATGGGACAGGAACTGGTGGCACGGTCGGGCGATGAGCCGACGCCGCTGTGGGCCACCCGAGTGATGATCGACCACCCTGGTTTGGTGCGCGACATTCACGCCGATTACTTCGCTGCGAGCGCCACAATCGCCACGACAAACACCTATGCGATCCACCATGATCGCCTAGAGCGCGTTGGGATGGACCCGCAGTTTCACGCCCTTCACCTGCGCGCCTTGGCCGAGGCACATGAGGCCAAGGCCGCCCACGGTTCGGGCCGCATTGCAGGATCGATGGGGCCGCTGATGGCGTCTTATCGCCCCGATCTGACGCAGCCTTTGGATGTGGCCGTGCCAAAATATGCCGAAATTGCGCGTATTCTGGGCGCCCATGTCGATGTAATTTTGTGCGAAACCATGGCCTCGGTCGAAATGGCCGAGGGCGCTTTGGTGGGCGCGCAGGCGGCGGGCAAGCCTGTGTGGCTGTCAGTCTCGGTCGATGACCATGACGGATCGCTTCTGCGCTCGGGCGAGCCTGTGGCCGATCTGGCGCGCTTGGTGCGCGATTATCCGGTGGCGGCGATGCTGGCCAACTGCTCGGTTCCGGAATCGATGGCGGCGGCTTTGGCGGCGCTGAAGAATTTGGGCAAGCCATTTGGGGCCTATGCCAACGGGTTTACCCACATTTCAGGCAACTTCCTGAAAGATGCGCCCACGGTGAAAGAACTGACCCACCGCCACGATCTGACACCCGAAAAATACGGCGATTTCGCCATGGCTTGGGTGGATATGGGGGCGACGATCATTGGTGGGTGCTGTGAAGTCGGCCCCGCCCATATCCGCCACTTGGCCGAACGGATCAAGGCTGCGGGCCACACCATCGTATGATGGAGTTCACCTACACTCCGCCCGATGTGCCGCTGCGGATCATCTATGAAGACCGCGCGATCTTGATAGCTGACAAGCCCTCGGGTCTGTTGTCAGTGCCGGGCAAGACCGAGGGGCGGGCGGATTGTTTGGAAACCCGCCTGCGCCGCGCTTATCCGGGCACGTTGCTGGTGCATCGCTTGGATTGTGACACTTCGGGCGTAATGGTCTTTGCCCGCAACAAGGCGGCACAGGGGTTTTTGGGGCAGGAATTTGAACAACGCCGCACCAAGAAAACCTATGTGGCGCGGGTGTTTGGTGACCTACAGCCTGACAGTGGGCAGGTTGATTTGCCCATCGGCGTCGATTGGCCCAACCGCCCGCGCCAGATGGTTGATGCAGTCAATGGCAGGTCCGCGGTGACGGATTGGGTGGTTTTGGGGCGCGGGGCGGGCGAGACGCGCGTGCATCTGTTCCCCCTGACAGGCCGCAGCCACCAGTTGCGCGTGCATATGCT
>CAMAYO010000050.1 GCA_945862465.1 Pseudorhodobacter antarcticus | reverse complement strand
GGACCTGACCGTGATGCCGGGGGAAATCCATGGGCTTCTGGGTAAAAACGGGTCGGGCAAATCGACGCTAATCAAAATCCTGTCGGGCTTTCACGCGCCCGATCAGGGTACCCTTGAAATCGACGGCCAGCCCATAGCCCTGCCGATCCCCCTAGGGAAAAGCGAAAGCTATGGGTTGGCCTTTGTGCACCAAAACCTTGGCCTCTTAGCCGATGCGTCGGTGTTGGAAAACCTGATCGCCGGCGATTATGACCGCTTAAACCCTTTTGCGATCAACTGGGTGGCCGAGGCCGCCCGCGCCCGCCGCCTGTTTACCGAAAACGATCTATCACTTGATCCTTATGGCCCTGTCAGCGCCCTATCCCCCGTACAGCGCGCCCAACTTGCCATCGTGCGAGCCGCCGACCGTGTGCAAGGTCGCAGCACCCATGGCGTGAGCGGCGTTCTGGTGCTGGACGAACCAACCCCTTTCCTACCAATCGAGGATGTGCGCGTGCTTTTTGCCACGATGCGCCGCCTGACTGCCACCGGCGTCAGCATCATCTTCGTCAGCCACGACATTGACGAGGTGATGGAAATCACCGACCGCGCCACCGTGCTGCGCGACGGCGCAGTTATCGGCAGCTTCAAGACCGCCACAACGCCGCGCGCCGAAATCGTGTCCAGCATCGTCGGTCGGGCTATGACGACCGAGCGCATGATCGGGGGCTACAGCCCCTCTGCAACCGCTACCGTTCGCGTTGAACACCTGTCTGGGCAGATCGTCCGCGATATCTCCTTTACCGTTGGCCCCGGCGAGATTCTGGGCCTGACCGGCCTGATCGGCTCTGGCTATGACGAGGTGCCCTATCTTGTGTCTGGGGCCACGCAAGCGGGAACAGGGCGCTTGCACTTGCCCCCCGCAGCGCACGACCTGACCCGCATGACCCCTTCTGGCGCTTTGCAGGCAGGGATCGCCATGATCCCCGCGGACCGGCAGCGCGCGGGTCTTGCGCTGGATCTGTCCTTGACTGAAAACGCCACGCTGCCATTACTGGGGCGCAGCCTCAGTGCCCTTTGGCTGAACCAAGGCCAGCTGGCCGAGATCACCGCCGCCATCATGGCTCGCTTTGCCGTCAAGGCAGATCGCCCCCGCCAACCCGCCTCGGAGCTTTCGGGGGGCAACCAGCAAAAGCTGGTCTTGGGCAAATGGCTGCAACTGGGTCCGCGTCTCGTGCTTCTGGATGAACCCACGCAGGGCATCGACGTTGGAGCGCGGCGCGAGATTTACGACCGCCTCGTCGAGCTGTGCCAAAGCGGCACCTCAGTGATCTGCGCCACATCGGAATTCGAACAGCTTGAAACCATAGCCCACCGCGTTCTGGTCTTTGACCGAGGCCGGATCAAAGCCGAGCTTGCGGGCGACCAAGTGACAAAATCCGCCATCGCCCACGCCTGCTATCAGGAGAACCGTACCCATGCGCCAGCCTAATCTTGCCTTTCAGGTCGAACGTTTTGGTTTGGTGATCGTCTGGGTCGTCGTGATCTTGCTTTTTGGGGCGCTCAGGCCCGATACCTTTCTAACATGGTCGAATTTCTCGACCATCTTCGGATCACAGGCAGTTCTCGTCATCGTAACGCTGGGCCTTGTCGTGCCACTGACAGCGGGAGATTTCGATCTGTCCATCGCTCAGGTTCTGACCTTTGTGTCGATGCTGACGGCGATCTTGTCAGCCAAGATGGGCGTGCCTTTGTGGATCATCATCCCCCTTGTTCTGGCCGCCGGGGCCCTAGTGGGGGCAATCAACGGCGCGCTGACCCTGTATTTCCGCGTGCATTCGCTAATCGTGACGCTTGGCGTGGGCACCTTTTTGCACGGCATTACGCTTTGGATCAGCGACAGCCAGACCATCGGCGGCTTAGCGCCCGGATTGATGCAATGGTCGATCATCGTACGGTTCTTGGGCATCCCCATAGCCTTTTATTACGCCATCGGATTGGCGGCGATGATGTGGTACGTCTTGTCTTACACAGCCTTCGGCCAGCAACTTCTGTTCACAGGGCGCGGTCGGGAAGTGGGGCGGTTGACAGGCATTCCGGTCGGAAAGGTGCGGCTGATGTCTTTCGTGGCGTCTGGCGTGATGGGGGCGATTGCAGGGTTGATTTACACTGGCACGACCGGATCGGCCAACCCGAGCTCCGGCACGACCCTACTGCTGCCTGCCTTTGCCGCAGCTTTTCTGGGGGCCACCTGCATCAATCCGGGGCGATTTAACCCTTGGGGCTCTGTGGTAGCGGTTTATTTTCTTGTGACGGGCATCAATGGCCTGTCGGTGTTGGGGTTCCGCACCTTTGTGCAAGACCTGTTTTACGGCGGGGCCCTTGTGGTCGCCGTCATGGTCTCGCAATTGATCAGCGGACGGAAGGAACGCAATCTGTGAGCAACCTCAAACAACACGGCAATCTGCGCATCAACGCCGACAGACTCTGGTCGCGCCATATGGAAATGGCAAAGATCGGCGCCATCCCAGGCGACGGCAATTGCCGCCTTGCGATGTCAGCCGAGGATGCTGAGGCGCGCAGCCTCTTTGCCTCATGGTGTCACGCCGCTGGCATGTCGCTGCAAGTCGACGCTGCGGGCAATATGTTTGCCTTGCGTCCGGGCAGCAACCCCACCCTGCCCCCCATCGCCGCTGGCAGTCATCTGGACACCCAGCCCCATGGTGGCCGCTTTGATGGAATTTCCGGTGTTCTAGCAGCCCTTGAGGTGGTCGAGACCCTGAACGACGCCGGAATCGAAACTGAGGCCCCTATCGCTGTCATCAACTGGACCAACGAAGAGGGCGTGCGCTTTGGCCCCGGGCTCATGGGTTCATCCTGGTTCGTGGGCAACATCACGGACGAGGGGTTGGCCGCGATTCAGGATGCGGAAGGCACCTCGTTTATCGCAGAAGCTGCTACGCGCGGGTGGTGTGGGTTGCAAGCCGCCGGCGCTTTCCCGATGGGGGCCTTCTTTGAGTTACACATCGAACAAGGGCCGCAGCTAGAGGCCTTGGGTGATCAGGTTGGCATTGTCACCTCGGTTCAAGGGTTGAAATGGCTGGATGTCGTGGTGACAGGTATGGACGGCCATGCTGGTACGACACCGCTGGATCATCGCCACGACGCACTACTGATAGCCGCGCGCATGCTGGTCGCGCTGAACGAAACGGGCAGGGCATTTGGCCAAGACGCGCGCGTTAGCGTAGGCAGGCTTACGACCGCCACCGATGGCCCCAGCACAATAGTGGGAGAAGCCCAGTTGGTCATCGACTTGCGGCACCCAAATGCCAAAGTTTTGTCGCAACTTGCGGACGAATGCGAAGCGATTTGCCGTGCCATCGCAGCCGAGGCGGGCTGTGGCATTTCCGTATCAGAGCGTATCTCAATCGCGCCAAAGCATTTCAATCAGAGTTGTATCGATGCCTTGGCCTCCGCCGCGCAAGAACTGGGCTTCCAACATTCCGAAATCGCGAGCGGGGCGCTGCACGATGCTTGTAACATCGCCGATGTCACGCCCACCGCCATGGTCTTCGTACCCTGCCGCGATGGTATCAGCCATAATGTGCGCGAATATGCATCGCGCGAAGATCTTGCGGCCGGAACCTCTGTGCTGCTGCAGGCGATGCTGGCCAAGGCTGGGCTAGCAGGATCTGAAAAGGTTGCCGCTTAACGGTGGGCGCCAAACACCTGCGGGGCGGGCCTTTTATAAGGAACTGACCTTTTGATGCATTTGAGCGGCCTTCCAAAAGAACTGCAGGGGGTCAATTTGTCGCAAGCCCAAGTGCCAAAGTGTCGTAAGCGATTTGGGGTGCGCACCATGAGCGCGCTGATGATTGCAATGGTGAAATTGAAGCGCGGTTCAAACGGCTTGTTGCCCGTATGAACCGCGCCTGATCTGCCAACTACCGACCCAAGCGTTCCAACAGCTTGGCATAAGCTGTCTGACCGGTGCGGAAGTTTGAAAGGCGGAAGAACTCATTGGGTGCATGTAGGTTTTCGTCGTTCATGCCAAAGGCAAAGACCGTGGCATGGATGCCCAACTCGTTCAGCAGCATGGTCATTACGGGGATAGAACCGCCCGTGCGGGTGATATAGGGGGTTTTACCATAAACTTCGGTCAAAACCTCGCCCGCGGCGGCGCTGGCGTTGTGGCCGGCGGGCACAAGGAACGGATCGGCGCTGCCCGCCAGACGTTCAACCGAGACGCGCAGGCCCGGTGGGCAATGCGCTTCGATATGGGATTTGAGCAGCGCAAAAATCGCATCAGGCTTTTGGTTGGCCACAAGGCGGCAGGTGATCTTGGCGAAAGCCTGTGCTGGCAGGACGGTTTTGATCCCGTTGCCCTGCCATCCACCCCAAATGCCGTTCAACTCAAACGTCGGCCGCGCCCAAAGCCGTTCGCGTGTGGAATAGCCCGCCTCGCCAAAGACATCGGGCACGCCAAGATCGGCGATATAGGCCGCCTCATCAAACGGCACACGGGCGATGGCGGCACGGTCTTCGACCGTCAGGTCCACCACATCATCATAAAACCCTGCCACTGAGATTTTGCCATCCAGCCCCTTCATCGAGGCGATGAGATGCGACAGGCCGTGGATCGGGTTGGCAATGCCACCGCCCTGCTGGCCCGAATGTTGATCACCCTTGGCGCCCGTCACGGTGATTTCCGCTGCGACCAAGCCCTTTAAGCCCGTGATCAGATTGGGTTGATCTTCGCCCCATTGGCTGCCATCGGCGGAAAAGATCATATCGGCCTTCAAAAGCGCCCCATTGGCCGCGATGAAGGGCGGCAGGTGGGGCGAGCCTATTTCCTCTTGGCCTTCGAAGAAGAACTTCACGTTGACGGGTAAACGCCCCGTGGTTTTCAGCAAAGCCTCGACCGACAGGATGGGAATAAGCATCCCGCCCTTGTCATCCGAAGCGCCGCGCCCCCAAACCTTGCCATCGCGCACTTCGGGCTCAAAGGGCGGGGTTTGCCATAGATCGAAAGGTTCGGCTGGCTGCACATCAAAATGGCCGTAAATCAGCACGGTGGGCTTGCCCGCCCCTGCGTGCAGCCAATCGCCATACACCACCGGATGCCCCGCCGTGGGCATCATGCGCACATTTTCCACGCCCGCCGCCTGCAATCGAGCCACGACCCAATCGCCCGCGGCCACCACATCGGCCACATGGGCCTCAGATGCGGATACCGAAGGAATGCGCACAAACTCCAACAGCTCGTCCACGAAACGGGCTTGATTTGTGTCGAGATAGGTTGACCACGTCATCTTTTATCCTTTCACGCCGCAGGCATGCGGGTTTCAACCAATTCCGCCCAGTAGGACGCGCCAAAGGGAATGGCCTCGTCGTCAAAGTTGTATTCGGGGTGATGCACCTCGGCGGTGTTGCCATTGCCGACTTGAATATAGGCGCCGGGGCAAGCTTGCAGCATATAGGCGAAGTCTTCGCCGCCCATGATGGCGGGGCACTGGGTATCCACTGCCGCCTTGCCCGAGATTTTGGCCGCCACTTCAACGGCAAAGCCCGTTTCACGTTCGGCATTGACCATCGAGGGGTAGCCCGGCTTCCATTCAATCTCGACCGTACCGCCAAAGGCTTGAGCGGTGCTGGTGACGATGGTTTTCAGTCGTTCTTCGGCGACTTTGCGCATCGTCGCGTCAAAGGTGCGCACCGTGCCGCGAATTTCGACCCTTTCGGGGATGACGTTCCACGCCTCGGATTCGGTGCGCAGCGAGGTGACCGACACGACAACCGATTCCAAAGGATCAATGCTGCGCGCCACGATGGTTTGCAGCGTCATGACGGTTTGGCTGGCCATCACGGTGGTGTCGATCGTGCGGTGCGGATAGGCAGCATGGCCGCCCTTGCCCGATAGATGCAGGGTGAAATTGTCGGTCGCGGCATAAAAGGGTCCGGGGCGTATGGAAAAATGGCCCACGGGCAGGCCGGGCGAATTGTGCATACCGTAGATTTCCTTGATGCCAAACCGCGGGATCAAGCCATCTTTGACCATGGCCTCGCCGCCCGCCCCGCCCTCTTCGGCGGGTTGAAAGACAACTGCCACGGACCCGTCAAAATTCCGCGTCTCAGCCAGATACTTGGCAGCCCCCAGCAGCATGGCCGTGTGGCCGTCATGGCCGCAGGCGTGCATCTTGCCGGGTGTTTTGCTGGCATAGGGCAGGCCCGTCGCCTCCAATATCGGCAGCGCGTCCATATCCGCGCGCAGGCCCACGACATGGCCGCGCGTATCGGTGCGGCCTTTGATGACGCCCACAACGCCGGTGCGGCCAACCCCTTCGACCACCTCGTCGCAGCCAAACTCACGCAGTCGTGCGGCCACGGTGGCGGCAGTGCGATGCACATCATACATCAACTCTGGGTTCTCGTGCAGATCGCGCCGCCATGCGGTGATTTCGGCGTGCATTTCGGACAGACGGTTCTTGATCGGCATAGCTTCCCCCTAAAGGCTCAGGACAAAATGTCCCGGCGTCACTTCGGTGTAAGTTGATGGTGCGGGCTGATGGCCCAATGGAAAGATGGGCGAGGTGATGGGCTTAAAGGCCAAATCCTCGGCAAAGCGCCGCTTCCGCGGATCGGCGATGGGCACGGCAGACAGCAGTGATTGGGTGTAGGGGTGCTGGGGGCTGTCAAAGACGGCGGACCTTGGGCCAATTTCCACAATCCGCCCCAGATACATCACCCCCACCTGATGCGCCACACGTTCAACCACGGCCATGTCATGGCTGATGAACAGGTAGGACAGGCCCAGATCTTCCTGCAACTCCATCATCAGGTTCAGCACTTGGGCCTGCACCGAAACATCCAGCGCCGAGACCGCCTCATCAGCCACGATCAGCTTGGGGTTCACCGCCAAGGCGCGCGCGATGGCGACCCTTTGGCGCTGCCCGCCTGACAACTCGTGCGGGTAGCGGTTCATAAAGTCGCGCGGCAGGCGGACACGGTCGAAGAGTTGCAGCACCAAAGCGTCAAGCTCTACGCCCGTGGCCAGACCAAAGTTCTGGATCGGTTCGGCCACCTGATCTTTCAGCCGTCGATAGGGGTTCAAACTGGCAAAGGGGTCTTGGAACACCATTTGCATATCAGCCCGCGCGCGGCGCAGATCGGTCCTGTCCAACGCGCGGATGTCGCGCCCGCCAATCCAGACCTCGCCCGAGGTGGGCTCGATCAACCGCAAGATGGATCGCCCGCAACTGGATTTGCCACAGCCAGATTCCCCCACCAGTGCCAAGGTTTCGCCCACATTCAGGCTAAAACTGACATCTTCGACCGCGTGCACCTGCGCCACGGTGCGGCGCAGAATGCCGCCCTTGACGGGAAAGCGCGTGGTCAGGTTTTTCACCTGCAACAGCACCTTTGGTGCGCGCGCTTTGGCGGGGGCTGCGGCGGCACGCGCCGCCTCGTCGCCAATCAGGCGCATCTTTTCGGGGGCAGGTTTACCCTTCATCTCGCCCAGTTTCGGCACGGCGGCGAGCAGGGCCTTGGTGTAGTCTTCTTGCGGGTTTTCAAAGATTTGGGTGACCGTACCCGTTTCCACGATCCGCCCGCGGTACATGACCACGACTCGGTCCGCCATCTGCGCCACAACCGCCATGTCATGGGTGATAAACAGCACGGCCATGCCATTTTCGCGTTTAAGCCGGTTGATCAAGGCCAAAATCTCAGCCTGAATCGTCACATCAAGGGCTGTGGTGGGCTCATCCGCGATAAGCAGTTTGGGATCGCATGCCATGGCCATGGCAATCACCACCCGCTGGCGCATACCGCCTGACAATTCATAGGGATATTGCTTCAACCGGCGTTCCGGCTCGGGGATCCGCACGCTTTGCAACAATTCCAGCGCGCGGGCCGAGGCTGCCGCTTGCGTCAATCCCTTGTGCAGCATTAACCCATCGGTCAACTGCCGTTCAATGGTGAAAACCGGGTTCAAGGCCGTCATCGGCTCTTGAAAGATCATGCCGATTTCGTGGCCGCGCACAGCGCCCATCACGTGCGACGGGGCTGCAGCCACATCCAGCGTCGAGCCGTCTGCCCGCTCAAAGTTTAAGCTGCCCGCCGTGATCGTGCCGCCGCCAAATTCCACCAAGCGCATCAGCGACAAAGAGGTGACAGACTTGCCGGACCCGCTTTCGCCCACCACGCAAAGTGTCTCACCGGGCGCGATGGTAAAGGACACATCCTCGACCCCGACCACCGTGCGGCCATCGGTGGCAAATTCCACCCGCAGATGATCGACCGAAACGATGTCTTTCATGGCTGGCCCCCCTTCATTTCGATCGTGGATCCAAGATGTCGCGCAGCACATCGCCGAACATATTCAGCCCCAGCACCGTCAAGGCCACAGCCAACCCCGGCACGACCGCCGTCCAAGGGGCGATATCCAACTGATCGCGTGAGGCTTGGATCATCAGCCCCCAACTGGCTGCAGGAGGTTGGGTGCCAAGGCCCAGAAACGACAGGCCCGCTTCGGCCAGAATGGCAAAGGCAAGACTGATCGTGGCTTGCACGATCACGGCGGGCAGAATGTTGGGCAGCACGTGGCGCCACATGATCATAGCATCCGTTGTGCCCGACGACCGCGCCGCCTCGACATAGGGCATTTGCGCCACGCGCAGGGCCTCGCCGCGGATGATGCGGGCGAGATAAGGCGTAAAGGCCACGCCGATGGCGATGATGGTGTTTTGGATATTGGGGCCCAAAACTGCGCTGATTGTCAGGGCCAACAGCAGGGCAGGAAAGGCCAACAGCGTGTCGACAAAGCGCATCAGCACATTGTCAATCCACTTGCCAAAATAGCCGCTGATCAGCCCCAAGGGCAGGCCCAAGATCACGCTCATTAGCACGGCAGACACCGCAATCTCTAGCGAAGTGCGCGTGCCCAGTATTACGCGAAACAACAGGTCACGCCCCAATTGGTCAGTGCCAAAGAGGTGGGTCAGGCTGGGCGGGGCGCGGCGGGCGCGCATATCCATCGCTGTGGCCGCATCGGGGGGGATGACCATGGGGCCAAAGATGGCGATCAACGCGATCAGTGTCAAAAGAACGATGCCAATCATGCCTTTGGTGGTTTTGAAGCGCTTCATGGCTCACCCCAACCGAATGCGTGGATCAATGACAACGTAAAGCAAGTCCACCGCCAGATTGGTCAGCATCACCACGCCCGCAATCACAAACACCGTGTCTTGGATCAGCGGCAAATCGCGGTTCAAAAGCGCCTGATAGGTCAGCCAGCCCATGCCGGTATAGCCAAACAGGCTTTCCATCACGATGATCGACCCGAAAAGATAGCCAATCTGAAGCCCCGCAATGGTGATGACCGGCCCAATCGCATTGGCCAAAGCATAGCGCCAGATCACGGTGCGCTCGGTCAGGCCCTTGGCGCGGGCCACGCGGATGAACTCTTGGCTCAAGATACCCGTCATGGTCGAGCGCGTCATCCGCGTCAAATGCGCCATCAACCCCAAGCCCAATGCCAGTGCGGGCAAAAAGGCGTGCTGCAAAGTGCCCCAGAAATCCAGCGATGGGTCAACAAAGCCCGACGAGGGGAACCATCCAAGCCAGCGGGCAAAGACCAAGATCATCACAATGCCCCAAAAGAAATCTGGCAGGCTGACCCCCAAAAGTGCCGAGGAGGAGCTGACCGTGTCTTGCCACTTGTCACGGTGCACAGCGGCCCAAACGCCCAAGGGAATGGCCAAGGCCAACGCTATGCCCATCGACATGACAACCAGCACCGCCGAGGCCACAATCTTTTGGCTCAAGAGTTCCAAAATCGGCTTTTTGAAAATCAACGAATTGCCCCAATCACCCGACAGCAAACCGCCCACCCAATGAGCATATTGCACCAGAATAGGGTCATTCAGACCAAGGCTTTGCCGCAAACCGGCCAGCGCCTCGGGGTTAGATTGCGTGCCCATGATCATCATGGCCACATCCCCGGGCAGGATGTTGGTCACGGCAAAGGTGACCAATGTGATCAGAAAAAGCGTCAAGATCACCGACAAAAGCCGGTTCAGCACATAGGTCATGGGCGCAGTCCCAAAGGGGAAAGCGGCGGGCCCTTGAGGCCCGCCGCAGGATGTTAGGCCTTGATCCAGACCTTGTGGAAGTTCAGGTTCGACCCGTTGGGATGCACAACCGTGTCCAGCCCCATGACGGCAGGCTGCGCGCCAATCGTGCCATTGCGGAACCACAAGATGATGTCATGGCTTTCCGCCCAGATCTGCTGTTGCACCTGCTTGTAGATATCGGCACGGGCCGCATCGTCCACCGTGATCCGGGCTTTGGCTGTCAGATCGTCGATGATCGGGTCATTGATGGCGCGGTAGTTGTATGCACCGGTCGAGTTCCAGACCGAGTAATACAGGAAGTCGGATTCCCAAAGACTGAAGAAGTTCATCATGGTCATCTGATAGTCTTTGTCGACCCAGCACTGGCTCAGCCAATCGGCCCAAGTCAGTTGTTCGATGGTCAGGTTCACGCCAGCAGCCTTGAACCATTCCACCAGAATCTGCGCGGTTTCGATGTGATAGGGATAGTTCGTGGTCGCCTTGAACACAATGTTCAGGCTGCCCTCGGGGTAACCGGCATCCGCCAACATGGCCTTGGCGCCTTCGATATCCTGCGGGCGCTGTTTGAGGTCTTTGTTATAAGCGGCCGAGGTCGGGAAACTGGGCGAAGGTGTCGTGGCGCCTTGGCCCCACAAAGCGCCCTGCATTAAGGCTTCTTTGTCGATGATCATGTCAAAAGCGACACGGACCTTGGGGTTCTGGAAGGGTTCGTAGGTGTGGTTCATGTTGATGAAGTCAAAGTTCAACGGGAACCAAGTTTTGACCTGCACGGCCGCATCGGCCTGCAGTTCACCCACACGGTCCAACGGAATGTCGTTGATCATGTGCAATTCGCCGGTGCGCAGACCGGTCAAGCGAGTCGTAGGCTCGGTGATCTCGCGGGCTTCGACAGCATCAAGGAAGGCGGGACCATCCCAGTATTCTTCGTGGCGGGCCATTTTGACCACGGTGCCCACCTCGTAGCTGACGAATTTGAACGGGCCTGCGCCCATTGGGTTTGTGCCCTGGGTGGGGCCAGAATCCACGGGCATAATAACGCCAGCGCCATTTTCCGAAAGGCGCGACAAGAAGGGCGCGTTGATGGCGTTCATCTTGATGATGACGGTCAGGTCATCAGGGGTTTCGATGGCTGCGACGTTGTTGAAAACTTCAAAGTTCACAGCACCTGTGGCCGGATCCTTGCAGCGCTCAAAGCTGTATTTCACATCGGCCGAGGTCATCGTGGCACCGTTGTGGAACTTGACATTGGGGCGCAGTTTAAAGGTGTAGCTTAGGCCATCAGCCGCCACTTCAAAGCTTTCGCACAGGCCCGGGATCACGTTCAGATCTTTGTCGACCGTCACGATCGAAGAATGGATGTTCTGCAACACGCGACCAGAAGAGGCGGTGCCTGTCTGGTGCATGTCGAGATTTTGCGTTGTTTCCGAATGGCCCCAAATCAGGGTGCCACCCGAAACAGGCGCATCTTCCGCCCAAGCCGCGATGGGCAGACTTGTGCCGATGAAGATGCCGCTACCCAGAAGGGCTGTCGAACTGCGAAGAAAGTCTCTGCGTTTCATGTCGAACTCTCCTTGTTGAACGGGCCTGCGGGCCCAGAGTGGTTTTGAAGGCACCGCATTGATTGCGGGTCGGCTTGTCTAGTCTTAGGCCCCGAAGGCGGGTCGACGGTCAGCGACCGCCAAAGCGCGTTCCAAGGCCAGCCCAAGGGTCAAAATTGGGCCCTCGTCAAAAAGCCGTCCCCAAAGCGAGATCCCTTGGGGAACGGTATAAACTTGTCCGGCGGTGTCGGCCTCGCCAGTGGTCAGCGCGCCTGACGCCAATGAGGCAGGGCTGCGGGTGCCCAAATCTTCAAAGCCAGCGCGCAGATGTAGACAGGGGTGGCCTGTGAAGTTCGACGCGATCAACATCGGGCCCGTCATGAACGGGCCGATCAGCACATCGACTTGGGTGAACATCTCATCCAAGGCGTGCATCGCCAGATAGCGCAGACGGTCCAGTTGCACGTGATCCACCGCCGACAAAAAGCGCGCCTTGCGCATGGCATTAGGCCAAGCCGCGGCGTCTTGCCATGTCAGCGTGTCGTCCAGATTGGACAGGGTCAGGTCTTCGAAACTGGCCGCCGCTTCGGCAAACAGGATGTTCATCAGCGCCCCGTAAGGCAGATCGCGCAGGTGCGCCTCGACCACCTTCACGCCCAAACCGCGCAGGGCGGCCAAAGCGGCGTGATCGACAGCCGTGGCCCCTTCGCCGAAGGCTTCGGGCAGATAGCCCACAGTCAAGCCTTTCAGGCTGGCTGCGGCATCAAACTGGAAGGGGGCTGCGATGGTCGAGCGGTCGTTGATATCCGCCCCGTTCAAAGCCGCCAGAACAATGGCCGTGTCTTCCACCGATCGGCAGATGGGGCCAACCTTATCCAAGGAATTGCATAGCGCCATGCAGCCCGCGCGACTGACACGGCCAAAGGTCGGCCGCAGGCCCGTGGTGCCGCAGCGCTGACTGGGCGAGGTGATCGAGCCTAAAGTCTCAGTCCCGATTGCAAAGGCGCAAAGCGCTGCCGCTGTAGCGCTGGCGGAGCCAGCGCTTGACCCGCTGGATCCTTCGTTCAAGTTCCAAGGATTGCGCGTCACCCCACCATACCAGATGTCATTATACGCCAAGGCCCCCACGGTAGTCTTGCCCAAAAGCACCGCCCCCGCGGCGCGCAGGCGCGTGACAATGGCGGCGTCAGCCTCGGGCAGGCGGTGTTGGAAGGGTTCGGCCCCCCAACCCGTGACGATGCCTTTGGTGTCAAACAAGTCTTTGACGCCGTAAGGAATGCCGTGCAGCGGCCCCAAGTTCACACCGGCCTTCGTCAAGGCATCGGCAGCGGCGGCCTCGGCCAAGGCCAGTTCTGGCGTCACTGTGGCGAAGCATTCCAGGCGGGGGCCAAGGGCCTTGATCCGGTCTAGATAAATCTGCGTCAGGCGCAGGCTGCTTAACGAGCCGCTTTTGATCCAAGTTTGCAGATGGGTGACGGGGGCAAAGGCAATGTCTTCGTCTTTGGACGGCAGCGGGGCCGTCACGGCCGACAGTCGCACAGAATCGGCCCCATGGGGCAGGGCAAAGCCCGGCAGGCGCGGATCAAACCGCAGTGCCATGGGCACGTTATTGGCCAAAGGCACGGCCCGCCGCTGGGTGGCCGAAAGGATTTGGCCTTCCAGATTATCCAGCATTTGCTGACGTTCGGCCAAGCTGTAGCTGACACCCAGCAGACGCTCGGCTGCGGCGATTGTGTCAAGAGTGAGGGCCGTTTGGGTCACATCAGTCTCCACGGGTTAAGGGGTGAGAATGCGGCTTAGATTCGCGGCAAGGGTGGTCAAATGGTGGCGCATGGCGGTTTCGGCGGCTTGGGAATTGCCCGCCTCGATCTGGTCGATGATGGCTTGGTGTTCGGTGTCGCTAACTTTGAGCGTTTCGAGCGAACGCTTCTTGGATCGGAACGACCGCCATTTTTCATTGCCACGAATTTCGTCGATCATCGAAAAGGCGGTGAGCAAAGGTTTGTTGCGAGCAATGCGCGCAATCAGGCGGTGCAGCGCGCCGTCCCACAGTTCAATCGAGTCCATGTCCCCAGCTTCAAACGTACGGCGGGCTAAAGCGCGCATCCTCTCTATATCTGCAGGCAGAGCGTGTTTGGCAGCCATGGCAGCCAAAGTCGGCTCGATGCACAGGCGCGCTTCCATGACTTCGGAAAAATCAGTCTCACCCACAATTTCGGCAGCCAAGATCTGTGTCTTATCCGGCGGCTGTCCGGCAAAGGTACCTTTACCTTGCTTCCGCCAGATTAAGCCTTCGGCCAAAAGCGCATCCAAGGCGCTGCGCACCGCCCGCCGCCCAACCCCCATGCTTTCGCTCAAGTCGCGTTCCGTGGGAAGCCGCCCATCTGCAGGAAGACTGCCCGTTTCAATCACAGCCTGAAGCCGCGCCCGAACGACGGTGGCATTGTCTTTGAGAAGGTTCTTAGGTAGGAGTGCGGTCATCTTCCGAACCATTTCAGCATTGGTTCGCTCAACCTCGCATCCAAAGATCATCTGTCAAGGATTTCCGTTGGAATGGTGCGTTTTGCACCAAATGACCCCTATTTCGCCGGATAGGATGCAGTTTAGAGCCTAAATTCCAGCAAAGATGTTTAGGAAAAGAGCTAAATGGGGAGATCGTATCTTGCCTGATTCGCACATCGGCTAGGGCGATGGGTCGGGTTGCAGTGCTGATCCGGATCAATTGGCGATTGGATCGCAGTGTGCTGCGCTTGATTTTTTGGGTAATGGCCGGCATAAACCTTCCTGTAATGCCTAGGAAATCAGCGCTAGTTTTTTGCTAAACCTGTGTCACGGATCACCTGCTTGACGACAGCATGACGAATATCGGCCTTCTCACCGGTATGTATTAAGCTGATCTTTAACAACGTCATTACTTGTGGTGATGCGCCAAACGAGCGCATTCCACCTCTCCGACGCTGGTCGCTTTTCCGTCTTGTTGGCGTTTGAGTCGCTGGGCATTCGCAACGAGGCTTCCATGTCTGATACTATCTGCGAGCGGATTGAGACGAACATATCGCCCTTTATTTAGGCGGTTTCTGGCGGATTGGGCGCAGGTAAGGCGGTGCAAACGTTAAGGTGACTTGTGCTAGGGCATATGAAAGGCGAACATTAGATGGGTTTCCGTGGACCACCTGTTTTCGCATCTCTGATGTGACTCAAATTAATGCTTTTGCGGTGATACCTTAATCCTAACGTCCTTCACCCTTCCCCACCATCCAGGCCCTGTTTGCACATGCTCCCTCCGTCGCGCCCTCAGCTTGCCTTCATCTGGCAGGACGCATGGACCGCCCTAGACCAGGCCTTCAGTGGGCAAGCTTCGAGGGCAGCAGATCTACGGCTTAACGGCTTGCTTACAGATTTGGTCTTCTCCGATGTAGCTGTGCGCCAAGGGAAGTCCCTTTCCAGAACCCAAGAGGTAGCCCAAGAGCTTTCGCGCTTTCTGGAGCGGCTCCGAGGCCGGACCAAGCCTTCCGAGCAGGTCACGCTCAATAGCTTTCTCAAGCTCAGCGAAGACGCACAGCAAATTCTGGGTTCAATGATCGCGCTTGAGACGCGCGGTGTTGTCGACAACTTCGTCCAGATCGACTTCGGTCGACCAGATCATCATCAAGCACTCGTTGCCGCAGCCAACCGAGCGCTTCGTTGGACTTCTGAACCAGCGGGGAGGCCCAAACGGGATCACCTAAACGACTACTTCGAAGGTGCTACGGAGCTGTTCCGGCAAATCCCGAATGCTGAGTTAAAGGTCTCCAACCACCATGGTGGCCAACCAAAAACGCCCTTCGAGGCAATCCTCCATGTTGGCCATCGCATGATAGATGTCTGTGTCTCTTACCATGCAACGGTAAAGGCGTATCACCGCCGGTAGGCGTAGGAATTCCTCCCAAAAACCCGGGAAGTTTTTGGGCTTAGAGAGACCCCCTGTGGATCAACCATCCTTAGGGCATGAGCGATTCACCTACCCCACCACCGCGCAAGGATAATCCTGGGCCTCAACAGGTCGGGCCGTCTGCACAATTGACGGCCCTTGCGCGCCTGCTTGGCCGGCAAGCTGCCCGCGAGGCGCTGGGGCTTGAAGGCAAGGTTGGATCGCTCCCCACCGCGATAGGAGACTTCAACAATGGCACCACAATCCCCACCACCCAACCCGACCCGCCTTCTGACGCCTGCTGAGGCAGCCAGTCTTCTTGCTGTCTCGCCCAAGACGCTGCAGCGCTTGGTTGCGCGCGGCGATCTGGCGGTGATCCGGGTGGGGTCGTCTTTGCGCTTTTCTACGGGCGACCTTGAGGCGTTTGTGACGCGCCATCGCAGCGCTGTCCTGACCCGTTTTGACGCTTCCTGACGGGTTGTGTCTTAGGGTGTTGGCCGATCGTGCAAATCTATATGTTGTTATCTTGACCCTCATTATAGCAATATTTGCACTATATGTAGTATTTGCCTTGATCTGGCCGCACCTGTCCGCAATTGTCCCACTTACACCTGCACGATCGGAGGTTGACGATGACGAACCCAAGTAAGAACCCATTTGCAGATCCAAGCCTGATGACCTTGGGCGAGCTCAAAGAGCGCATCTTGGATATGCGCCATATTGATCTGCAACGCAGGCGCGACATCGCCTCGGGCCTGACGTCTTTTGCCAAGTGGATCGGCCAGCCCGAGAGCATGATCCCCGCGGCCATGTCCTATATTCGCCCTGCGATGGAGAAGCTGCATCCTGCGCAGTTGAATGTCTCGCATCGGCGCATCCAGAACGTCAGCTCCTTTGTGAGCCAAGCCTTTCGGCTGGCGGGCCTGTCTTGCAACCTTGCCCCCTACCAGACCCCGATGGCGCCGGAATGGGCGGTTCTTTGGCAGCCTTTGAGCACCTATGAGCGTACCGAGTTGAGCCGTTTGTTTCGCTACTGCAGCCATCAAGGCATAGCCCCTCATCAGATGTCCGATGCGGTCAGTGCG
Source organism: Pseudorhodobacter antarcticus (assembly GCA_945862465.1). Classification (GTDB taxonomy): domain Bacteria; phylum Pseudomonadota; class Alphaproteobacteria; order Rhodobacterales; family Rhodobacteraceae; genus Stagnihabitans; species Stagnihabitans antarcticus_A. The sequence continues at coordinate 4,255 of CAMAYO010000050.1, read as the reverse complement.
GACTATCTGCAGGCCCTGACGGCCGAGAGCATGGTCAAGGGCCCCAAGACGCGCCACCAATCGGTCTGCCGCATTTGGAACCGCTGTGTGGCCGAACATGCAGCTTTGGGCTGGCCGCAGATCATGCTGACCGTGCCGCGCTACAATGCGCGCCTTTACGCCATCGACGAGGACAAGGTCTCTTCCGGCGTCTTGGCCGATCTTGATGCCTTCGCCCAGCATCTGGCGGGCAATGATCCCTTCAGCCCCCAGCCCAAGCCCTTTCGCCCCATCAGCGTCAAAGTGTTTCGGGGGCATCTGTGGCGGTATCTTTCGGCCCTGCATCTGAGCGGGATAGATCTTACCTCTGTCGCCTCCTTTGACGATCTGGTCACCTGCGCGATGTTTGAACGCGCCATGCGCTGGTTCTGGGTGCGCAATGACAAGGCCACCTCCAAGCATATCGGCGAGATCGCCTGGGCCGTGCGCGTCTATGCGGTCAAGTACCGCAGTGCGGATGAGGCCACCTTGGCCTTTTATGAGGCTGCCATGCAAAAGCTGCGCCTGAAGCATGAGGGCCTAAGCCCTAAGAACCAAAAGGCCATGCGGCAGTTTTCTGAAGAGAAGTCGGTGCGCGCCTTTGTGAACCTGCCGCAAAAGCTCTGGTCGATTGGCACGGCGGTGCAGCCCACCGCAGAAGAAGGTCGCAAGCGCAAAGCAGCGCTGATCCTTATTCAGGCGGCTGTCGCCATCGAGATCTTGATGTTCGCCCCCGTGCGCTTAAAGAACCTGTGCAACCTGCGCCTTGATCAGCACATGTCCTGGCGACAGGGCATTCTTTATCTCAACATCCCCGCCCCCGAGGTGAAGAACGAGGTGACGCTGGACTTTAAGCTGCCAGCCGAGACCAGTGCGCGCATCGCACGTTACATCAAAGACTGGCGCGGACTGTTTCTCCCCAAGGCCAATCCCTATCTGTTTCCCGGACGGCACGGTGCACCCAAAGAACAGGGTGGTCTTGGCAAGCAGATCAGCAAGGCCGTCTTTGCCCAAACCGGCCTGACCCTAACCCCGCACCAGTTTCGCCATACGGCGGCCAAGTTGCTTCTGGATGCAAAGCCCGGCCATTATGAGGTGGTGCGCAAAGTCTTGGGCCATAAGGCCCTGACCACGACCTATGCCCATTATGCTGGGGCCGAGACCGAGGCCGCAGTTGAACTTTATGACAATGTGATCCTGTCGCTCAAAGGGCCCAACCGCGCAGCCCCTGATCTGAACGCTGGCCGCACCAATGCGCCCCGCAAGACGGGAAGTGCTGCCCTCTTCATGGATCCTTTGCATCAGCTGGGCCGCAAGCGCGGAGGTAAGGCGTGATGAAGATGGAGCGCACCTCAGTGCATTTCCCCCAATGGCCAGCGTTGGATCAAAGCCTTTGGTCCAGCGCTCTGATGCGCGGGGATTTTCTAGATGCAGATGGGATGGCCGCCACTTGGGCCCCTGCCACCAAGATCCAAGTCCAAAAGGGCTATGGCAAATGGATCCACTTTCTCACCCAATGCGGGGCCCTTCCGGCAGAGGCTGCCCTCGCCCCCGATCAACGTGTTAGTGAAGTGCGTCTGCGGGCATATCTGACCCTTCTGGAAAGCCAAAAGCTTGCCCCCTTCTCCATAGCTTCGCGGATCAGCGATCTGCGCGAAGCCTTGCGGGTCATGGTGCCACAGGCTGACCTTGGCCCTCTGGGCAAGCTCTGCAAAACCCTGCAAAGCCGCGCCACACCAACGCGCGCCAAACACAGCCGTATTCGTGCGCCTTTTGAGGTCCTCTCTGCCTGTCTGACCCATATGCACGCCACGATAGGCTCCAACTCCTCCCGCCCCTTGCAAGAGGCGGGCAAGTTTCGCGATGGGCTGGCTCTGGCCTTTTTGGCAATGCGCCCAATCCGGCTCAAGAACTTGGCTTCCATCGAGATCGGCCGCCATATGGTCTGGGCTGATCCACGCTGGACCTGCCACTTTCCGGCAGCCGAGACCAAAGAGGGCCGTGATCTGCGCTTCTATTTGCCCGAGGATGAGGCCTTCACTTGGGCACTGTCTTTGTACCTCACCAAGTACCGCCCGCTCTTGCTTCAAGACCCTGCGCAAAGCCAGCGCCCAACAGGTCCCCTCTGGGTTTCCTTGCGCAAGACCCGTCAATCGGGGCAGTCGATCTATTGGAACACCTGCAGGCTCTCTGAGGCGATCTTGGGCGTGCGCATCAACCCGCATCTCAATCGCGACTGTGCGGCAAGTGCGCTCTCCTGCGATGCGCCCGACTATATTCTGGCGGCAGCCCGTATCTTGGGCCACTCATCTCTCACCACAACCATTGGCCATTATGAACAATCCTCCATGCTGGCCGCGGGCGCGCGCCTGACAGAGTTCATCTTGGACCTTCAGGCTGAGGGTCAGACCGGTGGCGACTATGACGGGGACGGCGATCAAACATCTGCCGCGGAACCCGCCGGCATCTTTTGGGACATCACAGCATGATGCGCGCAGCCATCTACGCACGGTTCTCCACAGAACTGCAGCGCGACGCGTCCATTGAGGATCAACTGCGCCTTTGCCGCCGCCTGATCCAAGACAAGGGCTGGGTGGAGGCTTCGGTCTTTTGCGACCGTGGCCTTTCGGGCGCCTCTCATCTGCGCCCAGCCTATCAAGACCTGATGCTGAAGGCGCGCCTTGGCCATTTTGATCTGGTCGTGGCCGAAAGCATCGACAGGCTCAGTCGCGATCAAGAACATATCGCAGCCTTCCACAAAGCGATGTGCTTTTTAGGCATCCCGATCGTGACTATGGCCGAAGGGGCCATCAACGAGTTGCACATTGGCCTGAAGGGCACGATGTCAGCGCTCTATCTCAAAGATCTGGCGCAAAAGACCAAGCGCGGTCTGGAGGGCCGCATCCTGCAAGGCCGCAGTGGTGGCGGCAATGCTTACGGCTACGACGTGATCCGCGAATTCGGTCCTGACGGTCCCATCGACCGTGGCCGCCGTGTCATCAACCCTGCCCAAGCCGAAGTCATCCGCCAGATCTATGCCGCTTACCTCTCTGGCCAATCGCCCCGCGCCATTGCACACCGCCTAAACCGCGACAAAGTGCCAGGCCCCCGCCATCAGGGCTGGACGGCCTCCACCCTCATCGGCAACCGCAAGCGCGGCACGGGCATCCTAAACAACGAGCTTTACCTTGGCCGCCTGATCTGGAACCGCCAGCGGTTCATAAAAGATCCCACCACCGGCAAACGCCAGGCCCGCCTCAATCCGCCAGAGATGTGGATCACCCAAGAGGTCCAAGACCTCGCCATCCTTGACCCTACCACTTGGGAAGCCACCCAAAAGGCCCAAGCCAAACGCACCCGCGCCACAAGGCCTGATCGCCCGCGTGTGGATGTGGTCAACCGGCGCCCCAAGCACCTCTTCTCAGGCCTGATCAAATGTGGCGGATGCGGGGGTGGTGTCACCATGGTCAGCGGGCATTACTACGGCTGTGCTGCAAGCAAAAACAAAGGCACCTGCGAGAACCGGGCGCGCATCGCCCAGCCAGAGTTGGAAGAGGCCATCCTCTCATCCCTGCAGTCAGACCTGCTCACGCCGGAACTGACCCAAACCTTCATCACCGCCTGCGTGCAAGAGACAGCAACCCTCACCAAGGCCCAAGCAGCAGATACCGGCGCACTCACGACCCGCATCGCCACCACCCAGAACTCCATCACAAACATCGTCGATGCCATAGCATCCGGCCGCGCCTCGGCGGCCCTCACCACGCGCCTGGCCTCCCTCGAAGACACCTTGGCCCAGCTAACAGCACAAGCCGCATCCCCAGAGCGGGCCACAATCGTCCTGCCACCAGATCTCAGCCAGCACTACCAAGCCATGGTCCAAGACCTGCGCGCCCAACTGACCCACCCAGAGGCCATCTACGACGCCATGACCATCCTGCGCACCCTCATCACCGAGATTACCCTGCAATCCCAACCCCAAGGCTGCGCCCTCACCATCACCGGCGCCCTTGGCCCCATCATCCACCGGACCGTACAAACGCAAAAAGCTCCCCAGGGGGAGCTTGTGTCAGAAACTGCGATATTGTTGGTTGCGGGGGCAGGATTTGAACCTGCGGCCTTCAGGTTATGAGTGAGGGGGTCATGTTCGCTGAGGGCGACCCATAGAACATCAAGAATCGCGTTTTTACTGTTATTTTACATCGTACGATGCATTTATGTGACCCCTTGTGCTACC
>CAMAYO010000049.1 GCA_945862465.1 Pseudorhodobacter antarcticus | reverse complement strand
GCCTCTGTGCGCCAAGAACACGACATGGCCTTGGCCGTTTACAGCCACGCGCGCGACATTTTGCGCGCCAGTTTGGGGCGCAAGTAAGCCATGGCTGACCTGCTCAAATCGCTCAGCTATGCCGCCTCGGGGATGGAGGCGCAGTCGGCCCGCCTGCGACATGTGGCCGAAAACATATCAAACGTCGACACACCCGGGTATCGGCGCAAGCTGGTGTCGTTTGACGAAAACATGGCCGACGGCACGGTTCAGGCTGGCCGCGTCGTTTTGGATAGAACCCCGCTGGACCAAGTCTATGATCCGGGAAATCCGCTGGCCGATGCAACAGGCCACTATGACGGCTCGAATGTCGATCTGGTGGTCGAAGTGGCGGACGCGCGCGAAGCACAGCGCAGTTATGAGGCGAACCTCAAAATCTTTGATCAGGCAAGGTCGATGACCCAAAGCCTGTTCGACTTGTTGCGAAGGTAATCCAGAATGGACATGAAAACTTCCTACGCAGCGCAGCTTTACGCCAAGGCACGCACAGCGGCACCCCCCGCGCCGCAATCGGGCCAAGGGGAAAGCGCCTTGGGCCAATTTGCCCAAAGCTTTGCGGATACGCTTGTCAAAGGCGAGCAAACGGCAACATCGGCCATGACCGGTGGTGCCGACCCGCAGGCCTTGGTTCAAGCCTTGGCCAATTCGCAACTGGCAGTCGAAACCGTATCCACCCTGCGCGACAAGGTGGTCGAGGCTTATCAGGAAATCTTAAGGATGCCGGTATGACCGAAGCGCTTTTGTTTGACACGCTGCGCGCCGCCTTGTGGATAGCCGTGCAAATGTCGCTGCCACTTCTTAGCGTAGGGCTGGTGGTCGGGTTGGTCGTGGGGCTGTTTCAGGCGCTGACATCGATCCAAGAAAACACCCTTACCTTTGTGCCCAAAGTGGCCGCGATGCTGGTCGTTTTCTGGGTTTCGATGAGCTTTATGACATCCACGCTCCTCACCTTTTTCACGGCCACGATCGTGCCGATGATTGCGGGGGCCTAGCGCATGGACGCATCAGGTTATGTCACCCTATCGCGGCAAAGCGGGCTTCTTAGCCAGATGGACGCGATTGCCAACAACATCGCCAACGCCTCGACCACGGGGTTCAAGCGCGAGGGCACGGTCTTTGCCGAGTTTATAACCACGGGCGGCGATGGGCCGTCGCTGTCGATGGGCTTTGCCAACACCCGCGCGGTGGATCTGCAACAGGCCCCTGTCAGCGCCACGGGGGGCACCTTTGACTTTGCCGTTGAAGGCACAGGGTTTTTTCTGGTGCAAACCCCGCAGGGCCAAAAGTTAACGCGCGCGGGCAGCTTTACGCCGGGGGCGGATGGCACCTTGCAAACCGCCGATGGCAACGCGCTGCTCGATGCCTCGGGGTCTGCCATCATGATCCCGCTGGGGGCGCAAAATATTGGGCTGGCGCAGGACGGCTCTTTGTCGGCCGATGGCGCGCCCTTGGCCAAGCTGGGCCTGTGGGCGCCCAGCGATCCTTTGACCCTTACCCACGAAGAAGGCGCGCTGTTTTCAGCCAGCGGCTATCAGCCCGGCGAAGGTCAAATTCTGCAAGGGCATCTAGAGGACAGCAACGTCGACCCCGTGTCCGAAGTGGCCAAAATGATCAGCGTCCAGCGCGCCTATGAACTGGGCCAAAGCTTTCTTGACCGCGAGGATGACCGCACCCGTGCCGTCATCCAAACCCTTGGCCGATAGGAGAGACGATGAACGCCCTGCAAATCGCAGCCTCTGGGATGAGCGCGCAGCAAATGAAGGTCGATGTGGTGTCCAACAATTTGGCCAACATGTCGACCACGGCCTACAACGCCCGCCGCGCCGACTTTGCCGATTTGATGTATCAGCAGATCCAAAAGCCCGGCGTCATCTCTTCCGAAGGGGGCACGATGCTGCCAACCGGGGTGCAACTGGGCATGGGCGTGCGGCCCGCCTCGGTTTCGGTCGTGTTGCAGCAGGGCGTTCTCAGCGAAACCGGCGGCGATCTGGATTTGGCCGTGCAAGGCAAAGGTTATCTTGAGGTGACACTGCCTTCGGGCGGCACGGCCTTTACCCGCGACGGCGGGCTGAAGCGCACGGCGGATGGGCTGATCGTCACCTCGGACGGGTATCAGGTGAACCCCGGCATCACGATCCCGTCCGATGCCAAAAGCATCGCGATCAATTCCGATGGCGAGGTTTACGCCTATTTCGAAGGCCAGTTGAACCCCACCCAGCTTGGCCAATTCACCCTTGCCGTCTTTACCAATGAAAAAGGGCTCGAGGCCACGGGGTCGAACCTGTTTTTGGAAAGCGCCGCCTCTGGCCCACCAATCGCAGGTGCTGCGGGCGGTGAGGGATTTGGGCTGCTAAGGCAGGGTTATCTGGAATCGAGTTCCGTCGATGCCGTGCAAGAGATCACCGAGCTGATCAAGGCCCAGCGCGGCTATGAACTGAACGCAAAAGTCATCACCGCCGTTGACCAGATGATGTCGACAGCAACGCAGGTGAAGTGATGCGCTTTTTGGTCTTGGCCGCCCTTTTGCCCGCATCAGCGATGGCCGACAGCGTGGTCGCCACCCGCACAATCCGCGCGCAAAGCGTGATTGCCGCGCAAGATGTGGCCATGGTCCCCGCCGATATCACCGGCGCCCTAACCGCCACCGAAGCCGCCGTGGGACTGGAAGCGAAAGTGACCCTTTTTGCTGGCCGCCCCGTGCGCGCGGCTGATCTGGCTGCGCCCGCGCTGATCCAGCGCAATCAGGTGGTGCCTGTGGTTTATCAAGTTGCGGGCCTCACAATCCGCACCGATGGCCGCGCGCTGGAACGGGGGGGAGCTGGCGCTGTGATCAAGGTGATGAACCTTGCCTCGCACCTGACGGTTCAGGGGGCCATTTCAGCTGACGGCAGCGTGCGCGTCGGCCCCAATTTGCAAGAGTGAGTGTATGCGCAAAAGTTTATTGATTCTGCTCCTGCTCACGGCCTGCGGCAATCTTGATCGGGTCGGCCGCAGCCCGCAATTTGAAGCCATGCCCAACAGCCCTGCGCAAAATGGGGTCTATTCTTCCCTGCCCCCCAATGCCGATGCCCGCGGCGCGACAGAGCAATCCTCGCTTTGGACAGCGCAGCGCAGTTCGCTTTTGGGCGACCACCGCGCCAGCGCGCGCGGCGATATTTTGACCGTGGTCGTGGAAATCAATGATCAGGCAACGATCAACGATTCCACCGGCCGAAGCCGCACCGCCAGTGAAAAAATGGGGATGCCGTCTTTGTTTGGCATTCCGCAGCGTTTGGATGCGGTTGTTCTGCCGGATGGGGCCAGTTCAGCTGATTTGGTTTCGGTGAACTCGGCTTCAACTTTTGCAGGAACGGGGAATGTGACGCGGGCCGAAAAGGTCACCCTGCGGCTGGCCGTCACAGTGGTAGAGGAATTGCCCAATGGCGTTCTGCGCATTGCAGGCCAGCAGCAGGTGCGGGTGAACACCGAACTGCGTGATCTGGTCGTAAAGGGATACGTGCGGCCGGATGACATTTCGCGCCAAAATGAAATCACCTATGACAAAATCGCCGAGGCGCAAATTTCCTATGGCGGGCGCGGCCAGATCACCGATGTGCAGCAACCCGGCTGGGGCCAGCAGGCGGTTGATGCGATTATTCCGTTCTAAATGATGGCCCGCAAACTCCTTCCGCTTGTTCTGGGTCTTCTTGGGCTGTGCCTTGGGGCCGGTGCGGGCTACTTTTTGCGCCCCCTTCCTGATGCCGAAATCCCCACACCGGTGGCGGCCCCTGCGTCAGCGCCTGAAACGCTGAAAGACTATGCCAAACTGGCAAATCCCTTCGTGATTCCGGTTCTGGTCAAGGGCCACGTCTCCTCGATCATGGTGCTGCAACTGAGCCTAGAGGTGACCGCAGGCGCCACCGCCGATGTCGACGCGGCAGAGCCGAAACTGCGCGACGTTTTCTTGCAAGTTCTGTTCGATCACGCCAATTCCGGCGGCTTTGACGGGGCTTACACCGATGCGGCCAATCTTATCACCCTGCGCACCGCCTTGCTCGAAACCGCCAAGTCCGTGCTGAACGACACAGTGAGCGATGTGTTGATCACGGATATTCTACGTCGCGACGGCTAGGGGCTTTGGGCGCTTTTGCCAAACCCTGCACCACTTGATCGCGGCCAAAAGCCAAAGCGGCTTGTTGCTGGGCGTTGTGCCAAGCAGCAGTTTGGCGCGCCAACCCCATATTGATCTCTGACCGGCGGTGATCTGCCCAAACCGCGTAGCGCAGCGCCACCTCCTCTGCCGCAAGAGCGGCGAGGTCGACGGTGTTTTGCGGAGCATCGAGGGCGGCCAAGCTGTCCAAACTGTCTTGCCGCGCCTTAGCTGCCCTGTGTAAAATCTGCATTTTGGTGTCATTCAGCAGGGCGCTGATTTGGCCAAGGCGGCGCAGTTTTTCTGGGTCTTTCACCGCGCCATCCCCTTGGCCCTTTTGCGCATCGCCTCAGCAAAGCGAATGGCGGCGGCGACCGATTTGTAATGCTCGGGCCGGATGGGCTGGCCAATCTCCACGGTGGCATAAACCGCACGGGCGGTTGGCGGGTCGCGGTGCACGGGAACACCCGCCTCGGCCGCCTTGGCGCGGATGCGGGCGGCCACGTCATCAACGCCTTTGGCGACACAGATCGGGGCTGATCGGTCGCCCCTGCGCCATTTCAGCGCCACGGCATAATGGGTGGGGTTCACCAGCACCACGTCAGCCTTGGCCACATCTTGGAGCATTTGCGCCATCGCAATCTGACGCCCCTTTTGCTGGCGCTGCGCTTTGGTGTGGGGGTCGCCCTCGCTTTCCTTTTGCTCTTCGACCATCTCTTGGCGGGTCATCATGTTGCGACGGCGGTGCTGAAACCACTGCCACCCATAATCCGCAGCGCCAAAGACAAGGCTGGTCAGAAAGGCCAAAAACATAAGCTGCACAAGAATTTGCAGCAAGAAAGCCGCCGTTTGCCCCGCTGAATACCGCAAGCTTTGCAGCACTTGGTCGCCATAGCTTGGCGCAAACCCTGCCACCAAGGCGCAAATCACGATCAGCTTTAGAAAACCTTTTCCAAAAGCAAATAGCCCATCGGCCCCGAATTTCTGCCCCAACCCGGCCATAGGGGAAATGCGCGACCATTTCGGCGTGATCCGGTCAGCAGAAAACGTAACCCCGCGCTGCACGAGCGTCGCGGCTATGGCGGCGGCCATTGGCAAGACCACCAAGGCCAAGACCGGCACACCAAAATGGGCCAGCGCGCCCAAAGTGAGGGCGCGGCCGGCGCGGACCCAACTGTGCGAAAGCTGGTCAGACTGCGCGATCATGCCAGCGGCGGCCGTTCCCACTTGGTCAATCACCGCAGGGCCCAACAGCGTGGCCCCCAAGGCCAAAGCGCCATAGACCGCCGCCGTCGACAAATCGGCAGAACTTGGCACATCGCCGCGCTTGCGCGCCTCCTCCAGTCGCTTTTGCGAAGGTTCAAATGACTTTTCGGCGTCTTGCGCGCTCATGGCGACACAAAGGTGGGGTTGGCGAGAAAGGCATTAAACCCCTGCAGCCACAGCGCCAAGATCAGCGGAGCGGCAAGGGCCATCAAGATCAGCGCCCCAAGGGTTAAGACGGGCGCGCCCACCAAGGACACCGGCATTTGCGGCATAGCGCGGTTGATCACCCCCAGCGCCACGTTGTAGATCACCGACCCGATCACAAAAGGCGCTGCCAGCGACAGGGCCAAAACCGTGGCCCCCACCACCCGCTGCAAACCCCACTGCGCCAGATCAGCAGCGTCGGGCAAACGTCCCGCGGGCAAAATGTCATAAGACATCACCAACAAACTGGCCGCGCGCACGTGCAACCCAGACTGCACGGCCAAGGCAAGGCCGGCCATGGTCAGCAAATTGCCGATGGCAGGTTGCGGGTCTGGCGTGGCCCCCGCGAAAAGCTCTGACAGCGATGTGGTTTGCGCAACAATCGCCGCCGCCGTTTGCAAGGCCAGAACGAACAGGCGAAGGCCAAGGCCCAAGGCCAAACCCGCCAAAACCTCTCCCCCCGCCGCGAGGAGGATCGAGGGCAAATCGCGCATCCCATCTGCCACGGCCGGCAGAACCACCGCCGTAAAAGCCAGCGCCAAAATTAAGCGCACCCTTTGTGGCACCACTTGTTCGCCAAAGGCTGGCATCAGCGCCATACACGCCCCGACCCGCAAAAAGACCAGCACCGCAGGCCAAAGCCAGCTTTGCGTGATGTCCGCAGCCTGCAGCATTTGCGCCAATAGATCGGTCACAGCGGCACAACCCCCACCAAGGCAGGGCGCGCGTCGGTGCCGATTTCTTCGTAAGACAGCACGCTAACAGTCAACCCCTTGGCCCCCACCACCGTGCGCAAAAACCGCCGCCGCAAGGTAGAGGTGACAAGCGCTGGAAAGGTGCCCTGCTCGGCCGCTTTGTTCAATTTTTCGGCCAAACCATTGGCAAGCCGACTGAACTGATCGGGTGGTAGGGCTACATCGCGCTGCCCCCGCTCCCCCTCAATCTGATGGGCGGCAAAGGTTTTCTCCCATTCCGGCGCCAGTTGAATAAGGGGGATCGTGCCATCAGCGCGGCGCAATTCGGCGACAAGTTGAAAGCCCAACCTGTGGCGAATGTGTTCGCAAATAGCTTCAGGCGTGCCAAAGTTGCGCGCCTCAGCGGCGGCTTCTAAGATCAGGGGCAGGTTGCGGATCGACACGCGTTCTTCCAAAAGCAGGCGCAAAACCGTCAACAGCGTGTCAACGGGCACTTTGTCGGGCACAAGTTCGTCAAGCAGGCGCTTGTTTTGGTCAGCACGGGTTGGATCGGTGGTCTTGGTAAACTCATCCATCAGGCGGCGCAGACCCCGGAGTGACAAAAGTCGGGCCAGATTGGCCTTAATCACCTCAAGCAAATGGGTCGCCAGAACTTCGGGCGGCGAGATGACGGTAAGCCCCGCAAAGGCCGCCTCTTCCTGCAGATCGGGCAGGATCCATCGGGCAGGGGCGCCATAAACCGGCTCTTTCACATCAAGGCCATCGGGGGCAGAGATGCCCTCACCCAAAAGCACCAAGATGCGGTCGGGCATTAGCTTGTCGCGCACCTTTTCAACGCCTTGCAGCCGGATAGCATAGGTTCCGGGGGCAAGCGCGGGCGCATCGGTTAGGCGAATTTCGGGCAAGATCAGCCCAAATTGTTCTGCCACATGATTGCGCATGTTGAAGATGCGCGCGTCCAACCCCGTGGCGGGATCCAGCGCCATGGCAACAAGATTGGGGGCGAATTCGATGTGAATTTCGTCAAAATCCAGCACATCGCCGATGGGTTTTTTCGCCGATGGTATGGGCGCAGGTTCAACGATCCGTTTTTCATCGCCATGGCCCCAGGCCCGCCACGCTGCTGCCCCCAAAGCCACAGCGCCCAGCATAAAGGGCAAAAAGGGCATTCCCGGCACCACGGCGATCATGGCCATCAGCAGGGCCACCGTGCCCAAGGCCCCCGGATAGCGCCCCAACTGGGCAAAAAACGATACATCCGTCGCCCCCACCGCCCCGCCCCGCGCCAACAAAAGCGCCGCCGCGACCGAGATGATCACCGCTGGAATCTGCCCGACAAGCCCATCGCCCACAGTTAAAATCGCATAGGTTTCAAAGGCTTTCGCAACGGGCATGCCATGCACAAAGACACCAACAATCAGCCCCATCACGATGTTCAGGCCCGTGATCATCAGGCTTGCAACCGCATCGCCCTTCACAAACTTTGAAGCGCCGTCGAGCGAGCCGAAAAAGTTTGTCTCAGCCAGTTCGCGCTCGCGCCGCAACTTGGCCTCGGCATGGGTGATGGCACCTGCGGCCATATCGGCGTCAATCGCCAACTGCTTACCGGGCATGCCATCCAGCGCAAAGCGCGCGCCCACCTCGGCCATCCGGCCCGCACCCTTTGTGATCACAACAAAGTTCACAATCAGCAGTACCAGAAAAATCACCAGCCCCAACAGCAGGTTGCCGCCCATGATGAAATTGGCAAAACCTTGAATGACATGGCCTGCAGCCGCAGTGCCGGTATGGCCCTGCCCGATGATCAGCTTGGTCGAGGATACGTTCAACGACAGCCGCAGCATCAAAGAGGCCAAAAGGATGGTGGGAAAGGCCGAAAATTCCAGCGGGCGTTCAATGAACAGCGTGACGGTCAACATCAAAATTGCCAAAGCAAATGAAATGGCCAGCCCAATATCCAGCACCCAAGCGGGCACGGGCAGCACCATCATCAAAATCACGCCCATCAGCGCCAGCGCCAGCAGGATCGTGGGTTGAAACAGGGTTGCTGAGGTGAATTTTGCGCCAGCCTTCACGAATTGCCGCCGATCAATCGGCCCCGCGCCGCGGTCATCGGCACCAGCGACCCATACCCGCCCTGCGCGCCGCCTTGCAGCAAGGGAAAGGTGTTTTCGTGCGCGATTGCGATGGGCACGATCGGTTGCGGCGCTTTGGGGCCGTTGAGCACCGCTTTGACCCGGTTCAGATAACCTTTTCCGACATCTGGGGTGCGCGAATGATAGGCCGCCACCGCATCGGACCAATTGCCCATTTCATCGTAAAGCGACAGCAAAAAGCGGGCAGCGTAATCGGCATTTTGGTTCGGATCGAACATGGCGTCAAAACTGGCAAAGGCGTCGCCGTGGTAGCGGTAGTTCAACTGAAAGCAGCCACTGTCAAAGGTGCCCGTGCCATCGGTCAGATGGGTTGTGGCCGCGGCTACGGCGTCAGCTTTGGTGGCGTAAAAGCTGCCCTGCCCATCGGCGTTGATCGTCCAAGGCCAGGGGCCAAAGCCGCCATCCTGCCGCCGTCCCGATTCGACGCGCGATATGGCCAGCAAGATATCCACCGGCACGCCCGTGGATTGCGAAGCTTGCTGTGCGGCAAAATCGCAGGGGTTAGCGGCGGCCCCAAGGGGGGTGGCAAGCCCTATCATAAGGGCCAAAGCCATCAGCACGTCTGTTAAGACTGGTTTGATTCGCACGGGTTTCACCCTGTTTGGCCTTGGGCCTTTCGCCCAAGACCAAGCCTAACGCGCAAACCTTAGCGGATCGTAAGCGCCGGCCTATTGCGTCAGAGGAACTAGTACTTTTGTTTGATCCAACAGCGCCAGAATGGCTTTGCGGGTCGCAGCACTGCGGGCGACCAAGGCTTTGTCAACGGCAAGCGGGCCAGCCTGTGGCTCCGGGGCCGGATTGGCCAGAAGGGTTGCAACCTCTTTCCAGCCTGCGGGGCCATGGCTGGCAAGCGATGGCCAATCACCCGCTTGGCGGGTGACGCGCCAGTGATCCTCCGTCTGGCCCAAAAGACCATAGATTCGTGCGGCTTCTTTGCCTTGCCTCATGGCTTCAAAAGCTTGCGCCTTGAGTTGCGCTGCGGTGGCGCTATTGTCACTTTGCAACAGGTCCAGCGCCGCTTGCGCATCGCCCTGCGCCAATTTGACATGGGCCGCCAAGTCTGGCGGGGTCTGCGCACCTTGCGCCACCCAAAGGCCCGCTTGATCTGACAGGCCAAGTCGCAGCATCCGCTCCGCAATTTGTGCTGCAAAAGCAATCGCGGCGCTGGGGGCAGGGTCAGAGGGGCCCAAGCTTGCATGGGTTAAGAACGCGCTGTTGGGGGACGACTGCGCCAACAAGCGCCACAGCGTCGTCGCCACATCCGGCGCAAGATTTTGCGCCGCGAAGGCCCCGTCAAAATCACCCGAGGCCGCCTTGGCCAAAATCAAAGCCCTTTCAAACCGCGGCGCATCAGGGCCACCCCGGCGTTCCAACAAAAAAGCCTCTAGCGCTTGCACTTGCGCAAAGGTGATGCGCTGGCCAAGGGGGGCTTGCACCTCGATCAAATCCACCAACGCCTCGGCGGAACCAGAACCGGGGCCCTTAGCGAATGCGCTGATCTGCACGGTCGCCGTGTCAGGCTTGCCCAAGGCCCGATCCATCTGGGCCTGCATCATCACAATCTCAGGGCTTTCATCGCCCAGCGCGCGCTTGACCGCCTGATACAGCGCTGTTGCAAGGGTCAAATCTCCAGCCGTTAAAACTTTGTTCACCAGCTTCGGGCCCAGCAAACGGCGCAAATGCGGTGGCAAAGCTGAAAAACTGCGCAGAACGGCAGCTTTCGCCTCTGGGCTTTTGGGCGTGGCCTTGGGATCGGCAAGTGTGGCCCAAAGCGCTGCGGATGCGCCACAGTGCTCCATTCCGGCGAAGGCGGAGGATGGATCTGCTTTGGCGTCCAGAATATCGGCCAAGCTGCGCCAAAGCATGGCGTCTGGCGCCGTTGGCGCAAAGGCCCTGATCAGGCTGTGGGCTTCGGCCCCAAAGCCCAAGTACAGCTGAAAGCGGATGGCCCGCGCGACGGCATCGGCTTCGGGCGTGTCAAACTCGCCCATCATACCCTGCCGCTGGGGGCCCATCTGTGCCGCCACGGGCTGCAATCCACCCCACACCGCGATGTTCAGCGCCTCGTCAGGAACACATTTGTCGCCCTCTGCCGTCAATGGGGCTGGGGCCGTTTGGTCGGTGACAAGGTTTGGGTCCGGGCCAATCTGGATCTGCCCCGACACAAAGTTAGCGCCAACCGGCGCTTCTACGGGTTGGGTTGGCACAACCAGATCAACCAAGCCATGCGAGGCCCCGCGACCAAGGTCTTCAATCAAAGACAGGCGCAAGGCTGACGCGTTGGGGTAGGGGGGCGGGTGCTGCTGCACCAGATCGGGGGCCGTTGGCCATGACGCGGGGGCGGCAGGCAAGGGTAAGCTGGTCCAATCATAACTCGGCTTGGGGGTGTCTTGCTTGGTCTGCACCGGCTCCATTTGGTCCAAAGGCAGTTCGAAAGATGAGCCCCTCGGGGCCACACCATCACGCAGGTCAATCACAACCAGGCCTGGCCGCTCTTCGTAGGGCAGAGCGTAACAGGCGCAAGAGACGCTCAACGTCAGGTCCCCCGTCGCCGGATCAGTATCAGTTGCGGTCAGCCGGCTTTTTGAGATCAAATTGAACACAGTTTTCAGGTCATAAAGCGGCGCTTGGGGTTTGATGCGCAACCGATAGCCCTGAGGATCGCGCCCCAGTTGCCAATCAACAGGCGCTTCAAACTGAATAACAACCCGGGTGAAACCCGCGTGTTCGCCCGCAATGACACGGGCGGGAGCCGCCCATAGGGGGCTGGCCGCCCAAAGCAACGACACAAGCAGCGCACCCAAAAACCTCATGCTGCGGCGTCCAGCTTCAACTGGCGGAGCAGTTGTTCCACATCGGCAAAACTGGGGCGCATGTGATGCGGCGTGTTTTGCCGCCCCACTTCGATGCAAATATTGGGTGGGTGGCGATGCAGATTGGCCACCAAGACCTCGCGGATCAAATTGTGGAAAGAATGATCGTCATGCACCACGGCTTTGATGCGTGTGGCCATAGGCCCAATAAAGCCATAGGCCAGAAAAATCCCCATAAACGTGCCCACCAAGGCCCCGCCAATCATGCCGCCCAGAACCTGAGGAGGCTTGTCGATCGAGCCCATGGTTTTGATCATGCCCAGCACGGCGGCCACAATCCCAATGGCGGGAATAGCATCAGCCATAGATTGCCATGCGTGGCTGCCCCTGAGGGCATGCTCCTGCGCCTCGTGCATCCGCTTGTCCAACACCTCTTCGACCTGATGGGGATCGTCGTAATTCATCGCGGCGGCGCGCAAGGTGTCGCAGATCAATTCCACCACCTCTGCGTCGGCCATAATCTTTGGGTAGCGCGCAAAAATCGTTGAGGTTGAGGGGTTTTCCACATGGTCTTCCAGACCAAGCGGGTTGTTACGCGCCATGCGAACAAGGTCAAAAAGCAAGGCCAGCACATCACGGTAATCGGCGGGCGTCCATTTGGCGCCTTTGAAAACCTTGCCCAAATCCCCCAGCGCGGCCTTGACCGTTGCCCAATCATTGCTCAGCAAAAACGCCCCAGCCCCAGCCCCACCGATTATGATCATTTCATGCGGTAGGGCGTGGACAATGATTTCCAAATGGCCGCCAGCTGCGGCGTAACCGCCAAAGACCATAGCGAAGACCACAATGATTCCGACCAATGCCAACATCAAACACCCCTCAATCTGCTTGCAATTACCCTTGTGACACGGGCGAGTTAACAAAGGCTGACCCTAGTTTTTTGGCACCAGCGCATTGCGCCCAGCCAACAGCACCGACACTTCATAGGCGGTGTCGGGCTTTAGCCCCGTTAGGATAGCTGCCGCAGAGGCCGGCTGCATCCGCGCCAGAAAGCCAGCCGCAAAGTCGGGTGACATGGTTTGAAACAGGTTGGCGGCATCGGTGGGCTTCATCGCCTCGTAAACAGCGGTCAACTGGGCCAGATCTTTTTCCGATGCGCCATCGGCGATGGCCAAAGTCTTTTTCAACGCCTCTTCAGCGGCTTGCAACTCGGCCAGACGTTGGGTGATCGCCTGATCTGACAGGGTCAGCGCGGCCATCCGGTCAGCCGCCGCATCTTCCTGCGCCTTGACCTGCGCCTCGCGATTGGCAAGCGATTCCAGCAGGGCTGCGGGGGGGATGGGGCAATTCACCAAAACGGCAGAGGGTTCTGCCGTGGCCATCGACCACACTTGGAGGCCCGCGCCAGAGGCCAGCCGAAAAGCCCCCCCGAAAGCCAAAAGCAGCGACAAGATGATCAAGACACTGCGGCGAGACCTACGAGGCATCTTCATGCACCGTTTCAAAATCAGGGCGGTTTGTTCTGCGGCGCACAAAGCGCGGTGCGCGATCTGCTGCGGGGGCTGCCCCCTGCGGCACAGGCGCGGGATCGGGATCGGGATCGGGCAGGTCGTACATTGCGGCCAAAAGCAACTCTATTCGGGCGGCGGCAGCCTCTGCCCTTGTGGCAAGACCGTCTAAGCTGGCGGCAGAACCACTCGCAGCCCCCCCTGCTTTTTGCAGGGCTTTGGTCATGTCATCCACCTGCACCGACAGCACGGCGATGGCCCCGCCCATTCCGCTTTCCAACGCGGTCAGCTTTTTCAGCCGTGCAGACAGAACAAAGCAATAAATCGCCGCCCCAAAGGCACCGGCTGACAAAAGAACATCCGAGATCAGGTTCATCAACCGCCCTCAATCAATGACAAATTCGGCGACCAAAAGGTCGCGCACAGCGCCTTGCCCCGTCACCATCTGAATGCGGCGCAGCAACTGTGCCCGCAGGCGCACCAAGGCATCAGGCTCCATCAGTTCGGCCACATCAACCGCGCGCAGATAGCCGTTGATCACATCTAAAATGCGCGGTGAAAGCGCTGCCACCTCCTCGGCGCGATTGGCGTTCACCTCCAGCTGGGCGGAGAATTGCAGATGTCTGTTATCTGATGCCTGACCCAGCGAGATGGTAAGCTGCTCAAGCGGCACAAAAGCCACATCAGAAAGGCCAACATCGGATTCCACCGCCTTTTCCGCAAAGTCGGGCCACAGAATCACCCCAGAATACAGCGCAAAGAACCCACCACAACCAAGGGCGACAAACAAAAAAAGCCCCAGAATCAAAGACAGTTTTGACTTTTTCTTCAGGGCGCCTTGCTGCGGCGCATCGTCATTAGACACTGGCATCTCCATTCTTTTCTTAAGAACAAAGATAGATCGTCGATCCTAACCGATTGTTAAGGGCGGGGCTGCAAAGTGCATCTTGTTGCAAGAATGCGAATGGGAGACGAGTGTGCAGAACCTGCTGACCCTTTGGGCCAACCTTAGCCTTGCGCGGCGCGCGGTGATCTTGGGGGCCACCTTGGCCATGTTTTTGGCGGTGCTGGGGCTGGCGCGGCTGGCAGGGCAGACCAATATGGCACTGCTGTACTCAGGGCTAGATCCCGCGGCCGCAGGGCAGGTGGTGGCCGCCCTAGATCAGCAGGGCGTCACATCGGAAATTCGCGGCGATTCCATCTATGTAGACCAAGCTTTGCGCGACACATTGCGCATGAAATTGGCAGCCCTCGGCCTGCCCGAAACGGCAGGGACGGGGTATGAATTGCTCGATTCCCTGTCAGGGTTTGGCACCACATCGCAGATGTTTGACGCCGCCTATTGGCGCGCCAAAGAAGGAGAGTTGGCGCGCACCATCTTGGCCCTGCCCACGGTGAAAGCAGCAAGGGTGCATATTGCGGAAGCCCCGACAGAAGTCTTTCAAAACAAAGCCAAACCATCGGCCAGCGTCACGATCACAACGCGCGGCGCGGCCCTAACCGCGGAACAGGCCCTGTCGGTCCGCCATCTGGTGGCAGGGGCCGTGTCTGGCCTGCAAGCCTCTGATGTAGCCGTGATTGATTCGGTTCATGGGCTGATGGCATCCGCGGAAGATGCCGCCGCCCCCTCCACCGCAGGCGATGCCAAAGCGGCCGAGATTAAGGCCAATGTCGAGCGCCTGCTGGCCGCCCGCGTTGGCCCCAACTCTGCCGTGGTCGAAGTGACTGTGGCTGTCATCACCGACCGCGAAGAGGTGAACGAACGCACACTTGACCCGCAGGGCAAGGTGGCGATTTCGACGGAAGTGCAAGATAAATCAGGCTCTTCAACCGTCAGTGATGGCACGGTGACAGTGGCGTCGAACCTGCCAGACGGGGCGGGGGCAGCGGGAGGGTCGAACCAAAGCCAAACCGCCGACAAGTCGGAACGGGTGAATTTTGATGTGTCAGAAACCACAAGGCAGGTGATCAAACTGCCGGGGGCGGTGGCGAAACTGTCGGTGGCCGTCTTGGTCGATCAAGAAAAGAACGTAGCGGCCGATGGCACGGTAACCTTTCAACCGCGCAGCGATGATGAACTGGCAACCCTACGCGAGCTTGTCGCCTCAGCCGTGGGGCTGAACCCAGATCGGGGGGATGTGCTGACGCTGAAGTCGTTGCCGTTCCAACAGCCTGTGGTGGAAGGAACCTTGGCCGAGGCGGGATTTGGCCCTGCCTTGGGGCAAATTGATCTGATGGCGGTGCTGCAACTGGCGGTATTGGCGCTGGTGGCTTTGGTGATGGGGCTTTTCGTGCTGCGGCCCCTGCTGCTGTCATCCAGCCGCGCTGTGCCAAGGCTTGCGGCCCCTGCGCTTGTCCTGTCCTTGCCGCGCAGCACGGCCGAAGCCCAGGCCTTGACCGGTGAGATTGATGACGGGGTGGGGGATAGGCAAGCTTCCCCCCGAGACCCCGCCTTAACCGACACCACTGGCGACCCTGTCGCCCGCCTGCGCCTGCTGATCGAGGATCGTCAGGCCGAATCCATGGAAATTCTGCGGTCTTGGATGGAATATGACGAGGAGGCCGCCTGATGGCCCTGTCGCTGGAAGTTTTTGCCGCCGACCCAAAGGCCAGTCCGGATCAGTTTATCTTAGACCAGATCGCCTTCAAACGGGAGCAGACATCGTCTTATGAAACCGGCTACCGCGCGGGGTGGGAGGAGGCCAGCACTACCGCCACAGCCCTTGCCGCGCGCAACAAGGCTGATCTGGCCCAGCACCTGCAACAGATCAACTTCACCTACCACGAGGCGCAGGCCCATGTTCTTTGCGCTCTTCAGCCGCTTTTGATGCAGGTGGTCACTCAAATTATGCCTCAGATTGCCCGCGCAACTTTGGGGCCCATCGTGATGGAAGCGCTGATCCCTTTGGCGGAACGTTTGGGCCAAGCGCCCCTGACCCTGCGGGTCAACCCCGCAACCCAAGCATCGGTGCAGGCCTTGATCGAAACCAAAACCAGCCTGCCGCTGACGATTAAGGCCGATCCTGCTTTGGGCGAAGGCCAGGCGCATCTGCACATGGGGACGGCAGAGGCCGAGGTTGATCTTGACCAGGCCACTGCAGACATCGCCGCCGCCGTGCGCGGCTTTTTTGATCTTTTCGGAAAGGACCACCTTTATGGATAACCCCTCTGATGCCAACCCCTTTGCGCACGTGCCGATCGAGGTGACGATCTCGGTCGGCAAAGCCCGGCCCTTGGTCAAAGACCTTTTGCGCCTTAGCCGCGATGCCGTGCTGCCCTTGGATCGGCGGGTGGATGACATGGTCGAACTTTACGTGGGCGACCGCCTGATCGCGCGCGGCGAATTGCAAGAGCTTGAGGGGGATCAGGCCGGCCAACTGGCCGTGCGCCTGACAGAAGTGGCCAACCTGCGGGGCGGGATGTGAGCAAAATCCTTTCACTGGCTGTCCTTATGGCGCTGGCGGCAAGCTCCGCCTTGGCGCAATCTGTCTCGCTTGATTTTGGCGACACGGGGTCGCTGGCGGCACGATCCGTCGAATTGATCTTGCTGGTCACCTTGCTCAGCATCGTGCCCGGCTTGGCCGTTATGGTGACCTGTTTTCCCTTTATCGTGACGGTTCTGTCGATCTTGCGGCAGGCTTTGGGCCTGCAACAAGCGCCGCCCAATATGGTGATTGTCAGCTTGGCGCTGTTTCTAACCTGGTTTGTCATGGACCCTGTTTTCACCGAAGCTTGGACAAAAGGCATAGGCCCGCTGAGCAATGGCGAAATTGATGTGCAACAAGCGATACCCCTGATTGCCACCCCGTTTCGCGGCTTTATGGCGGCGCGCACCAATCCTGAAACCTTCGCCGCCCTGCAGGCCTTGCGGCCGTCTGAATCCTCCGCACTTGCACAAGCGCCATTTTCGCTGCTGGTGCCGTCTTTCATGCTGTCCGAAATCACCCGCGCCTTTCAAATCGGCTTTTTGATCTATCTGCCCTTCTTGATCATTGATCTGGTCACCGCCGCCATCTTGATGTCGATGGGCATGATGATGGTGCCGCCAGCCGTGGTATCTTTGCCGTTCAAACTGGCCTTTTTCGTGGTGGCCAATGGGTGGACATTGGTCTCTGGCGCGCTGGTGCGCAGCTATACGGGGGGGTGAACGGTGGGCTTAGTTCACCAAGAACTCGGCATGCAAAGCCCCAGCGGCGTTGATGCTTTTCAAAATGTCGATCATGTCATGCGGGGCCACGCCCAAGGCGTTCAGGCCGGCCACAACCTCTGACAGGCTGGCCCCGCCCCGCACTTCGGCCAAGCCCGTGCCTGGGGCATTTTGGATCGACACGTTGGTGTTGGGCACGGTGATCGTTTCGCCTTGGGCAAAGGGATTGGGCTGCGAGACCTGAGGCATTTCTTCGACCCGCAGGGTCAGGTTGCCTTGGGCGATGGCCACATGGCTGATGCGCACATCATCGTCCATCACGATGGTTCCGCTGCGCTGGTCAACCACCACACGGGCCCGCGCCTCGGGCTCGACCAACAGGTTTTCCAAAGCAGCGATGGCCCGCGCCGGAGAGGACAGCTTGGTCGCGTCAATGTTCAACGACACCGTGCCCGCATCTTGCATCAAAGCCACTTGGGTGCCAAAGGCCTGATTGATCACCCCTTCAATGCGCGATGCGGTGGTGAAATCGGGATGGCGCAGCGCCAGCCGAACGGACCGCATCTGAGCGAAATCAAACTCAACCTCGCGCTCCACACGGGCACCAGAGGGAATGGTTCCGGCGGTGGGCACACCCTGGGTCACCTTGGCCCCCTGCCCTTCGGCGGTGACGCCACCCGCAATGATCGTGCCCTGCGCCACCGCATAAATCTGCCCATCCGCACCGTTAAGCGGCGTCATCACTAAGGTGCCGCCGAGCAGGCTTTTGGCATCGCCAATCGCCGAGACCGTCACATCAATACGCCCCCCCGCCCGCGCAAAGGGCGGCAAAGCGGCGGTCACAAAGACGGCCGCCACATTCTTGGGTTGAAACTGCTCTCCCGTCACGTTGACGCCAAGGCGCTCCAACAAGTTTGACATAATCTCTTCGGTGAAGGGAGAGTTGCGCAGCCCATCGCCCGTGCCCGCCAAGCCCACAACCAAACCATAGCCCACAAGATCATTGCCGCGCACTCCGTCAAATTCGACCAAGTCTTTGATCCGGATAGATTCAGCCCCCGCTGGGCTGGGCAAAAAGGCGGCAAGGCCGATCAAAACCGCGCGCAGGATCATAGAAAATCCACCAAGCTAAGGCGCGCGGCGCGGGCCGTGATGGCGTAAAGCGTTTGCAGCTGGTTTTGCGCCTCTTGGTATTTTGTGGCCGTTTCATAGGGGTCGACCGACAGCAGCGACAGCCGCGCGCTTTGCAGCACGGCGTCTTCGGCATCGTTTCGAATGGCGGCCTGTTGCACGGCGGATTGCACCGTGCCCAGTTTTGCAGCCAAAGCCGCGATAGGCTCTTGGGCTGCCACCAACTGCTGTCCCGCCCGATTGGCCAGATCGGCCCGCGCTGCATCGCCGCCCGCCAAAGCGCCGCGCGACAAAAGTGCCCCCAGCGCCAAGGCTTTCAGCGTATCGCGCAGGACCGGATCGGTGGCTGTGACATCAAGCTGCGCCGTTTGATCGGCGCTGACCTGAACGGGGCCTAACGGAGGGCCGCCCTGATAGATCACGGCGGCAAAGCCTGTTGGGCTGGCAAACCAGTCTGTCACGGCCGTTTCTATTCCGGCGGGTGTGATGGCCCCAGCGGCGGTGATCGCCACACCAAGGGCCGACAGCAACTGGTCAGAACTGGCCAAGGCGGTGCGGTCGGTTTGCTGCCCCGAAAACAAGGCCCTGTCACCAAGGCTGACATTCAAGGCCCTCATGGCCGTGTCCAGCCCTTGGGCAGCTTGCAGGCCCAAAGTATCAACCTTAAGCGGTGGTTGGCCGGATGCCGCCGTCAGAAAGGCCGGTCCCAAGGCTGACTGGTCTTGCACCGTTTTCAGCGCTTTTTGCATGACATCCGCCGTCATCTGGGTTTCGGCGACGACATTGCGGTATCCGGCAAGCTGGGTCAGGCTGGTCTCAATCCCCGCTATCTGGGAAAAATTTCCGTGCAGCCGCGCGGTTTGGTCGGCAGCCATGCCAGTGGTCGATTCGCTCGACAGGGTTTGCAGCACTGCCTTAAGCCGCGCGCTATGCCGGTTCAGGATCAGGGATTGCGACAGATCGCCAAGGCTTAGGGTCTGCATTTTACATGTCCAACAAGGTTTGCATCATTTCCCCCACCGCCTTCAGAACCTTGGCGTTGGCCGTGTAGCTTTGTTCAATCTGCAGCAGGCTTTGCATTTCAAAATCGGTATCCACGCCGCCCTGCGCCTCAAGCCCGGTAAGGGTTTCTAGGCGGGTGGCGGCAAAAGTGGCCTCACCTTGGGCGGCGATGGCATTACCTGCGGTCATCGACAAAAGATCAGCGGTCAGGACCGAAAAGCTGCGCTGGCTGGGTAAGAACGCGCCAGAGGCGGTTTGGCGGCTGCCGGTCAAGGCGGCGTTCAGGCTGGCCAAAAGGGCGCTGGCGCCGGGGGGGCCGGCAGAGGGTGCCCCCAAGCCATCGCGCAGGCGCCAAAGCGCGCCGCCTTGGGCAGGGTCAACGGCGCGGTTTAGGCTTAGGCGTTGGGCCAAGCCAATCTCGTTGGCCGCAGCAAAGGGCGCGCCTGCGTCAGTAAACAGGCCCGCGGCCCCCACGGCGCGCGTGGGGTCAAGGCCGCTGCTTTGAAACCGCTCCACCAGATCGCGGGCCACTGCGTCAATTTGTGCTTGGGCACTGACCGCTATATCGTCGCGCAAGGCGAAGTTGGCGGCCAAAGAGCCCCCCGTCAGCAACGAAGCCGCCCCTGCCGTTGGGGCGGTTAGCCCGTTCAGGGTAAGCCCTGACAGACCCCCCGATTGCTGGGTCATCCGGGGTGAAATGGCAGCCGTCGGCGTAAAGCCAAACACTGCGGGTCGGCCATTCAACAGCACCGCGCCGCCCACCGTGTGTAGCATTACGGTGCCGTCATTCTGCGCCACTTCGCGCAGCGGCAGGATCTGGGCGATTTGGTCGATGGTCTGTTGGCGCTGATCTTGCAGGGCGCTGGTGTCTTGGCCCGCGCCAAGACCTGTTTGGATCTGGCCGTTCAGCTTGGCGGTACGGACAAGGGCAGCGTTAAGCTGCTGTACTTGATAGGCAATATCAGCATCGGCACGACTGCGGGCCGTTTGAATATCGGCCCCAATCGCCGCAAGACCGCTGATCAAGGCCTTGGCCGTTGATGCCACAGCGCCAAGCCTTGTGTCAGACCCGGGCTGCGACACGGCCTCGGTCAAGGCCGACCCAAAGGCCGCAGCCCGCCCGCTAAGCGAGGCGGGTTGATCAGGCGTGCCCATCTGGGTTTGCAAACGTGTGAAAAAGTCGAGCCGCGCCTTTGCATCGCCCTCGGCCGATTGCGCCAGCCTGCGGTCGTTCAGCAAAGGGCGATCTTCGGCGCGATTGATGCCCGCGATCTTGACACCCTGCCCGTTGGGCCCCGTCCCCTGCGCCGTAAGCGACAGCGCCCGACGGCCATAGCCCGGGGTCGTGGCATTGGCGATGTTAGACGACACCAGTTCTGACGCTTTGGAGGCGGCAGTCAGCCCCGATAGGGCGCTGGCAAAGGCTGTGCCAAAGCTCACCTAAGACCCCTAGCGTTTCAGGTTCGCGGTTTCTTGCAGCATTTCGTCCACCGTCTGAATCACTTTGACGTTAGAGGAATAGGCGCGCTGCGTGCTGATCAGGCTGGTCAATTCCGAAGTCACATCGGTGGTAGATTGTTCCATACTGTGGCCCACCACGTTTCCCGTCGGCCCATCGCCTGAATCCCACAGGTAAAACGCGCCTGACTCCGCCGTGACATTGTACGTTTGGTTGGAAAGGCTGGTCAGCCCATTGGGGTTGGCCACATCAACCACAGGAATTTGATAGACGGTCTTTGAAAACCCCTGCCCATAATTGGCGTGCAAGTAACCACTGTCATCAACCTCGATCCCGATCAGGCGCGCGACGGGGCTGCCGTTAGAGGCTTTGCCGATGGGGGTAAAGTTGGCGTCAAGCTGCGATAACCCGCCTTTTTCGCCAATCCGCCCTATGGTCAGCCCCATGGCACCGCCGCCAGTTGTTAGCGGAATTGTGCCCGTCGTGCTGTTGTAAGCGGGGCTACCCGCGAGCGCCGTGACAGTGGCCAACGTGCCGCCCGAGCCTTGGGTGCCATCAAAGGTCACAGTGTAAGACCCAATGCTCACCCCACCCGAGGCGCTGTCCGAGATTTGCATCCTCCAGCTGTTCGTGGCGGCGACCCCCGTTGCCGGAACGCTGGGGGTAAAGACATAATCCAACGATTCTTGCCCGCCAAGGTTGCCATAATAGGGTACCGACATCGTGTAGGTCTGCCCGCTGGCACCGGCTTGGGTGGCCTGCGAGGGCAGATTGGCCGACAAGGACATGGCGGTTGTCGGATTTGCC
>CAMAYO010000048.1 GCA_945862465.1 Pseudorhodobacter antarcticus | reverse complement strand
TCCGGCGCGATGTTCTTGTGATTGGGGATCTTGGACAGGTCCAGTTCTTGGATCAGGCCTTTTTCCACAAAAATCTGAATGAAGCTGGCCGAGGGCACGACCAAGTCAAAACCTGACCCGCCTGCTGCAACCTTGGCAAGCGCCGTGTCGTTGCTGTCGTAATCGGTGACGGTCACTTTGATGCCGGTTTCGGCCTCAAACTTCTTCAGCAGCTCGGGGTTGGTGTAGTCGCCCCAGTTGTACAGCTGCAATTCGCCAGCGGCTTGCGCCATGCCAGCGGTGGCCAAAAGCAGGGCCACGGTGGACATTAGTTTTTTCATGTCAGTCTCCCGGTTGGTTGTTTTCGTTAGTCTTTCTTGCGCGTCAGCAAAACAAACAGCGTCAGCAGCAAAACGGTTAGGGCCAAAAGCACGGTGGAAATCGCGTTGATCTCGGCCGTGACCTGACGGCGGATCTGGCCCAGCATATAGGTGGGCAGGGTATCTTGTCCTGCCGATTTTACAAACACCGTGATCACCACATCATCCAGTGAGGTGACAAAGGCCAGCATCATCCCTGCAAAGATCCCCGGCAACAGCAAAGGCAGGGTGACAAAGCGAAACGCTTGCCAGTTGGAGGCGTAAAGATCAGAGGCTGCGGTTTCCAGCGTCATATCCATGCCTTCCAGCCGCGCGCGGATGGGCAGATAGGCAAAGGGGATGCAAAAGGCCGAATGGGCCGCGATCAGATACCCCATGCCCGCATAGCCCGTGGCCTGTTTGATCATGGCAAAAAAGATCAGCAAGGCCACGGCCGACACGACCTCTGGCACCATCAGCGGTTGGTTGATCATCACATAGATAAACGTCTGCCCGCCAAAGGCTTTGCGCCGCGTTGTGCCCAAAGCCGCCAGCGTGGCCAAAAAGGTCGAGATCACTGCCGCCGAGGCCGCCAGATACAACGAGCGCACCGTGGCCGCTTTGACCGCGTCATTTTCCCACGCCACCGTGTACCAGTGCAGCGAAAACCCTTCCCATCCCGCGACAGAACGGCCCGCATTAAAGGAATAGACCACCAAAATGATGATCGGCAGATACAGGCCCACAAAGACCAATCCTGCAATCGGGTTAAACCCCGGCAAGCGCGAGATGACAAAGCCCTTAGTGGCCATTGCGCGTCTCCCGATTGGCATAGCGAACATAGACCAGCAAGGCGCCCGTCACGATGATCAGCAGCATCACTGACAAAGACGCGCCCAAGGGCCAGTTGCGGCCTTGACCAAACTGCAATTCGATAAAGTTGCCGATCATCATATTTTTACCACCGCCCAACAGACGTGGCGTGACATAGGCCCCCAGCGAGGGCACAAAGACCAAGATCGACCCGGCAATGATCCCGGGCTTGACGATCGGCATGATGACTTTGCGCAGCACCTGCCACGGGTTGGCATACAGATCATAGGCCGCTTCTAGCAACCGCATATCGAACCGATCGAGTGAGGCGAAGAGCGGCAGCACCATCAACGGCAAGTAGACATAAGTCATCCCGATAAACACTGCTGTGTCGGTGTAAATCATCTCAAACGGTTGGCTGATAATGTGCAGCTTTAAGAAGACCGTGTTGAGCAGCCCTTCCTTGCGGATGATCTCTGTGATGGCAAAAGTGCGGATCAACAGGTTGGTCCAAAACGGAATGGTGATCAAAAACAACCACATGGCCCGCGCTTTTGGGGGGCGTGTTGCGATGAACCACGCCGTTGGAAATCCAACAAGAAACGCAAAAACCGTGGTCATCACCGACAGTTTCACCGAACGCCAAAAGATTGTCAGGTTGGCGTCGGCCCAAGCCAGCGAGCCGTCAAAGATGTCTTTGGTGAACAAAATGCCTTGCCAAGCTTCTAGCGAAAAGCCCCAAGTCACATTGCCGTATTCGCCCGGCGGCATGAAGGAATAAGCCACCACGATGGCCAAAGGCCCAATCGCCGCCAAGGTCAGCACCACAAGCGCGGGGGCTGATAGCAGCCAACCGGTGCGGGCGGATCGGGTGACCTCGGCCTGTTCTGCGGGGCTCATCAATCCTCCAGCACCTGAATGGCTTCGGGCACAAAGCGCAGGGCGACCGCTTGGCCAAGCCCCAAGCCCGCATCGCCCGTGGCGGGGCTTTGCAAGCGGGCCACCACTTCGGTGCCGTCTGATAGGGACAGGTGGCAATGGGTATCGGTGCCAAAATACACAAGGTTGGTTATGGTGGCGGGGATGGCATCCGCTTCGCCCACGGCCGCAAGGCGCACCTGTTCGGGGCGCACGGTTAGGGTGACACGGTCGGCTTTGGCTGTGGGGGCCGCAATCAAAGCCCCACAATCCAGCCTATAGCGGTCGCCTTCGCGGGTGGCGGGTAAGAAATTTGATTCGCCGATGAACGACGCAACAAAGCGGTTGACTGGATGGTTGTAGATTTCTTTGGGCGAGCCCACCTGCTGCAACTTGCCCGCACTCATCACCCCGATGCGGTCTGACATGGTCAGGGCTTCTTCTTGGTCATGGGTGACAAAGATAAAGGTGATGCCAGTTTCCAACTGCAACCGCTTCAGTTCAATCTGCATTTCCTTGCGCAGCTTCAAGTCCAGCGCCGAAAGAGGTTCGTCCAGAAGCAAAACCTTGGGCGCTGGGGCCAAAGCGCGGGCCAAGGCCACGCGCTGCTGTTGGCCGCCGGACAACTGGCTGGTTTTGCGGTTGGCCAAAGCTTCCAGCTTCACCAAAGCCAGCATCCGCGCCGTGGTGGCCGCGACCTCGGCCTTGGGGCGGCCCAGCATTTCCAAGCCAAAGCCCACATTCTCGGCCACGGTCAGATGCGGAAACAGCGCATAGCTTTGAAACACTGTGTTCACGGGGCGCTTATTGGGCGGCAGGGTGGTGATATCGGCCCCTTCCAGCAAGATCGTGCCATCTGAAGGCATTTCAAACCCCGCAATCAGCCGCAAAAGCGTGGTCTTGCCGCAGCCCGAGGGGCCGAGCAGAGTAAAGAACTCACCCGTCCGGATGTTGACCGAAACGTCATCCAAGGCCCTGACTGCTGTTTCGCCTTGGCCAAAGGCCTTGACGACACGGCGGGCTTCTACGGCGATGCTATCTGTCACCGCGCACTCCTGCTTTGTTTTGATCATATTGCACAGTGCGGCGCGGCGCTTGCAAATGATTCCTTGCCGTCATGCCGAAACGGTGGGTCGGCGCGCGGCCCAAGGCTGGGAAGCCTCAAGTTCCGCGCACAGAGCGATTAATTCTTCATCGTTTCCATAAGGCGCTGCCAGATGCACGCCGATGGGTAGGCCGTCTTTCGACATGGCCAAGGGGACCGATGCCGCAGGCTGGCCCGAAGCGTTGAAGATGGCGCAGAAGGGCGAATAGGCGAAAATCCCATTCGGACCAATGCGGTAGGCCAGATAATCCTCAGTCTCATGCGAAAAGCGCCCCACTTTGGCGGGCGGTTCTGTCAGGGTGGCTGACAGCAAAATGTCAAAGTCCGCAAAAGCAGCGGCCATCTGGCGGCCAAAGGCGTGTATTTCCCCCACCGCCTCAAGATACCGCAACGGCGACAGGGTTTCCGCCAACAACGTCGCCCCGCGGCTGACACCTTCCACCAAATCGGCGGTCATAGCGCGGCCCTTAAGCCCGCCGCGCACCGACAAGGCCGTGCCTACGGCCACAATATCCGTCCAAGCGCGCATCATCATAGGCACGTCGGCCTTGGGCAGGGCGGGGGTGACATGGTGACCCAAGCTTTCCAGCAAGCGCCCCGCATCGCGCACCGCCTGCGCCACTTCAGGGTCAATTGCATCGCCTGTGAAGTTGGTATCGCAAATCCCCACCCGCAAGCGGCGCGGCGGGCGGCTGATCGCATCGGCATGGCTTTTGAGCAGCGGCGGCGCGGAATAGGGCGCGCCCAGATCAGAGCCAGCGCAGGCGTCGAGCATTGTGGCTGTATCGCGCACCGAACGGGTCAAGAACCCGTCAATCCCCATGCCCGCCCAGCCTTCGCCCGCATAGGGGCCATCGGGCAAGCGCGCGCGTGTCGGTTTGAAACCGAACAGCCCGCAAGATGACGCCGGAATGCGCACCGACCCACCGCCATCTGAGCCATGGGCAAAGGGCACGATCCCTGCCGCCACCACAGACCCCGCCCCGCCCGATGACCCGCCTGATGTGTGTTCAAGGTTCCAAGGGTTGCGCGTGGGTGCGCCGTAAACAGCACTTTCCGTCGCAGCGCCAATGCCGCTTTCGGGGCTGGTGGTGCGGCCAAACGTCACAACCCCCGTGGCGCGAATGCGTTCAAAGATAGCCGAGTTGCGTTTGTATTTCGTATTGGCAAACAACCGCGACCCGTTGTGCGACGGGAAATCCACCGACTCGCAGCCCAAATCTTTCAGCAAAAACGGCAGGCCGCGAAACGGGCCACGCGGCAGGCCTTGGGCGATGGAGCGGCGCGCGACATCTTCTTGCATCAAGACCACGGCATTCAGGGCAGGGTTGACGGCCGCGACCTTGGCAAGGGCCGCGTCAAGCAGCTCGTTTGGCGTCACATCGCCTTTGGCGACCATGCCCGCCAGTGCCGTTGCATCCTGTGCCAGAAAATCAATCATGCCCAACCTCCCCTGCAATGCGATTACTGTCATCGTGGCGGCTGCAACCCGCCCCGTCCCTTTCGCTTGCGCCGTGTTGATGTCGCATTCGGCGCAAGGCGAGTTAGTTTGCGGGTGGCGTAACCGCGATGTCTTGCCAGAACTTGCCATCCGCCCCAAAGATCAAAATGCGGTTGTCAGTCGTCACCACCGCCACCCAGCCTGAGCCCATCGTGACCGCAGCCGCCACAGCCCCCACAGGCATTTCCAAGCTGGCAGGCGCTGTCGGATGCGCGCCGGGCATCGGCAAGCGGGTGACAAGCAGCCAAACCACCGTTATGACCCCCCCAATCAGGCTGAGCGTGAGGATCATCACCAGCCATTTCAGCCATTGCAGCGCAGGCGGCAGGGCTGTGTCATCGTCTGGAGGTTCGGCCATGGTATCCACTTCTTTCTCTGACGATTTGGTCGACGATGACGCCATCTTTATCACCATCCCCGAAGTCGCCCCACCCCGCCTTGATAAGGCCCTTGCCGTCCTTGTGCCAGAGGGTGCGGCGCTGTCGCGCAGCCGTCTGGCGCGTATGATTGACGAGGGTGCTGTGAGCAGGTGCGGCGTGGCTGTGCTGGACGGCAAGGCCAAGGTGGCTACGGGCGAGGTCTACCGCATTCAGCTTGACCCGCCAGAGCCGGTTGAAACGTTGCCCGAAGACATTCCGCTGACCGTGATCTGGGAAGACGGCGATCTGATCGTGATCGACAAGCCCGCTGGCATGGTCGTTCACCCCGCCCCCGGCAGCCCGCGCGGCACTTTGGTCAATGCGCTGTTGCACCATTGCGGCGATACGCTGTCGGGCATCGGCGGTGAACGCCGTCCGGGCATCGTGCACCGCATAGATAAGGATACAACCGGTCTGTTGGTGGTGGCGAAATCCGACCGCGCCCATCACGGTCTTGCCCGACAGTTTGAAGAACACACCGTCGCCCGCCGTTATCTGGCTGTTGTCCATGCCACCCCCGCAGCCTCTGACCCGCGTCTGCGCGGCTTGCGCGGCATCACGATGGAGGCGGGCGGCATTGTGCGCATCGCCACCGAACTTGCCCGCCACAAAACCGACCGCCAGCGCCAAGCCGTGGTCTGGGATGGTGCTGGCCGCCATGCGGTGACCCGTGCGCGGGTGATAGAGGACTTTTCCGGCGGGGCAGCACTTTTGGAATGCTGGCTGGAAACCGGCCGCACCCATCAGATCAGAGTGCATATGTCTTATGCGGGCCATGCGTTGCTGGGCGATCCGACCTATGGCGGCACAAGGCGCTTGGCACCCAAGATTTTCGGCCCCGACACGGCGGAATTGGCAAACACTTTTCCTCGCCAAGCCTTACACGCCGCGACTTTGGGCTTCGAACATCCTGTAACGGGGGAAAACCTGTCCTTTACCTCTCCACTGCCCGACGATTTTGCAGCCCTGATCGCTGCACTGCGCGGCAGTGCTTAGGAAAATCCGGCGGCCAGATCGACGCAAACCGCTTCAGCCAGCGTTAACCTTTTTGTGATCCTATCAGCCGTCCCTTGGGAGGACTTGGATCAAGGCGGGCCTTGAACCCTTGGAATAGGCTTCTTAAGTACATTCTCTATGCTCCGGGGGCGTAATCGCACCGGAATGCTTGAAAGGCGCGTCGAAGATGAGCACCTATGCCAACCTGCCAGCCCCCAGCCCAGAACAGGGGCTGAACCGCTATATGCAGGAAATCCGCAAGTTCCCGCTGTTGGAACCGCAAGAAGAATACATGCTGGCCAAGCGTTGGGTTGATCACCAAGACACCCAAGCCGCCCACAAAATGGTCACCTCGCACCTGCGATTGGCGGCCAAAATCGCCATGGGATATCGTGGCTATGGATTGCCACAGGCCGAGGTGATTTCCGAAGCCAATGTGGGGCTGATGCAAGCCGTCAAACGGTTTGACCCTGAAAAGGGCTTCCGCTTGGCGACCTATGCCATGTGGTGGATCCGCGCCTCGATCCAAGAATACATCCTGCGGTCGTGGTCGCTTGTGAAGTTGGGCACAACCTCTGCCCAGAAAAAGCTTTTTTTCAACCTGCGCAAGGCCAAAGCCAAGGTCGGCGCGCTGGAAGAGGGCGATCTGCGACCCGAAAATCTGGCTTTGGTCGCCAAAGACCTGTCAGTCAGCGAAGAAGAAGTCATCTCGATGAACCGGCGGTTGTCGGGCGGGGATGCTTCTTTGAACGCCACGGTCGGCTCGGACGGCGAAGGTACGACACAATGGCAAGATTGGTTGGAAGACGAAGACAGCGATCAAGCCGGTGACTATGCCGAAAAGAACGAGTTTGATACCCGCCACGCCCTGCTGATGCAGGCCATGTCGGCGCTGAACGACCGTGAAAAAGACGTGCTGGAAAAGCGCCGTCTGGCCGAAACGCCCATCACGCTGGAAGAGCTGTCGGAAAGCTACGGCGTCAGCCGCGAGCGTATCCGCCAAATTGAAGTGCGCGCCTTTGAAAAGCTACAAGCGCGGATGCGCGAATTGGCGGTTTCGAAGGGCATGGTTGTGCCTGGGTGATCAAGGGGTGGTCATGGTTGCAACCTTGACCGCCCGCGCGTATCACCGCGCCAAATGTGAACTCGGGAGCGGCCCATGAATATGCTCGACACTTTCATCAAGCCGATGCACCCCGAAGGGCGGCGGTTTGTGGGCATATTTGGCGTGATCACGGTGGCGCTGTTTTGGCTTTGGGAACCGCTGGGATGGGTTGGGCTTGGCCTGACCATCTGGTGCTATTACTTTTTCCGTGATCCCAAAAGGTCGGTCCCCCTTGGCGACAGCTTGGTTCTAAGCCCTGCGGATGGGATCATCTCGCTGATTGAACCTGCCGTGCCGCCGCCAGAACTGGGCATGGGGCCGCTTCCATTGACGCGCGTGTCGGTCTTTATGTCGGTCTTTAACTGCCATGTGAACCGGATGCCTGTGGGCGGTAAGATCGAGGTGATCGCCTATCGGCCGGGCACGTTTGTGAATGCCTCACTGGATAAGGCTTCGGTTGACAACGAACGCAACGCCTTGCTGATCAGCATGGCGGATGGCACCCGTGTGGCCGTGGTGCAGATTGCGGGCCTGATCGCGCGAAGAATCGTGTGCTTTACCAAGCCCGGTGCATCTTTGCGCGCCGGCGACCGTTTTGGGCTGATCCGCTTTGGATCACGCTTGGATGTCTACCTGCCTGCTGGCGTCGCCCCCTTGGTCGCACTTGGCCAGACGATGATCGCGGGGGAAAGCATCATCGCTGACCTGTCCTCATCCGCCGCAGCCCGCCCCGCGCGGAGCGAGTAAGATGCCAGAGGCGCGTGGCCCTTCTGAACTGAACCTTGTGCAACTTTTGCCCAATCTGATGACGATTGCCGCGATGTGTTCGGGGTTGACTGGGATCAGGTTTGCCACCACCGACCAGTTTGGCGCGGCAGTGGCGATGATCTTGGTGGCGGCCTTGCTGGATGGGTTGGATGGACGTCTGGCCCGCCTGTTGAACAGCGAATCCGAAATTGGGGCGGAGTTGGACTCGTTGGTGGATTTCGTCAATTTCGGCGTGGCACCGGGGTTGATCATCTACCTATGGGGCCTTCACGGCGTGCAAAGCGGCGGGTGGATTGCGACCTTGGTCTATGCGACCTGCTGCTTGCTGCGATTGGCGCGGTTCAATATTGGCAACCGTGCCCAGATGGACAAAGCAGCCGAGGTTGATGGTGAAAAGCAGGCGACTGACTTCACCGGCGTGCCTTCGCCTGCGGGGGCGATGCTGGCGATGCTGCCGATCTATGTGTCTTTCATGCTGCCCGACGCGCCGCAGGTGCCGTCTTGGGCTTTGGCCTTCTATATCGTGCTGATCGGCGGGCTGATGATAAGCCGCATTCCTACGCCCTCGTTCAAATCCGTCACGATCCTGGCTGACAACGTGCGCTTTGTGGTGGTGGGATTTGTGGCGCTGGTGGCGGCCCTTTTGACTTTTCCGTGGCAAACGATGGTTGCGGTGGCCGTGGGCTATATTCTGATTTTGATCAAATCCGCTTGGCAGTTTCGCAAGAATCGCAAAGGTTTGCGCGGGCTTTGACTGGTTGCGCCTTGTGGGGCGCCTAACTTCTTTCTAACTTCGGGCAAACCGTCGAAGGAGATTTTCATGACAGCTGTTAAATGGGGCGTACTGGGTGCCGCCAAATTTGCCCTTGATCACATGGCCCCGGCCATTCACGCAGCCTCTGGCGCGCAGCTTTATGCTT
This sequence comes from Pseudorhodobacter antarcticus, assembly GCA_945862465.1. Lineage (GTDB taxonomy): Bacteria > Pseudomonadota > Alphaproteobacteria > Rhodobacterales > Rhodobacteraceae > Stagnihabitans > Stagnihabitans antarcticus_A. Next base: position 12,656 of record CAMAYO010000048.1, on the reverse strand, counting down.
TGGCAACCCAGTCACCCGAAAAAGCTGCAGGCTTTGCCGCCTTCTGCCCCGGCCTAAAGGTACATTCCAGCTACGAAGCTTTGCTGGCCGACCCCGAGGTGGAAGCCGTCTATATCCCGCTGCCCAACCATCTGCACGTCAAATGGACGCTGAAAGCCTTGGCCGCTGGCAAGCATGTGCTGACCGAAAAGCCCATCGCCATGAAAGCGGACGAGATTGACCAGATCATCGCCGCCCGCGACTCCGCCAAGAAACTGGCGGCAGAGGCTTACATGATCGTCTTTCATCCCCAATGGCTGCGCGCCAAGGAGTTGGTGGAACAGGGTGCTATTGGCAACGTCACCCATGTCGATGCGGCGTTTTCCTATGACAACCGGTCCGATCTGGGCAATATCCGCAACCGCGCTGATGCGGGCGGTGGTGGTATTCGCGACATTGGCGTTTACACCTATGGCTCGGTGCGCTTTGTGATGGGCGCGGAGCCTGTTGAACTGCAAAGCCGCATTCGCCGCGAAAATGACGTTGATGTCTGGGCCCAAGTGACCAGCGTTATGGCCGGGCCAAAGGGCAAGTTCACCTATTCGGCCATGACCTCGATGCGGCTTTATAACCGCCAAGAAGTGGTGTTTCAGGGCGACAAGGGCATGATCCGTGTCGCCAACGGCCCGTTCAACGCCGGCGTGCATGACCAAGCACAGGTCGAATTGCACCAACCCGGCGGCAAGCTGTCGATTGACCGTTTCCCCGGCGTGAACCAGTACAAGCTGCAAGTCGAAGCGTTCACCCGTTCAGTGCGCACCGGCGCGCCCTATGCCTGCCCGCTGGAATTTGTGCGCGGCACGCAGGCGATGATCGATTGGGCCTTTAAGGCCGAAACCAGCGTCGCGATTTAATTTGCCCCTTTCAGGGCTGCGGCGATGCAACCGTGGCCCTGACTGCCTATCTATCAGACATCGTTCCTTTAGGAGGATGCCATGTCTGACCCGAAAACCCCCGAATCCCTTTGGCTGCGGCTGCTTTGGCTGATTATCATCGCCGCGATGATGAGCGTGGCGCAAACGCTGCTTAGTCTGTTGACCGTGGTGCAACTGATCATCATGGCCACCAGCAAACGCCAACCGAACGCCGAGATTGCCGCCTTTGGCAAGCGCCTTGGCCTGTGGCTGGCCCAAGCCGCGCGCTTTCAGACAGCTGATTCAGAAGATAAGCCTTGGCCTTGGGCGCCCTTGACCTAGGGCACAACCTTCGCGGGCATTGCCCTAGATCAAAGACAGGGCGCGTATCTTCAGCCATCCTTGGCACATAAGCTGGAGGATCCTATGAAAAAGCTACGCACCCTGTACCTGATTGCATCTGAAGAAGAATTCCGTCTGGTTCACACCCATGAACCCGATTGGGCGCTAATTGGCACCCACAAAGCCGACTCCGATGCGCACCGCTACACCCATGCCATCGTTGATGTTTTGGCGGCAGAATGGGCGACGGCCAAGCATGACCGCATCGTGATCGCCGCTGGCCCAAAACTCTTGGGCGATTTGCGCGCGCATTTGCCCAAAGCCTTGCACGCCCATGTGGCGGCCGAACTGCACAAGGATCTGGCCAAGATCCCCCTGCACGACCTGCCGCCCCATTTTGCTAAAGTCAGCGAAGCGGCAGAGGAGGCTTAACCCTCCATCGCTTCCAACTCGTCAATAAAGCCTGCAATCATCGACAGCCCGCGATCCCAGAACTTGGGGTCGCTGGCGTCTAGGCCAAAGGGGGCCAACAGGTCTTTATGATGCTTGGACCCGCCCGCTTTCAGCATCTCGAAATACTTATCTTCAAACCCCGGCAGCCCGTCGGCATAAACCGCATAAAGCGCGTTCACCAATCCGTCGCCAAAGGCATAGGCGTAGACGTAGAAAGGCGAGTGGATGAAGTGCGGAATATAGGACCAGAAGGTCTCATAACCGTCCATAAACTCAAACACCGGCCCCAAGGATTCTGCCTGAACGCTCATCCAAAGGGCGTTGATGCCTTCGGGTGTTAACTCGCCATCGCAGCGCGCGGCGTGGAGTTTGCATTCAAAGTCGTAAAAGGCGATTTGGCGCACGACCGTGTTGATCATGTCTTCAACCTTGCCCGCCAGAAGCGTCTTGCGTTCAGCTTTGGTCTTGGCATGATCCAGCAGTTTGCGGAAGGTCAGCATCTCACCAAAGACCGATGCCGTTTCGGCCAGCGTCAGCGGGGTGGATGACAAAAGCTCGCCCTGTCCCGCCGCCAGCACCTGATGGACGCCGTGGCCCAATTCATGCGCCAACGTCATCACATCGCGCGGTTTGCCAAGGTAGTTCAGCATGACGTAAGGGTGCACGGTGGTGACAGTCGGGTGGGCGAAAGCCCCCGGTGCCTTGCCGGGTTTGACGCCTGCATCAATCCAACCCTTGGTGAAAAAGGGCGCTGCAAGGTCTGCCATGCGCGGATCAAAAGCGCCGTAGGCGGAAGATACCGTTTCAACCGCCTCGTCCCAATCCACCAAGCGCGGCTTTTCCTCGGCCAAGGGCGCGTTGCGGTCCCAGACTTGCAGCTTATCCAAGCCCAGCCATTTGGCTTTCAGCGCATAATAGCGGTGCGACAGTTTCGGATAGGCCGCGACCACAGCGTTGCGCAGGGCTTCGACCACTTCGGGTTCGACATGGTTCGCCAAATGCCGCCCCGCTTGGGCTGAGGGCATTTTGCGCCAGCGGTCGTGGATTTCTTTTTCCTTGGCCAAGGTGTTGGTGATGCGCGCAAAAAGCTTGACGTTTTGGCCGAAGACATCGGCCAAGGCATGAGCCGCAGCTTCCCGCTTGGCGCGGTTGGCATCGGTTAGAAAGTTCAACGTGGCTTCTAGCGACAACTCTTCCGGCTCGCCCTTCACCTTGAACATCAAGCCTGCCATGGTTTCATCAAAGAGCTTGTTCCAAGCCGATGCCCCGACAACCGAGGTGTCGTGCAAGAACTGCTCCATCTCGTCTGACAACTGATGCGGGCGCATGGCGCGCATCCGGTCGAACACCGGTTTGTAGCGAGCAAGGGCGGCATTTTGCGCCAAAAGGGCTGACAGGTGGTCTTCTTCTAGCCGGTTGAATTCCAGCGTGAAGAACACCAACGAAGCGGTGAAATCGGTGATCTGGCCTTCGGCATCGGCCATAAACTTGGCGCGGTCGGCATCGAGCGTGTTTTGGTAATAGCGCAAGCCCGCATAAGACATCACGCGCCCGCCAGTGGTTTCGATGAGTTCGTAAGCCTGCACGCAGGCCAGCATCTGATCGGCTGACAGGCTGGCAAGTTTGCCCTGATAGCTGGCCGCAAAGCCTGCACAATGTTCTTCCAGCCAATCCATGTCGCGTGTGAATTCCGCGCTGTCGGGGCTTGGGTATAGGTCGGTCAAGTCCCAATCGGGCAAGTTGGCAAAAGCGCCTGCGGAACCGGCGGCGCTGGCGTCAAAGACGGGGCGGAATTTGGGGAACATGGCGACCTCTTGATGGCTTTGTCTCTATGTAGGGGGGCTGGGGCCAAATGGAAACCTATCCGTGGCGGAAAGGTGGGATGGATATTTGGGCACGTATGAAAGGGGAGGGGGGCTTAGGGGGATTGGGCCAACAGGGCAGACAGGGTCGGCACATCCGCTGCACGACTGTCTGGCCGCCATGCCTTCACCCGCGCGCCCAAAAGGGTGATCCCCGACTTGCGCCGTGCGTTGGGGGTCATGCCGTCAAATTCCAGTTCGAAGACTTGGGTTGGCGGCATTTGACGCAGGGGGCCAAAGCGGTCCGTGACATTCGCGCGCGCCCATGCCAGCAGGGCGGGGGTTCCAGGGATCGTCAGGCGCAAGCGGGTCAGGGGCACAAGGGCCGCGCCATGGGGCAGGGCGAAGGTGGCTGTGGGGCCAGAGGGGTCGATCAGGGTGAGAATCGCGAGACAGTGGCCGGGGGTTTGTGGCGTGGTGGTGGGGGGTGCCAGCTTGGCACGAAAGGTGCCGCTGGCAAGGCGATTAAAGAGAATGCGCGCCTCAGGAGGCAAACTGCGGGCGAGGGTTAGGTAGTCGGCGGCCGAGGTGAGGTTGGCCAAGGATTGAGCCAAACTTGGCGTGGTGCCCGTGGCGGGGGGCAAAAGCAAGGCGGCGAGTTCGGCCTTGTCAGGGCAGATTTTCAGGCAAGCGTCTATCAGGAAGTCGGGGGTGTCTGTGGCCTGTGCCACCCAACCCAGCAGGGTTGCTGCGGGGGCTAAACGTGTGGGGCGCTGGCCGGACAGCAGGCGCTGTGCGGCCTCGCTCTCCTGCGGGTCAACTTGTGTCATGTAGGCTGAAAAGGCGTCGGGCGTGGGCGTGCCTTGCGCCAGAAGTTGGGCAAATCGGATCACGACATGGCCTCTGCCGACAGTCCCTTGCTGCGCAGCCAAGCGGCATAAGGGTCGGTGTAGCCGTGCAAAGTATAAACCTGCTCTGACCCCGTCGCTGCCACCGCTGCATTCAATCCCGCCCAATCGGCGTGGTCGGACAGCACAAAGGCTGCCCCCGTGCCCTTGCGCCGCGCCGCCAGCGCCATCCAGCCTGAGGCTGCGGCCACCTCATGTGGACCCAAACCCATCGCCCAATCGCTGGCCATAGCGTTAGGGGTGGCGATCACCAGCGCGCCTTGGGGCGGAGCGCCGTTCGCCACACGGGTTGGGGGGAGGGCATAGCCTTGGTGGCGCAGGATATCGGTCACAGCCTCGACCACAGGATGGGTGCAGATGGGGCCAATCCCAGCCAAGCCCGCCATCAACCGCTGCGCTTTGCCAAAGGAATAGGCCAGCAGCACCGACACCACGCCCCGTGCGGCATTGTCCTGCCACCATCGGGCGATCTGGCCCATCACACAAACTTCGCTTTGCCACTGAAAGATCGGCAAGCCAAAGGTGGTTTCGGTCAAGAAGGTATGGCAGCGTACGGCCTCAAACGGTTCGCACAAAGCATCGGGGGCGGTTTTGTAATCGCCCGAGGCGACCCAGACCTCTCCGCCCCGCTCAATCCTGATCTGCGCCGATCCGGGCACATGGCCTGCGGGGTGAAAGCTGACGGTCACCCCGCCAATCTGGCGCTGCTCGCCATAAGCAATCCCTTCCGCGGTGATCTTACCCAAACGGTGGCGGATCACGGGCAGGGCTTGATGCGTGCACAGATAAGATCCCATGCCACGCGCTGCGTGGTCAGAATGGCCGTGGGTGATCAGCGCACGGGGAACGCGGCCCATCGGGTCGATGTGAAACTCTCCCTCGGGGCAGTAAAGGCCTTGCGGGGTTTGGAGGATGAGGGGTGCGCGTGTCATAAGGGCAGGGTAGCGCAAAGTTGGGGGTGGGTTCATCTGCATTCTGCAAGCCTACGCTATCTTTGCAGGGGCCGGACTTGGGGAAAAGCGCTGCGCCCTGCAGATCAATCGGGGGCGCCCCCTAGATAGTTTTGCCCCTATCAAAGAACTTAGGCTGAGGCCGAAAACAGCGCCACGCAGTCGGCTATAAAGGCGGCGCGGGGCCTAGGGCGCTCCATCAGGATTTCGTGTTCTGCGCCTGCGACCACGACCAAACGTCCCATGGGCCAAGACCGCAGTCTGGCGTGGATGGGGCCCGTGTCGACGACACGCTCTGCGCTGCCCACGGAGCAAAGGCAGGGCAACTTTGGCGAGGGCAGCGCTTGCAGCGCATGGCATTCCGCCAAGGCGGCGCGGAGCCAGCCGAAACTGGGGCCACCAAGCGACATTTCAGGATGAGCCAAGGCTTGGGCGCGCATATAGTCATACTGGTCAGCGTCGCGGGTCATCGCGTTAACGGCAAAGGGCACGTCAAGCACATAGGTCATAGGGCCCGTCCCGGGCGCGTAAAGGTGGTCGAAGGACAAATAGCGCGCGGCGCTGGACAGGGCATTGGCCAATGGCCTCGTCCAAGCTGAAAGCAAAATGCCCCACATTGGCGCGGAAAAGACTGCGGCTTGAAAGGGTAGGCCACGGATCAATGCGCGCAGGGCGATGGCACCGCCCATCGAATGGGACAACAAAAAGAAAGGTTGCGGCAGGCCTTGGACCGCGGCGAAATCGAGCAGAGCATCAAGATCGTTTTGATATTCGCCAAAATCGCCAACATGGCCCACCTTTGGGTCGGCCAAGGCGCGGGTTGATCTGCCTTGACCGCGCCAATCCAGCGTCAAAGTGGCATAGCCCGCCTCGGCAAAGTCTGCGGCCGTGCGGCCATATTTTTCGATATACTCCGCCCTACCCTGCATTAGAACGACCGTGCCTTTGGGGGCCGCAGCGTGCCAAAATCCCGCGCGAAGGCGCGTGCCATCAGAGGTTTTCAACCAGACTGCGCGGCCCCCTTGCGGGCCTTGGGCCAAAACATTGTCCAGCGGCGCATCGCTCATCGCAGGGCTTGCCCCAGTTTCATGGCCAAGGTCAGCGGCCCGTCTAGCGCCAACTTGCCTGACATATAGGCCGAAGTGGCCGAAATCTCGCCCGCCAAGAGTGCCTGAAAGACTTCTGTGCTGGCCGTCAGCGTTACATCTGCCGGATCATCGCCCGCCCGCACGCCTGAGGCATCGCAGATGATTGCCCCTTCGCCCAAAAGGACAAACTTCGCCACGCCGTCATAACCAGTCCCCAGTTTGGCGGATAAGGCGGCTATGGCGGCGTCGATCACTTTGCTCATCAAAGGCTCCATTCTTGCAGTGCAGCACTGGCGTTCGCCGCGCTATACGCTAGTTTGAACCTTATGAAAGCCCTGCGCCCGCTTGCCAATGGTATCGTTGTGGCCGTTCTGCTGTTTGGGGCGGGACTGGCACCGGTTTGGGCCGATTCGGCGCGGTTGGATAGGCTCTTCGCTCAACTGCAAAGCGCCAACGAGGCTGATGCCGCAACGATCACACAAGACATCTGGATTGAATGGTCCAAGTCAGGCTCTGCCGCGATGGATTTTCTGCTTCAGCGCGGGAAAGCCGCACTGGCTGCGGGCGACGCGCAATCTGCCATCGACCATTTTTCCGCCTTGATTGACCATGCGCCTGACTTTGCCGAAGGTTATAACGCCCGCGCCACGGCCTATTTCCAAATCGGCCAATTGGGTCTGTCTTTGGCTGATGTGGACAAAACCCTTGCGTTGAACCCGCGCCATTTTGGCGCATTGTCCGGCCTTGGCATGATATTTGAGGAGTTGAACGAGCCGGACAAGGCCTTGGAAGTCTACCGCGCGGCGCTAAAGCTGAACCCGCATCTGAAAGACCTGCAAGACGCTGTCGAACGGCTTGATGCGCAACTGGGCGGGCAGGAGCTGTAAGTGCAAGAGCCCTCAAGGGTGACGGCGGTCTTGGGGCCGACCAACACCGGCAAAACCCATTATGCTATCGAAAAGATGCTGGCACACCGCACTGGCTTGATTGGTTTGCCGCTGCGCTTGCTGGCACGCGAGGTCTATGAGCGGATCGTCAAGCTGCGCGGACCGTCTGTGGTGGCGTTGATCACGGGGGAAGAGCGGATTGTACCAGACCGCCCGCTGTACTGGGTGGCCACAACCGAAGCCATGCCGCTAGAGATTGGCGCAGATATTGTGGTGGTGGACGAAATCCAGCTTTGTGCCGATCCCGAACGCGGCCATGTTTTTACCAACCGCTTGCTGCATGCGCGCGGCTTGCTGGAAACGCTGTTTTTGGGCTCTGACACCATGCGCCCCGCCATCGCGGGCCTGATCCCTGGCGTGCAGTTCATGCGAAAAGAGCGGATGTCGACCCTGACCTTTGCAGGTTCGAAAAAGATAAGCAGAATGCCAGAAAGATCGGCAATTGTGGGGTTTTCAGTTGAAAATGTCTATGCCATCGCCGAACTGATCCGCCGCACCAAGGGCGGGTGTGCGGTGGTGATGGGCGCTTTAAGCCCGCGCACGCGCAATGCGCAGGTCGCGATGTATCAAAACGGCGAGGTGGATTATCTGGTGGCGACCGATGCGATCGGCATGGGTCTGAACTTGGATATCAAACACGTGGCCTTTGCCTCGACCGCCAAGTTCGATGGGCGCCGCATGCGGATGCTGAATGTGCAAGAGATCGGCCAGATCGCGGGCCGTGCGGGGCGGCACACCGAAAACGGCACTTTTGGCGTGACGGGCGAGGCGCGGCCTTTTGATGAAGAAGAGATTGAGGCGATTGAGGCGCATAAGTTCGAACCCGTCCGCAAACTGATGTGGCGCAATGCCGACTTGGATTTCGCCTCGGCCGAACGGTTAATCCGGTCGCTGGAAAAACCCACCTTTGACCCCTGGCTGTCGCGCGCCCGCGATGCCGACGATGTCTTGGCGCTGAGATACTTGTCAGACCTGCCCGAGGTTAAGGCAAAACTCACGGGCCCGCAGCGCGTGCGTCTTTTGTGGGATGTTTGCCGTGTTCCCGATTTTCGCAGCGCCTCAGACAATGAACACTTCACGCTTTTGACACGGATTTTCGAATTCTTGACAGGTCGGGGCCTTTCTCAGACCCGAATCCCCTCGGAATGGTTGAAAAAGGCGCTGGAACGCATCGACAAGCCAGGGGGTGACATTGACACCATCTCAAAACGTCTGGCCTATATCCGCACTTGGACCTATGTAGCCCAGCGTAAAGGTTGGCTTGAGGACGAAAGTCATTGGCGCGACGAAACGCGTGCAGTAGAAGATCGTTTGTCAGATGGCCTGCACTTGGCGCTGACGCAAAGATTTGTTGACCGGCGCACCTCTGTGTTGCTGCGGCGGTTGAAGCAGAAGGAGACCCTCGTGGCCGAGGTGAATGACAAGGGCGAAGTCACTGTAAGTGGCGAATTTGTAGGCAAACTGGACGGGTTCCGGTTCCGGCAGGACGCGACCAAGTCGCCGGAAGAGGCGCAGACCCTGCGTCAGGCGGCACTTGGGGCGCTTAAGCCCGAGTTTCACCTAAGGGCAGATCGCTTTTACAACGCGCCCGACACAGAGATGGATTATTCCACCCAAGGTGGCCTGATGTGGGGCAGTTCTGCCATAGGCAAGCTGGTCAAAGGGGCCGAGGCCCTGCGCCCGCAGGTCGAGGTCTTTGTGGACGAAGAAGCCGGCCCCGATGTGGCCGACAAGGTGCGCCGCCGTGCACAGCACTTCATTGATCGCAAAGTGGCGGCCCTGTTTGAACCCTTGGCCGCCATGTCGCGTGACGAAGGTTTAACGGGCCTTGCCCGCGGCTTTGCCTTCCGCTTGGTCGAAGCGATGGGCGTGATCCCGCGCGAAGATGTGGCCGAAGATGTGAAAGCACTGGATCAAGACTCGCGCGCTGCCCTGCGGAAACATGGCGTGCGTTTTGGCCAGTTCACCATTTTCCTGCCCTTGTTGCTAAAACCCGCCGCCACCCGCCTGCGGTTGGTGCTGTGGAGCCTGTGGTCGGGCCTGCAAGAGTTTCCCGAAAGCCCGCCGCCCGGTTTGGTCACGATCCCCAACTTGGCCGAGGTGCCGCGCACCCATTACACGCTGTCGGGCTATCACCCGTCAGGCACCCGCGCGATTCGCATTGATATGCTGGAACGTTTGGCCGATATTTTGCGCACCAAAGACAGTCGCGCCGGTTTTGAGGCCACGCCCGATATGCTGTCGATCACTGGCATGACGCTGGACCAATTCGTCGATCTGATGGGCGGCTTGGGTTATAAGGGCGAAAAGGGCGAACGCGCCAAGGTCAAAACTGCGCCCGTGGTTGAGGTGAAGGCGGAAGAACCGGCATCGTTGAACCCAGTTCCGGAAGAAGTTTCCTTGATCAACCCCGTGGTCGAAGAGCCTGTGACAGAGCTAGAGGCTGCGGCCGAAGCAGCGCCCGAGTTGGAAACCTATTTCACCTTCACTTGGGCCCCCAAACCCCGCGCTCGCCCTGAACGCTCCGCTCGCCCTGAACGCCCCGCCCGCCCAGAGCGCAGCGCAGAACCGCGCGCTGATCGTGGGCCCCGCCCTGATCGCGGCCCGCGCAAAGATGCGGCCCCCGTGGTCGAAGGTCAGGCCCCCGCAGCCGATGGGGCCGAAGCGCCAGCAGCCGAACCCCGCCCGCGCCGCGAAGGTGGTTACAAAGGCAACAAACCCCGCGATGGCCAAGGCGAGGGTCGGTCTGACCGCAAGCCCCGCCCGAAAGACGGCGCGCGCGAGGGCGGTCGCGAAACCCGCGAAAGCCGCGACGGCGGCAAACCTGACGCCAAGCCCCAGCGCAGCTTTGAAGCCCGCCCGCCGCGCGTGGAAAAGCCGATCGACCCAGACAATCCCTTCGCTGTTCTTGCGGCGCTTAAGCTGCAGAAGTGATTGGCAGGGCCGGGTGCAAAGACCACCCCCTTTGACAGCCCCAAACTGCGGCTGGATAAATGGCTATGGCAAGCGCGCTTCTTTAAAGGGCGCGACCTTGCCGCCGCGCTTATTCACAGCGGGCATCTGCGCCTGAATGGCCAAAGATGCGCCAAGCCCGGCCATGCAGTGGCCGTGGGCGATGTGCTAACATTTCCCCAAGGCACCCAGATTCGCGTCGTGCGCATTCTTGCCTTGGGGCAACGGCGCGGCCCTGCGCCTGAAGCGCAGGCGCTTTTCGCCGACCTTGATGCACCGGACGGGCCAGACAGCGCATCCTCACTTGAATGATGCCTGCACCTCGTTTAGGCAGACTTTGCTGCGATTTTAGGATGGAATGCCCCCAATGACCTATGTGGTGATCGATAACTGCATTGCCTGCAAATACACCGACTGTGTTGAAGTCTGCCCGGTCGATTGTTTTTATGAGGGCGAGAATATGCTCGTCATCCATCCTGATGAATGCATTGACTGCGGGGTGTGCGAACCTGAATGCCCCGCCGACGCCATTCGCCCCGATACAGAGCCGGATTTGGACCATTGGGTGACGTTCAACCGCAAATATGCCGAACTTTGGCCGGTGATCGTGACCAAGAAAGACCCGCTGCCCGACGCCACCGAACGGGATGGCGAAAAGGACAAGCTTAAGACCTATTTTTCAGAAGCGGCGGGCTTGGGCGGCTAAGGCCCCTGATTCGCGCCCCAAAGGCAGGATTTTGCCACAAATTTGTTGAAAACCCTTTGGGCAAAGCCCCAAAGGCCCCCTTTTGACGTGATGCAGTTCTTGGAAATTGGCAAAATTTGTGTTATAGAATGGTTACAATCAATGAAGGATGCCTAAAGCCCTTTCAAAGCCATTGGCTTAGGGAAGGTTTTTCCGACGAGCATGAGAGTGCATGACAGCGGGACTTCGGGCCCGCTTCTCTCTTTTCGTTGGGTCGGGCTGTGCCGCATAGGAATGACACCATGACCAAAAGCAAAAAGCCTGACTTTCATCCTAACGATTTCGTGGTCTACCCCGCCCACGGGGTTGGCAAGATCATCTCTATTGAAGAGCAAGACATCGCCGGAATGCGGCTAGAGCTTTTCGTCATCTCTTTTGAAAAAGATAAAATGACGCTGCGGGTTCCGACCCATAAGGCGACCGAGATTGGGATGCGCTCGCTCTCCTCGCCTGATCTGGTGACCAAGGCGCTGGATACGCTGAAGGGCAAGGCCCGTGTGAAGCGCGCCATGTGGTCGCGCCGTGCGCAGGAATACGAGCAAAAGATCAACTCGGGCGATCTGATGGCCATCGCCGAAGTGGTGCGCGACCTGCACCGCACCGATGACCAACGCGAGCAATCGTATTCCGAACGCCAGCTGTACGAAGCAGCGCTGGAACGCCTGACCCGCGAAGTGGCGGCTGTGGCTGGCGTTGATGAAGCCGGTGCGCAAAAGAAAGTTGGCGAAGTGCTGGTCGGTCGCGCCGCCTGATTTTTGAAGCTTTATCGCAAAGGCGGTCCTGCGGGGCCGCCTTTTGCATGTCGGGAAACACCATCAAAGCGTCTGCCATGTCTGGCTATTTTACGCTGTTAAGGATAGATCTTGCCCCCTGCACAGGAGGCTAGATTGACCCTTAGGCCCGCCACCCTTTCCGATATCCGCACCCTTTTGGCAAACTTGCCCAAGGCCGATGATGCCTCGACCCAAGGTGCCGTGGCGCGCAACGGGCAGTTGACCAAGCCACCTGGTGCTTTGGGCCGTCTGGAAGATGTGGCGATTTGGTTGGCGGGTTGGCAGGGCACTGACACGCCGCGCATCCAAGCGCCGCAGATTGCGATTTTTGCGGGCAACCACGGTGTTGTGGCGCAGGGCGTTTCGGCCTTTCCGCCCGAAGTGACGGTGCAGATGGTGGCCAACTTCACCCAAGGCGGGGCGGCGATCAACCAATTGGCCAAAACCTTTGGTGCCACGATGACGGTCAACGCCATCGACCTTGACCGACCGACCGCCGATTTCACCCAAAGCGACGCGATGAGCGAGGCTGATCTTCTGGCGGCGCTGCTGGTGGGTTGGGATGCCGTAGATCCCAAAGCCGACCTTTTGGTGCCCGGCGAGATGGGCATTGGCAACACCACCTCTGCCGCAGCCATATCCTGCGCGCTTTTTGGCGGTGTGGCGGAAGATTGGGTCGGGCGGGGCACGGGGGTTGATGACGCAGGTCTGGCCCGCAAGGCCACGGCCGTGGGTGCAGGTGTTGCACGGCTGACCTCTCGCGATCCTTTGGCGGTTCTGGCAGCCTTGGGCGGGCGCGAGAT
>CAMAYO010000047.1 GCA_945862465.1 Pseudorhodobacter antarcticus | reverse complement strand
CCATCGACCACTTCCACGATCCAGCGGCCAATCTGGCGGAACTCGTCCTCACCAAAGCCGCGCGTGGTACCGGCAGGCGTGCCAAGCCGCACGCCCGAGGTGACTGTGGGCTTTTCGGGGTCAAATGGGATGCCGTTCTTGTTGCAAGTTATATGCGCGCGGCCCAGCGCTTTTTCGGTGGCGTTGCCCTTCACGCCCTTGGGGCGCAGGTCAACCAGCATCACATGGGTGTCGGTGCCGCCGGTGACGATATCCAGACCGCCCTTCATCAGCTCATCGGCTAGGGCCTTGGCGTTGACGATCACTTGGCCGACATATTCCTTAAACTCAGGCCGCAGGGCTTCGCCAAAGGCAACAGCTTTGGCCGCGATGACGTGCATTAAGGGGCCGCCTTGGATGCCGGGGAAGATGGCTGAGTTGAATTTCTTGGCCAGCTCTTCGTTGTTGGTCAAGATCATACCACCGCGCGGGCCGCGCAGGGTTTTATGCGTCGTGGTGGTGGCGACATCGGCATAGGGGAAGGGCGACGGGTGATGCCCGCCCGCCACAAGCCCCGCGAAGTGCGCCATGTCGACCAACAGGTAAGCGCCGACCTTGTCAGCAATGGCACGGAACTTCGCAAAGTCGATCTGGCGCGGCACAGCCGAACCGCCTGCGATGATCATCTTGGGCTGTGATTCGACAGCGAGGCGTTCCACCTCGTCATAGTCGATCAAGCTGTCTTGCTTGCGCACGCCGTATTGCACCGCGTTGAACCATTTGCCCGACTGGTTGGGGGCCGCGCCATGGGTCAAGTGTCCGCCCGACGCCAAGTTCATCCCCAAAATGGTATCGCCCGGCTTCAGCAACGCTTGGAACACGCCTTGGTTGGCTTGACTGCCCGAATTGGGCTGCACATTCGCGAAAGCCACGCCAAACAACTGGCAAGCCCGCGAAATCGCCAGATTTTCGGCCACGTCGACATAATCACAGCCGCCGTAATAGCGCTTGCCAGGATAGCCTTCGGCGTATTTGTTGGTCATCACCGAGCCCTGCGCTTCCATCACGGCACGGCTGACGATGTTTTCTGATGCAATCAACTCGATCTCGTCGCGCTGACGGCCCAGTTCAGAGGTGATCGCGCCGAACAGGTCAGGGTCGCGGGTCGATAGATGCTCGGTGAAGAAACCGGCGTCGCGGTGGGTCTTGGTCATGGGGCTCTCCAATATGGCTTGGCGCTATCTAGACCCAGACTTTCAGCGCATGAAAGGCAGAAAGCGACAGGTTTTGGATCGCACACGATAAAAGTTTCCGATAGGAAACCTAGCTTGGCTTTTGAAAACCGCAAGCCCCTGAAAGCCGGGGGTTGAGTTCTGCCACAAGCCTGCCAAGAGTAGCAGCAATTCAAGGAGACGCCCCGTGCCCCACGGCCATATCGCCTTTCGCGCAAGCCCAGCCCCAGCCGCCCAAGAGGCGCTGGTGGCCCTGACGGCGCGCTACGGCCAAAGCGATTTGGACAATGCGCAGATCATTGTGGCCTTGGGCGGCGATGGCTTTATGCTGCAAACCCTGCACGATGATCACAGCGCGGGCCTGCCCGTTTACGGCATGAACTGCGGCACAGTTGGCTTTTTGATGAACACCTTCTCGCTGGATGCCCTGCCCGAACGGCTGGCCTTGGCCGAAGAAGCCGTGCTGAACCCCTTGGCCATGACCGCCACAAGCACCGATGGCCGGGTGACACAGGCCTTAGCGATCAACGAAGTCTCGCTTTTGCGCATGGGCCCGCAAGCCGCCAAACTGCGCATTTTGGTCGATGGCAAAGAGCGGATGCCCGAACTGGTCTGCGATGGCTGCCTTTTGTCTACTCCCGCAGGATCAACCGCCTACAACTACTCCGCCCACGGGCCGATCTTGCCCATTGGGGCCGATGTGCTGGCGTTAACCGCCGTTGCCGCCTTTCGCCCGCGCCGCTGGCGGGGGGCTTTGCTGCCCAAAGGGGCCGTCGTGCGGTTTGAGGTGCTGGATCCGCTGAAGCGCCCTGTGCGGGCGGATGCTGACACAAGGCCCGTGACCGATGTGTTGTCAGTCGAAATCCGCTCAGAGCCCAATGTGCGCCATCGCATTCTGTTTGACCCCGGCCATGGGCTGGAAGAGCGCTTGATCGTGGAACAATTCGCTTAAGACGCGCCGCCCGCTCCACCACGTTTTCTGCACCGCAGAACAGCGCGCTTGACATTTGCGCCGTTCGCGCCCATTTGCACCCCATCCGAAGCCCGTGCCGCGTGAGCACCAAAAGGCCCGGATGACGGTTCCCACCATCACGCAGGGGCACCTGCAATGTGCACGGCTTCTGACATGGTCAGCGGCGAGGGTGCATTGTTCCTTTGTTTGATGGACGATCCCCAATGACGACTTTCGCTGATCTCGGCCTTTCGCCGAAAATCCTTAAAGCGCTTGAACTGACCAATATGACCACGCCCACGCCCATTCAGGCGCAGGCCATTCCCCATATCATGAAGGGTGCCGACCTGATGGGTCTGGCCCAAACCGGTACTGGTAAGACGGCAGCCTTTGGCCTGCCCTTGCTGCACCGCTTGCTCGATATCGGCCACCCCCCCGCCCCGCGCCATGTGCGCGCTTTGGTGCTGGCACCCACGCGAGAACTGGTGTCGCAGATTGCCGAAAACTTCCTGACCTTCACCAAGGGCACGGCTGTCAAAGTCACTATGGTTGTGGGCGGCGCGTCGCTGAACCGACAGGCGGATCGTTTGGCTAAAGGCTCTGACGTGCTGGTTGCCACCCCCGGCCGCTTGATCGACCTGCTCGAACGCGGCGCTGTGACGCTGGAATCCTGCGGCTATCTGGTGCTGGATGAAGCCGACCATATGCTAGACATGGGCTTTATCCACTCGCTGCGCAAAATCGCCAAATACATCCCGCAGCACCGCCAGACGCTGCTGTTCTCGGCCACCATGCCCAACGACATCGAGGAAATCTCGCGCACCTACCTGCGCAATCCGGTGCGCGTTCAGGTGGCCCCGCCGGGCAAGCCGGTGGAAAAGATCGTCCAAGGGGTGCATTACATCCCCAACGGCGACAAGGCCAAGCTGCTGGAATCCTATCTGCTCAAGCATCCGGGCGAGCAGGCCTTGGTCTTTGGTCGCACCAAACACGGCGCGGAAAAGCTTTACAAATTGCTGGTGGCTTGGGGGTTCAAAGCCTCGTCCATCCATGGCAACAAAAGCCAAAACCACCGCGACCGCACATTGACGGAATTCCGTGAAGGTCAGTTGGATGTGCTGGTGGCGACCGATGTGGCCGCGCGCGGCATCGACATTCCGGGCGTCCGCCATGTCTATAACTACGACATGCCCAATGTGCCGGAAAACTACGTCCACCGCATCGGCCGCACCGCCCGCGCCGGGGCCGAGGGCAATGCGATTGCCTTCTGCTCGCCCGCCGAGATGGGCGAATTGCAGGCCGTGGAAAAGCTGCTGAAAAAGACCATCCCCGTGGTGGGTGGGGCCGCTTGGGCGGCAGCCGATATTGCCGCAGCGCCCAAGCCCGCGCAAAATCGTGGCCAACGCCCCGGTGGACAGCGCCCGCAGGGCCAAGGCAAACACGGCCAGCGCCCCCAAGGTGCGCCCAAACCGCTGCGCCCTTCGTCAAAGACCGGTGGGGCTTCCTCTCCCGCACGGCAAAAGTCGCGCTAAAGCGAATGGGCCGGGTTAACCCCCGGCCCAAAGCCTTGCGAGCCTGCGGGGATTTGCGCTAAATCACCGCATGGCCAAGCTCTATTTTCACTACTCAACGATGAATGCTGGGAAATCCACCCTGCTTTTGCAAGCCTCGCACAACTACCGCGAGGGGGGGATGGCGACCTATCTTATCACCGCCCAGTTCGACCGCCGCGCCGGTGAAGGCCGCATTGCCAGCCGCATTGGGATCGGCGAACCCGCCGACACCTTTGCCCCCGATGAAAACCTGTATGAAAAACTAAAGGCCCGCTTTGCCACGGGTCAAGTGGCCTGCGTTTTCATCGACGAGGCGCAGTTCCTGTCAAAGCCCCAAGTCTGGCAACTGGCCCGCGCTGTGGATGATCTGGGCGTCCCTGTGATGTGTTATGGCCTGCGCGTAGACTTTCAGGGCAACCTCTTCCCCGGGTCAGCCGCACTGCTCGCTTGGGCCGATGAAATGCGCGAGGTGCGCACGATTTGCCATTGCGGCAAGAAAGCCACCATGGTGATCCGACGTGGTCCTGACGGCGCTGCTTTGAAAGAGGGCGAGCAGGTGCAGATCGGCGGGAACGAAACCTATGTGAGTTTGTGCCGACGCCATTGGCGGGCGGCAGTGGGCGACGTTTAAAAGCCTAGCAAGGTGATTTTTCGCAGAAAAATCGTAATCCAACCCGAAAACCGATTTTTCTGCGAAAAATCGGCGTCTTAGGCTTTGGCTTCCGCCTTCAGCGCAATCCAAATGCCTGCCGCCACAATCATCGCCATGCCCAACACGGCGATGGGGGACAGCACTTCGCCCCAAATCACCCAACTCCACGCCGCAGAAGCGGGAAGGATCGTGTATTCGATCACCGAAACACGTGTGGCATCGGCAATCTGATAGGCGCGCACCATCAAACCCACGCCCAAAAGTGACCCTGCAGCTTGCACAAATGTCCACACCCAAAAGGCTTGATTGGGCCAAACCGGCCCACGCATCAAGAACCCATCTGTGCCCAAAGGCACGGGCAAAGGGGCAACTGTCAGCACCAGCATCCCAATGACACCCGCAATGCCTAGGGCCAAGAAAAAGCCCGCCAACAGCGTCTCGGCACTTTCTTGCGGGCACCAGCGGCGCGTGGCGATATTGCCCATAGCGTAAAGAGCACCCGCGGCAATCGGCAGAAGGGCGGGTAAAGAAGCGCCCTGCATCGCTTCGGGACCCAAAACAAGGATCACACCGGCAAAGCCCAAGGCCACGGCCAAGATGCGCACGGGTCCAATGCGGCTGCCGTAAGCAAAGCGTTCAATCAACAGCACAAAGATGGGCGCAGTGAACAGGCCCGCCGCCACCAAAGCCACAGGCAAAAAGGCCAGCGCGCCGAAATAGATCACCATAGCACAGCCGTGAATGGCTGACCGCGCCACGACCGCGCGCAGATTATGCGCACCCAGACGCAACCCCAAGGGCCGCAGCGCCAGAACCAATATTGCCATGGCCATTGCCGTGCGCGTGGCGTGAAACTGCCATAGGCCAGCCTCTGCTGCGATGACGCGCACGTAATTGTCGGTGAAGCCGATGATGCTGGCATAGATCACGATCATGCCCGCTGCCGCCAATGTCCGGTCGCCTGTCACCTGCGTCTCCTTACCTTACACACCTATCAAACCGCCGAAACTGCCGCTTTGCCCGCCTGAATGCGACCCCTGCCCAGATGATTTGCCCGCCAAAGGGCGCAGGGGGCGGATTGTGGCGCGGGGGGGGATTGGATAGACTTGGTCAAACGGCTTAAACCTTGCAAGGCGCCATGACCGCTCTGACGAAATACCAGCGCTTGGAATGTGTCGGGCTGTGGCGGCTGACAGCCTCTGCCCAATTGCGCGAGGTGGTGGTGGGCCTGCGCGATACCACGCTGGTTCTGGCCGATCCGCGCACGGAAATGGCGCTCTCCCATTGGTCGCTGCCCTCGGTTGAGCGGGTCAATCCCGGGGCGATGCCAGCCCTCTTCACCCCCGGGCGGCTGGACGATGGAGCGCCCAGCGAAACGGTTGAGATTGAAGACCCCGACATGATCGCGGCATTGGACACGGTGCGCACAACGCTGATCCGCCGCCGCCCCAAGCCGGGCCGATTGCGTGGGATCAGTTTGGCCTTGGTTGCCACCTTCGTTGGGGTGTTCAGCATTTTTTGGTTGCCCGAGGCCATGATCCGCCACACCGCATCCGTCCTGCCCGTGGCCACGCGGGTTCAAATCGGCAAGCAGGCGGTGATCGAGGCCGCGCGCTTGACGGGATCGCCCTGTCAGGGGGCTTTGGGGCGGCAAGGGGCCGGGGCCTTGGCACAAAAGTTATCTGGGCAGGGATTGGGCGAAATTGTTGTGGTCCGCGATGGCGTTGCGGGGGTCTTGGCCCTGCCGGGGGGGATCGTGCTGGTATCCAATGGGCAGGTTATCGGGGCAGAAGATGCCGAGCCTTTGGCCGGTTTCATTCTGGCGGCCTTGCTGCGGGCCGATATCGACGACCCCGTCATTCCCATTTTGCGCCACGCAGGCTTGGCCGCTACTGTGCGGTTGCTGACAACGGGCCACCTGCCCGATGGTTCTTTGCAGGGCTATGCCGAACACCTGCTGAACAGCCCCTCGGTTTCTGTGGCGGATGACGTTTTGCTGGAAAAGTTTCGCCAAATCGCTCTGGCCTCTAGCCCCTATGCGCGCAGCCTTGACCCCAGCGGCAAAAGTACGGCGGGGTTGATCGCGGGCGACCCGTTCAAGGGTATATCGCCCGCACCAATCTTGTCAGACAATGACTGGATCCGGCTGCAGGGCATCTGCACGGGCTAGTTTACTTGGTGCCAAACATCCGATCGCCCGCATCGCCCAAGCCCGGCACAATATAACCGTGCTCGTTCAAGTGACTGTCGACCGAGGCAGTGACAATCTGCACATCGGGATGTTCTTCGTTCATGTGGCGAATGCCTTCGGGTGCGGCTAAAAGGCATAGAAAGCGGATGTTCCGCGCCCCCGAATCTTTGAGCAGTTTGACCGCCGCTGCACTGGAATTGCCGGTGGCAAGCATCGGATCCACGACGATGCAAATGCGCTCGTCCAGTTGATCGGGCACTTTGTAGTAATACTGCACCGGTTGCAGCGTTTCATGGTCGCGGTATAGACCCACAAAGCCGACACGTGCGGCAGGGATCAGTTCCAAAATCCCGTCAAGCAGCCCATTGCCCGCCCGCAGGATTGAGATCAGCGCCAGTTTTTTGCCGTCAATCGCGGGGGCGTCCATCTCGCAGATCGGCGTTTGAATCTTTTTCGTCGTCATCGACAGTTCGCGGGTGACTTCATAGGCCAACAACAGGCTGATCTCGCGCAGCAACTGGCGGAAAGACGCGGTTGAGGTGTCTTTTTCGCGCATCAAAGTCAGTTTGTGCTGCACCAAGGGGTGACTGACGACGGTTAGGTTCTTAAACATGGGCAGCCTCCAGCCGCTTGGCGATTTTGTCTTTGGTATCGGCGTCACAGAAGGCGGCGTCAAGCGCTGTGCGGTTCAGCGTGGCAAAGACCCCGTCATCCCAATCAAAGGCCTGATGCAGCATGTCGTATTCACGCTTCATCGAGGTGTGAAAAAACGGCGGATCATCGGTCGAGACGGTCACTTTGACACCACGGTCGTAAAGCTGGCCGATCGGGTGTTTGCGAAAGCTGGGGTAGATGCCCAAGGCCACGTTCGATCCGGGGCAGCATTCCAGCACAATGCCGCGTTCCGCCAGTTCGTCCACCAGCGCCAGATCTTCAATCGCGCGCACACCGTGACCGATACGCACAGCGCCCAGATCACGCAAAGCATCGCGCACTTCCGAAGGGCCCGCCCATTCGCCGGCATGGACAGTGGGTTTTAGGTTGGCTTCGCGGGCGGCATCAAAGCTCCACTTAAAATCCTTCAGCTTGCCCATGGTTTCCACGCCCGCAATGCCAAAGCCTACCAGAAAATCGCCCGCTGTTTCCGCCGCACACAGAGCAGTTTGGCGCGCTTTGTCGGGGCCAAAGTGGCGGATGCAGGTGGCAATCGCTTTCATAGTGATGCCCGCCTCGCGTTGCAGAGCGGCCGCTTCTTCACGGATGGCTTGCAGATATTCGCGCCAAGCGCCCCTGTCGCGGTTGCCACAAAAGTCGGGTGACAAGAAAATTTCGGTATAAATCACCCCGTTTTGCGCCTGTTCTTCCAGCACCGCGCGGGTCAGGCGTTGGTAATCTTCGGGGCGGGTCAAGGTGGTGCAGGCGGCTTCGTAGATTTTAACAAATTCGGCAAAGCTTTCAAAGCGGTAAGACCCGTCGGGGGCAAAGATGCCGCCAATGTCGATGTGCTTTTCTTTGGCGAGGGCTGCGATAAACTTTGGCGGGGCAGCGCCTTCTAGATGCAGGTGCAGTTCTAACTTGGGGGTCATAGGAACGACACTCCGGCCCCATGGGTGGGCAAGTTCAGATGCTCGGCAACTGAGGCAGCCACATCGGCAAAGGCCCGCAACCCCAAAGCGCACGCGCCCTGCCCTGCGCATAGCACGGGCACACGTTCGCGGGTGTGATCGGTGCCACGCCATGTGGGATCATTGCCGTGATCGGCTGTGAAGATCACCAAGTCGTCGGGACGAAGGCGGGGAAACAAGGTTCCAACACGGGTGTCAAACCATTCTAGCGCGCGGGCATAGCCTGCAACATCGCGGGGATGGCCATACAGGCTGTCAAACTCGACAAAATTGGCAAAGGTTAAAGAACCTGCTTCAGATTGATCCAATAAGTGATCAAGATGATCGAAAAGGTCAACATCATTCTGCCCCTTCCACAGTTTTCCAACACCGCGCATCGAAAAAATGTCACCGATTTTGCCCACGGCATGGGTCGCCCGACCCGCCTGCGCCGCCCAATCCAGCAGGGTCGGCGCGGGCGGGGCCATGGCGTAATCGTGGCGGTTGGCGGTGCGGTGAAAGGATTGCACCGAGCCGGTGAAGGGTCGCGCAATCACACGGCCCACGTTCATGGCGTGCAGATAAGGCGCTATGTCAGCACAAAGCTTCAGCAAACGGTCAAGGCCGAAGCGGTCCTCATGTGCAGCAATCTGGAACACGCTATCGGCCGAGGTGTAGCAGATCGGCCAACCAGTTTTCAGATGCGCTTCAATATGTTGGGCGATAATGGGCACACCCGACGAATGGCAGTTGCCCAAGATATCGTCCGTTCCCGCCAGCTTGCAAACCAGCGCCACCAGATCAGGCGGAAAGGCGGGGACGGTGTTGGGGAAATAGGTCCACTCCCACGGCACGGGCACGCCTGCCAGTTCCCAATGGCCAGAGGGCGTGTCTTTGCCACGGCTGACCTCGGTTGCCGCCCCCCACAGGCCTTGCGGCACAAGCGACAGGCCCGGCGTTTCAGCGCCCGAGGCAAGGCGTATGGCAGCGCCCAGACCCAACCCATCCAAATGCGGCAGATGCAGCGGGCCTGCACGCCCGACATCGGCCTTCCCTGCGGCGCAGGCTTGGGCGATATGGGCCAAGGTGTTGGCCCTCGCATCGCCGAAATCAGCAGCATCGGGCGCGCCACCGCAGCCGACGGAATCCATGACGACGACAAAGGCGCGGTTGGTAGCAGCGCGCATCAGGTGATCCGCTTCAAGATCAGCGCGGGGTCGGCAGGGGCCACATCACCCATCACATAAGCCGCTTGAACGGCGGCAATCGCCGCTTCAGCCTGTGCTTCGGTGGTGGCATGCACCATGCAAAGCGGTTCGCCGATGCCAATCTGCTCGCCAATCCCCGCCAGTTCTGACAACCCAACCGAGGGGTTGATCTTATCCCCCTCGCGCTGACGACCACCGCCAAGGCACACAACGGCAAGGCCCAGCGCCTCGCCATCAATGGTGCGCACAAAACCATCGGCCAAGCAGGGCACATCGCGGATCACGGTGGCTGCGGGCAGACGATCAGGCCAGCGGTCCACAAAGTCGGCAGGGCCGCCTTGGGCAGCGATCATCTGGCCGAATTTCTCGGCAGCAGCGCCGGATTCCAGCGCTTGGGCAATGCGCTTGGCCCCGTCAGCAGCGTCATGGGCCAAGCCGCCCAAGGCCAGCGCCTCGCCGCCCAAGGCCACGGTAATCTCCCACAGGGCGGTGTTGACGGACGTGCCGGTCAGGGTTTCCATCACCTCGGTCACCTCTAGCGCGTTGCCAGCGGCGGTGGCCAAGGGTTGCGACATATCGGTGATCAGCGCCGTGGTCATGCAGCCAGCACCTTGGGCGGTGGTCACAAGGGCGCGGGCCAAAGCCTCAGCCTGCTCTAGCGTTTTCATAAAGGCGCCAGAGCCACATTTCACATCTAAAACAAGCGCTTCTAACCCAGCGGCGAGTTTCTTGGACAGGATCGAGGCGGTGATCAGATCAATGCTTTCGACCGTGCCCGTCACATCGCGGATGGCATACAGCCTGCGGTCAGCGGGCGCGATTTCAGCGCTGGCCGAAACGATGGCGCAGCCCATCTGCGCCATTTGCCGCTGCAACTGCGCCTCGGATAGGCCGGTGCGAAAGCCAGGGATGGCTTCCAGCTTATCCAGCGTGCCGCCGGTATGGCCCAAACCGCGCCCCGAGATCATCGGCACATAGGCCCCGCAAGCGGCCAAGGCTGGGGCCAGGAGCAGCGACACACAATCGCCAATGCCGCCGGTGGAGTGTTTGTCGATGACAGGGCCGGGCAGATCCCATTTTAGCACATGGCCCGTGTCTCGCATGGCGGTGGTCAGCGCCACGCGCCCCGCCTCGCCAAGGCCTTTCAGCAGCACCGCCATCGCAAAAGCCCCTGCCTGCGCGTCGCTGACTGTGCCAGAGGCAAGGCCTGCGGCGAACCAAGCGATTTGGTCAGGCGGCGGAGCAGAGCCGTCGCGAATCTGCGCGATGATGGCGCGGGCGTCCATCAGGCTTTGGCCATATGGGCGGCGGTGAAAACGCCGGGCAGCAGCTCGGCGACAGTCATGGTTTTTTGCGCGCCGTCTGTGGTGCACAGGGTAACTTTGACATCCGGTGCGGCAAATTCTGCAATCTTCTGGCGACACCCACCGCAGGGCGGCACGGGGGCGGGGCTGTCAGCGATGACAAGGATTTCGGCAATAGCCGTATCGCCCGCAGCAATCATGGCCGCAATCGCACCCGCCTCGGCACAGGTGCCTTCAGGATAGGCCACGTTTTCGACATTGCAGCCAACATGGATGGCTCCCGAGGTGGCGCGGATCGCAGCGCCGACCTTGAAGCGGGAATAGGGGGCATAGGCACGCAAGCGCACGTCAGTGGCGGGTTTAAGCAGCATGGGAACCTCTGGGATCATGGATAGAGTTTGGGCTGAATGGGCTGGTCTTGCAAGCGGCGCGCCCTTTGACGCGGGGGTTTCACACCCCCGCACCCCCGTGGGATATTTGCGCACATATGAAAGGGTCAGAGCAGCGTTGTGGCAAAATGCCCAGGAAGCGAGACTTCGACCAGTTGCAGGTCGGGGGTTGTGTCGGCGTATCGGGTCGCAAGGCCGGGGGGGATGACAAAGGCATCGCCGGGGGACAGGCGGTAGGGGTCTTTGCCTTGGCCTTCCAGTGTCATCTCACCCGACATGACGAAGGTGAAAAGGATGTCGCCGTCGTGTTTTGTCCATGGGGCTATGCCAGTGGGGCGGGCCACCATAACCGAGGCTACGCCTTGGGTGTTGGCGTTGATGGTTGTGTCGCGCGCTTCAAAGCCTGGGATGCGGAAGGGGGTGAAATGGCCTGTGGCCCCCACGTTATGAACAAAGCGCTGGCCTTCCCACACGCGGTCGGGGTTCACGGTGGCGTTGGGCAGGGTCATCTCGTGGTCGATTTCGGTGATGTGGTCGGCGGGGACGCCGATTTCGATCACTTCGATGCCATCGCCAGACTCCAAAACGCGGTGCCGGATCGTGGGGGGCTGGATGAAGCAATCCCCCGCGTGCAGGCGTCGAATGCCACCTTGATCTTCATAAAGCACATCGACCCAGCCTTTGATGCAAAAGATCAGCTGGAAGCCCACCTTATGGTAATGCACCATATCGGGCACTTTGCCATCAGGCACGCGGATATGGCTGGCAATCATCGCCCCGCCTAGGCGGTTGGGCACAAGATCGCGGTACATCATGCCTGCACGGCCAATCACCCAAGGCGCTTGATCGGCCAAGCGGCGCACGACAAAAGCGTGTTCGGTCTTGGGCAGCACGAGGGGCGGGTTCAACTCATCCAGCGTAACCTGTGTGCCGCCCGGAGATGTGAGCTCGCGCTGGCCTTGGGCAAAGCTGGCCCAATCGTCCGACAAAAGCCGCAGATGGCCCGCAGGCGCCGTTGACGCCGCATCCAGCCGCAGGCGCAAGCCATGGCCCGACACCACGGCAACCGCCGGATTGTCGGCCGGATAGATCATATCCATCCGCATCCCCAGCATTTTGGTGAAAAACGGCAGGTCAGCGCGCAAATCAGTGGTCGGCAGGACAAGTTCGGCTTTGGTTTCAGCTTTGGTTTCTGGCATTTCAATTCCCTTGGCTTTGCGACATGGTGGCGCTGACCCGCCCCATTTGCAAGAAGCGCGGGAAAGAGATGCACAAAAGACCCGACTTTTCAGAACGCTCTTTCGGGGCAATTCTAGAAAAGTTGGTTGAGGAGACCATCGTGACCGAGCAGCGCCCAGACAACGCCCGCCAAGCAGCCCTAGATTACCACGAATTCCCCAAACCCGGTAAGCTAGAAATCCGCGCCACCAAGCCCTTGGCCAATGGCCGCGATCTGGCACGGGCCTATTCGCCCGGCGTGGCTGAGGCGTGTTTAGAGATCAAGGCTGATCCGTCCACCGCCAGCCGCTACACCTCACGCGCCAACCTTGTTGGGGTTGTCACCAACGGCACAGCGGTGCTGGGGCTGGGCAATATCGGCGCGCTGGCGTCAAAACCGGTGATGGAAGGCAAGGCGGTTTTGTTCAAGAAATTCGCCAATATCGACTGCTTTGATATTGAGCTGAACGAGCCTGATCCCGAAAAACTGGCCGCCATCGTTTGCGCGCTGGAACCTACCTTTGGCGCGATCAATCTGGAAGACATCAAGGCACCAGATTGCTTTATCGTGGAAAAACTCTGCCGCGAAAAGATGAACATTCCGGTCTTTCACGACGACCAACACGGCACGGCGATTGTGGTGGGTGCTGCCGCCACCAATGCGCTGCACGTGGCGGGCAAGCGGTTTGAAGATATCAAGATCGTCTCGACAGGTGGCGGGGCTGCGGGCATTGCCTGCCTGAATATGCTGCTGAAGCTGGGGGTGCGGAGGGAAAATGTGTGGCTCTGCGATCTGGCGGGGCTGGTTTACAAAGGCCGTGTTGATCAGATGACTGATCAAAAGGCCGAATACGCCCAAGGCACCGCACCTGCCACCTTAGACGATGTGATCAAGGACGCCGATCTGTTTCTTGGCCTGTCCGGCCCCGGCGTGTTGACGGCGGATATGGTGCGAAAGATGGCACCCCGCCCCATCGTCTTTGCTTTGGCCAATCCCAGCCCAGAAATCCTGCCTGATGTGGTGCGCGCTGCCGTGCCCGATGCCATCATTGCCACAGGGCGCAGCGATTTTCCCAACCAAGTCAACAACGTGCTGTGCTTCCCCTTTATCTTTCGCGGCGCTTTGGATGTGGGGGCCACCACGATCAACGACCAGATGCAGCTGGCCTGCATCGAGGGCATCGCGGCCCTTGCCCGTGCCACAACGAGTGCCGAGGCCGCTGCCGCCTATTCTGACGAAAAGCTGTCGTTCGGGGCGGATTATCTGATCCCCAAACCCTTTGATCCGCGCTTGATTGGCGTGGTGGCCAGCGCTGTGGCCAAGGCCGCGATGGACAGCGGCGTTGCCACTCGCCCCATCGCCGATCTGGCCGCTTACCGTCATACGCTGGACGGGTCGGTGTTCAAATCGGCGCTAATCATGCGACCTGTGTTCGATGTCGCGCGCCAATCCAGCCGCCGTATCATCTTTGCCGAGGGCGAGGATGAGCGCGTTCTGCGCGCCGCGAGTGCGATGCTGGAAGAAATGACCGTTAAGCCGATCCTGATCGGCCGCCCCGAGGTGATGGCTGCACGCTGCGAACGCTTTGGTCTGGCGATTAGGCCCGACCGCGACTTTGCCGTGGTGAACCCCGAAAGTGATACGCGCTACCGCGAGTATTGGAGCAGCTATCACCAACTTCTGGAGCGCCAAGGCGTTACGCCTGACACAGCCCGCGCCGTGTTGCGTACCAATTCCACCGCAATCGCCGCTATCGCCGTGCATCGCGGCGATGCCGACAGTTTGATTTGCGGTGTGTTTGGCCAATACCTAGGGCATTTGAACGATGTGCGCCAAGTTCTGGCGCGTGGCGGGCGGCATCCTTTGGGGGCGCTGTCGTTGATGATCTTGGAAGACGGTCCGCTTTTTGTGGCCGACACACAGGTCAACCCCATCCCCTCGCCCGACCAAATCGCCGCCACCGCCATGGGTGCTGCCCGCCATGCCCGCCGCTTTGGCGTTGAACCCAAGATGGCGCTATGTTCGCATTCGAACTTTGGCAACCTTGACAGCGATTCAGGTCGCAGAATGCGCGCCGCGATGGAGATTTTGGACGCCCACGAGTGCGACTTTGAGTATGAAGGCGAGATGAGCCTTGATGCCGCCCTTGACCCAGACCTACGCGAGCGGATCTTTCCGAACTCGCGCCTGAAAGGGCCTGCCAATATCGTGATCTTTGGCTATACCGATGCCGCCAACGCCGCGCGAAATATGTTGAAGATGAAAGCGGGCGGGCTGGAGGTTGGGCCAATCTTGATGGGCATGGGCAATAAGGCGCATATCGTCACCCCGTCGATCACAGTGCGCGGATTGCTGAACGTGTCGGCTTTAGCTGGCGCACCTGTGTCGCTTTATAGCTAGGGCCGAACGTCTCAGAAGAAGCTTTGCGGGTCGATGTCGATGGCAAGGCGCAGGTTGGTGGGCAGCTTTAGCTGGCCCACCCATTCCGCCAGCGCTGCTTGCAGGGGCGCCGTTTTGTCGGCTTTGACCAGCAAGCGCACGCGATGACGCCCACGCACCCGGGCAATCGGGGCAGGTGCCGGGCCATAAACGCTGGCCCCGATCCGACGCAAGGGGCCGTCACGGCGGGCAAGTTCAGCCCCGAAATCAAAAACTTGGGTTACATCGGGCGAGGAAAGGATGATCCCCGCCATCCGGCCATAGGGTGGCACGTTGGCCGCACGGCGTTCGGCCGCTTCGGCGGACCAGAACGCCTCTTCATCGCCGCCCAGAATGGCCGCGATCACCGGATGGTCGGGCTGATAGGTTTGCAACAAGGCCGTGCCGCGCAGTTCCGCCCGCCCCGCGCGGCCTGCGACCTGACGGATCAGTTGGAACGTGCGTTCGGCCGCGCGCAGGTCCGACCCTTGCAAGCCTAGGTCGGCGTCAATCACCCCCACCAGAGTCAGCAAGGGGAAGTTGTGGCCTTTGGCAACGATCTGGGTGCCAATGATAATGTCTGCCGCCCCTTCGGCAATGCGTTGGATTTCCTCTTTCAGCGCGCGGGCCGAGGTGAAAAGGTCTGACGACAACACCGCAAGGCGTGCATCAGGAAAGCGGGCGACGACCTCTTCGGCCAAACGTTCAACGCCCGGACCCACGGGAGCCATGCGGCCCACAACACCGCAGGTCGGGCAGGCGGTCGGGATGGGTTTGCTGGCCCCGCATTGGTGGCAGACCAACCGCTTAAGGAACCGATGCTCCACCATCCGCGCATCGCAGTCGTCACAGCCGACCTGATGGCCGCAAGCGCGGCACAGGGTGACGGGCGCAAAGCCACGGCGGTTCAAAAACAGCAAGCTCTGTTCGCCCTTGGCCACGCGGGTTTCAACCGCTTGCGCCAAGAGGTCTGAAATCCACCGATCAGCGGGCAGCTTTTGCGCGCGCATGTCAATCGTATGCATCGCAGGCAGTTCGGCCACGCCAAAGCGTGCGCCAAGATCAATCCGCGTATATTTGCCCGCTTGCGCATTGGCCCAGCTTTCCAGACTGGGCGTGGCAGACGACAGCACCACCTGACAGCCAAGGATCGAGGCCCGCAGCACCGCCATGTCGCGGGCGTGATACAGCACACCCTCTTCCTGCTTATAGGACGTGTCATGTTCTTCATCGACCACGATCAAGCCAAGATCACGGAAGGGCAGAAACAAGGCAGAGCGCGCACCGACCACAAGGCCCACGCCACCCTCGGCTGTCATGCGCCACAGGCGGCGGCGTTCGGTGGCGGTCATGCCAGAATGCCACTCACCCGGCTTGGCGCCAAAGCGCGCTTCGACACGGGCCAGAAAATCGCCGGTCAGGGCGATTTCGGGCAAAAGCACCAAGGCCTGTTGGCCTTTACGTAGGGTGGCGGCCACAGCTTCGAGATAAACCTCGGTCTTGCCCGACCCTGTGACGCCTTTCAGCAAGGTGGTGCCATAGCCGCCCTTTGCGACGGCGGCCTGTAAAGCGGCACCTGCGGCAATCTGGTCGCCTGCCAACCGCGCCGATCGGTTCGGGTCCATCGGGGGATAGGGCAGGTCTTTGGGCGCGTCTTCTTCCAGCAACACGCCGGCCTTCACGAGGCCCTTGATGACCGACGTGCTGACATCGGCCAGTTCAGCGAGTTCTGAGAGGATCACAGGGGCTTGGCCTTGCAGGCGCAACGCCTCAACCACTTTATGGCGCGCATCGGTCAGGCGGTTGGGCACGGCCGCACTGGCCATGCGGTAGATGCGGCGCGTGGCGGGGGGCAGGCCCAGCCCTGGCGCGCGGGTGGCCAAGCGCAGCATGGCGGGTAAGGGGGTCAGAGTGTAATCAGCCGCGCGGGTCAGAAAAGCTCGCATCTCGGCCCGCATCGGGGCAGCTTCCAGCAAGGGGCCAGCAGAGCGCAGTTTGGCCGCGTCGAAAGACCCTTCACCCTTGCCCCAGACCACGCCCAAAACACGGCGCGGGCCCAAGGGCACTTGCAAAAAATCACCGTCCCCACACCCGCCTTCGGGGGCCAAATAGTCCAGCACACGGCCAATGGGTTCGCAGGTAAGAACCCCGATCCGCTCGCCCGCTGCATAGACCCGCTCTGCCACGATTGCCCCCCGATGCATGACCCTTGGCCTATCCGCCCGACCTGTGCCATGCAAGCCCCGCGGCCCAGGCGGGGACCAGTCTGCCGCACGCCCAGTATTATTTGTGCCGAGATGAAAGACAAACCCTGTGGCAAGAGGGACTCACCCACAGCCCTTTGCACATTTGCGGGGGCGACAGGGGCGCGGATCGGTTGTAATTAGGGGCTGCACCTTAAGACGAGATGGTTAAGATGATGGACCCCGACACCCGCGACCAGATTTTGGCCAAGCCCGAGGCCCTGTTGGATGACCCCGCCGTCATGCAAGCGCTGATCGACGCGCATGAGCGCACGCTGGGCGGCAATATCGTTGATCTGCGCGGTCTTGCGATGGAGCGCCTTGAGCAGCGGTTGGATCGGTTAGAAGACACCCACCGCAGCGTGATTTCGGCGGCTTATGAAAACTTGGCGGGCAGCAATCAGGTCAACCGTGCGATTTTGCAATTGCTGGAACCGATGGATTTCGCAAGTTTTCTGGCGGCCCTCAACGGCACGATCGCAGCCACCCTTCGGGTGGATCGGCTGCGACTGGTGCTGGAATCGCGGGCCGAGGGGGAAAGTGCCTTGGGTCAGATCTCTGACACCTTGCAGATCATGCCCGCGGGCTTTGTGGCTGATTACCTAAGCCTTGGGCGCGGCACACCCACCAAGCCCGTGGTCCTGCGGCAAGTTGTGCCCGACTTGGCGCCTATCTATGGGGTGGCAGAGGGTCAGATGGGCTCTGAGGCGCTTTTGGCACTTGACCTTGGGCCGGGCCGCTTGCCTGCGCTGCTGGCCTTGGGGGCTGCTGACCCCAACCAATTTAAACCCGCGCATGGGACGGACCTGTTGCAATTCTTTGCCAGCGTCTTTGAACGGCTGATGCGAAAATGGCTGAACTAACGGCCTTTTCCGCCGCCCAAGCCGAGGCGCTTTCGCGCTGGTTGCAGCACCTCAGCGGGTTGCACGGCGCGTCGGACAAGACAGTGCAGGCCTATGACCGCGACCTGCGCGGCTTCTTGGCTTTCCTTTCCCAGTACCACGGCGCGGGCGAAGGCTTGGGCGCTTTGGACGCCCTGCCCCACACCGATCTGCGCGCATGGATGGCGGCAGAACGCGGGCGGGGCCTATCGGCGCGGTCCTTGGCGCGGTCTTTGTCGGCGGTGAAGAACTTTCTGGGCTGGCTGTCGCAGCAGCATGGGTTTGATGCCACTATGGTTTTGTCAGCCCGCAGCCCAAAGTTTACCCGCAAACTGCCCCGCCCCCTGAGCGTAGAGGGCGCGCAAGAAGTCTTGGCCGATATTGGCATCTATGCCAGCCAAGATTGGATCGGCGCGCGCGATACGGCAGTGGTCACTTTGCTTTACGGCTGCGGTCTGCGGATTTCCGAAGCCTTGGGCCTAACGGGCGCAGCCCACCCCCTGCCCGATGTGCTGCGCATTCGGGGCAAGGGCGACAAAGACCGGCTTGTGCCAGTGTTGCCCGTGACGCGCGAGGCTGTGGCCGAATATCTGCGGCTGTGCCCCTATCCACTGGAACACGACGCCCCGCTGTTTCGCGGCGCACGGGGCGGGGCTTTAAACCCGCGCCTGATTGCCAAGGCGATGGAGCAGGCGCGTTTGCGCCTTGGCCTGCCCGCCACAGCCACGCCGCACGCGCTGCGCCATTCCTTTGCCACCCATCTTTTGGCCGCAGGCGGTGATCTGCGCGCCATTCAAGAGTTGTTGGGCCATGCCTCGCTAGCGACGACGCAGGCCTATACCGCCGTGGATACCGCCCGCCTGATGGAGGTTTACGAACACGCCCATCCGCGGGCGCATCGCGGCGGCTAACGGCCACGCCCCGCCCGCCCGATCCCGCAGGGCCGCGCAAAATTCCAGCCCGCGCTTGCAAGACCGCCGTATTTCGGCCAAGAAGCGCGTATG
Source organism: Pseudorhodobacter antarcticus (assembly GCA_945862465.1). GTDB lineage: Bacteria > Pseudomonadota > Alphaproteobacteria > Rhodobacterales > Rhodobacteraceae > Stagnihabitans > Stagnihabitans antarcticus_A. The sequence continues at coordinate 2,793 of CAMAYO010000047.1, read as the reverse complement.
GATATGCGTATCAAAGCCCTGATGGTTCACCTTTTGACAGCGACAGGATCCGTCTTGTCGATGCTGGCCATGCTGGCCGCGGTCGAGGGCAAGTGGAGCATGATGTTCCTATGGCTCGTGGTGGCCCTGATCGTTGACGGCATCGACGGGCCCTTGGCGCGGCGCTATGACACGGTGTCCAATTGGCCGACCTATGATGGGGTCTTGATGGACCTGATTGTCGATTACCTGACCTATGTCTTTATTCCCGCCTATGCCTTGTACACCAAAGGGATGCTACCGGGGTGGACAGGGTTGGCCGCGATCATGGTGATCATCTATGGGTCAGTGATCTATTTTTCTGACACGCGGATGAAGACCAAGGACAAAAGTTTTGCGGGCTTTCCAGCCTGTTGGAACATGGTGATCTTGGTTTTGTTCGCGGTTGAGCCGCCCCATATCGTGGTGCTGGTCACCGTCATTGCCCTGACGGTGGCGATGTTCTTGAACCTGAAGTTCGTGCACCCCACCCGCACCCCGCGCTGGCATGGCTTGAACCTTGGCATGGCGATTGTGTGGCTGGCCTGTGCTGCCAATGCCGCTTGGCTGGACTTCAACGAGGGGCTCATCGCCCATTGGGGGCTGATCCTGTCCTCGCTTTACCTGACATTTGCAGGCATGGCGCAGCAGATTTTTCCGGCCAACCCCTCGGACAGCTTGTCTTAAAGCCGCGTTAGAAGAACGCCAAATATGATGACAAGGGCTGCCAGTGCCTTGGCGCGGCTGATCTTTTCGGCAAAGAACAGCCAGCCAATCAGCACGGCAAAAAGGATTGAGGTTTCGCGCAAGGCGGCCACCAAAGCAATCGGGGCCACGGTCATGGCCCAGACCGAAATGCCGTAAGCCGCATAAGACGCCGCCGCCGCAATCAATCCTGCCCGCCACGGTTTGCCAAAAGGTGGCAGAATGGCCGTGCCCTTCCACGCCAAAATGCCTGCTGCAAAAAATCCCCCATCGGCGATAAAGACCCAAGCGACATAGCCCACCGCATCCCCCGACACCCGTGCGCCGTGCCCGTCAATCAGGGTGTAAAGCGCGGTTGCCACGGCCGATCCCAAGGCAAAGGGGATCATCTTGCGGTTCTCATCACCAAAAATCACCCCCCCCGCCATCATCAAAATGCCAAAGCCAAGTAGCATGATCCCAGCAAATTGGTGCAGCGTCAGCGGTTCGGCCAAAAAGCCTGCCGAGATCAAACCCACAAGCAACGGGGCTGTGCCGCGCGCTAAAGGATAGACACGGCTTAGGTCGCCACGCGCATAGGCATAGGTCAAGAAGAACTTGTAAAAGAAATGCGTGCCGCCCGAGGCTATGACCCAAGGCATGACCTGCAATGTCGGGGCCTCGCAAAACAGCGCCACAGCCAAGCCAATCGGCACCTCGCCCAAGGACAGGATGACAGTGGCGCCCAAGCGTGAGGTTCCCGTCTTGATCAGCGCGTTCCAAAGGGCGTGGAGCAAGGCCGACCCAAGGACAGCCAGCAGGATAGGCAAGCTCATGGGGGGGGCCTTTAAGAAATTGTCATAAATCTGTTATATAAGAGCGGCAGAGGCCACAAGGTGGCACTTGGGTTGAATGGGTCGCCCTGCCTGCGCCGTTGCTGGGGCGCTGCCCCGCAGCCCTTGCCTGCCCCCCGGGATATTTGGGCACGCATGAAAGCGGGTAAGGGGGTTACAGGGACAGGCCGAGGCGGGTGCCTTCATCGATGGCGCGCTTGGCGTCAATCTCACGCGGATCCGCAGCGCCGCCGATCAGGTGATGGGGAATTTGGGCGGCAGTTAGGGCTGTGGCAAGCGTCACGTCGGCGTCTTGGCCAGTGCAGATCACCACATCGTCAATTGGCAGGATTTGGGGCTGCCCGCCGCGCAGAATGTGCAAGCCTTGGGCGTCAAAGTGCTGATAGGTGACATCTCCCCACATTTGCACACCCTTGGCGGCAAGATGGGCGCGGTGGATCCAACCGGTGGTTTTGCCCAAGCCCTTGCCAGGCTTTTCAGCTTTGCGTTGGAGGAGCCAGACCTGACGGCCCGATTGAATGGGGGCAGGATCACTTAGGCCTCCCGCCCTTGTCGAGGGATCGCCCAAGCCCCAGTCGCGGGCCCAGTTTTGCGGGCCTTGCGTGACCAGTGCTGTGGCGACATCAAAGCCAATGCCCCCCGCGCCGATCACAGCAATGCGTTGCCCAAGGGGGCGGCCCATCAGCATTTGGGAGTAGTCGGGGGCGTTTTGGGTGCCCTCAAGATTAAGACGGCGCGGGATAAGGCCGGTGGCCAGAACGACCTTATCAAAGCCGCGCAGGGTTTCGGGGGTGGCGCTTTGGCCTAGGCGCAGATCAACGCCCGCATCAGACAGCTGGTGTTCAAACCACGCCAGCAAGCCCGCAAACTCTTCTTTGCCCGGCACACAGGCGGCGAGTTTCATTTGACCACCTAGGGACGTGGCTTTTTCAAACAATACGACCTTGTGGCCGCGCTTGGCTGCAGTGATCGCACAGGCCATGCCTGCAGCCCCACCACCCACGACGGCGATTTTCAGCGGGCTGGCTGCGGGGGTGGGATCATACTCTGCCTCGCGGCAGGCGGCGGGGTTGACGAGGCAAGTGGCCAGTTTGCCCGCGAAGGTGTGGTCAAGGCAGGCTTGGTTGCACGCGATGCAGGGCGCTATGGCGGCGGACTTTCCGGCACGAGTTTTGGCGACAAAATCGGGGTCGGCCAGCAGGGGTCTTGCCAAGGCCACTAGGTCAGCCTGGCCTTT
>CAMAYO010000046.1 GCA_945862465.1 Pseudorhodobacter antarcticus | reverse complement strand
GGGTTCACCCTAAACCCGCCCCGCAAAATCGGCGGCAGAATGGCGTTCGGCCATCTGCTCGGACGGATCGCCCGAGACCTTGTTCACAATGCGACCACGTTTGGCGGCGGGCCGCGCCTCGATCGCGTCGGCCCAGCGTTTGAGGTTGGTGTAGATGCCCACATCCAAGAACCTATCCGCCTCGGGATAGCTGCGCCCCAAGACCAAATTGCCATACCACGGCCAAATCGCCATATCGGCGATGGAATAGTCGCCTGCCATCCACGCATTTTCGGCAAGGTGGCGGTCCAGCACATCCAACTGGCGCTTAACCTCCATCGCGTAGCGGTTGATGGCATATTCAATCTTTTCCGGCGCATAAGTGTAAAAATGACCAAAGCCACCGCCCAAGAAAGGGGCCGATCCCATCTGCCACATCAACCAATTCAGCGTCTCGGTCCGCATTGGGCCAGATTGGGGCAAGAATGCGCCAAATTTTTCAGCCAAGTGGATCAGGATCGAGCCGGATTCAAACACGCGCAGCGGCTGTGGGCCTGACATATCCAGCAGCGCGGGGATCTTGGAATTGGGGTTCACCGCGACAAAGCCTGACCCAAACTGCTCACCTTTGCCGATGGTGATCAGCCAAGCGTCATACTCTGCTGCATGGCCCGCTTCGAGCAGTTCTTCAAACATCAGCGTGACCTTTACGCCGTTGGGCGTGGCCAGCGAATACAGCTGAAACGGGTGCACACCGCGCGGCAGGTCTTTGTCATGCGTGGCCCCCGCGATAGGCCGGTTGATCGAGGCGAATTTGCCGCCATTTTCTTGATCCCAAGTCCAGACTTTCGGAGGGGTATAGGGCGTGGTCATGGGCTGATCCTGTGCTGCGGCTTTGTCGATAGATTAAGCGCAAATCCGCCGCCATTCAATGACGCCCGCTTGTATGGCGGCTGGGCGTCCCTATCTGTCAGGCACACAACGCAGGAGATGCAGATGCTTTGCCCGATTGATGGTGAAAACCTCGTAATGACCGACCGCAGCGGGGTCGAGATTGACTATTGCCCGAAATGTCGCGGCGTCTGGCTGGACAGGGGTGAGTTGGACAAGATCATCGATCGTGCTCAAACCCAAGCCCCAGTCACGGCACCGACCCCACAGGCTGGGCGCCTTCCGACCTATGTGTCACATGATGACGATGACGACGACCGCTATAAGAAAAAGCGCAAGAGCAGTTTGCTGGGCGAGTTGTTTGACTTTTAAGCCAAGCGTCAGACAGACCGCGTGATCCCACCGTCCACCCGCAGGTTCTGGCCGGTGATATATCCTCCGCCGTCCGAGGCAAGGAACGCCACCGTGGCCGCGATTTCATCTGCGCGGCCATAGCGGCCCATCGGCACCGATTGGCGGCGCGCTTCTGTTGCGGGCAGGCTGTCGATCCAGCCGGGCAGGATGTTGTTCATGCGCACGTTTTTTTGGGCAAAATCATCGGCGAAGATCTTTGTGTAGCTGGCCAAACCGGCGCGAAACACGGCTGAAGTCGGAAACATCGCCGAGGGTTCAAAGGCCCAAGCGGTGGAGATGTTGATGATGGCTCCGCCGCCGCCCTCTACCATGATCGGGGCGACAAGCCGCGTGGTGCGGATGATAGGCAGAAGGTAAACCTCCATCCCCTTGTGCCAATCTTCGTCGGTGATCTCGATAATCGGGGCGCGCGGCCCGTGGCCGGCAGAGTTCACCAGCACATCGATGCGCCCATAGGCAGCCATGGTCGCATCGATCAGTCGCTTGATGTCGTCATTGCTTTGGTTCGAACCGGTAACGCCAATCCCGCCCAAGTCCTTGGCCAAAGCCTCTCCCTTGCCGGACGATGACAGGATGGCAACCTTAAACCCATCTGCCGCCAGTCTTTTGGCAGCGGCGGCGCCCATGCCGGACCCGCCCGCCGTGATCAAAGCCACTTTTGTCATGCCATCCTCCGATTTTGAATGACCCTGCCACCGGGGCAGGGTCAGGGCAAGCTTACTTCGACGGGGCTGGTGCGCCGCCTTCAAATCGGTTGCCATGGCGATAGTCGCAGGGCGCTTCTTGCATCTGCAAATGCAGACCCGTGCCGGTGTAAGCGTGGGCGCGGGCAAGGTCTTCGTCAAAGTCGATGCCTAATCCGGGGGCTTCAGGCGGCAGGATGTAGCCGTCTTCCCACTTGAGCGTGTGCTTGATCAGCGCCAGATGGAAATCGCCGCCCTTCTGGATGGTTTCCGCCATCAAAAGGTTGGGAATTGACACGGCCAAATGGATATTTGCCGCCCATTCTACGGGGCCCGCATACAGATGCGGGGCCATTTCGGCGTTGAAAATCTCGGCAATGGCGGACAGCTTCTTGGCCTCCATAATGCCGCCCAAACGACCCAAGGCGGGTTGCAGAATTTTCACGCCACCGGCGCGTAGCAACGTGCCAAACTCGGTCTTGGTGGTCAGGCGTTCGCCTGTGGCCAAGGGAATGCGCACATGGCGGGCCACTTCGGCAAATTCCAAGATATTGTCCGGCGGGATAGGCTCTTCATACCAAAGGGGATTATAGGGTTCCAACTCACGCCCCAAGCGGATGGCACCGGGGGTGGTGAACTGGCCGTGCGTGCCAAAAAGCAGGTCGGCCTTGTCACCCACGGCCTCACGGATTTTCTTGCAGAACTCAACCGAGCGGGAAATGTCGGTCATTGCCGGTTCATGGCCGCCGCGAATGGTGTAAGGGCCTGCCGGGTCGAATTTGACGGCGGTGAAGCCCTGTTTGACAGTGCGGGCTGCGGCTTCAGCGGTCATATCTGCGTTGACCCAGAACTCGGCGGCATCTTCGCCGGGTTCTGGGTAAAGATAGGTGTAAGACCGCACCCGCTGGTTCATCTTGCCGCCCAAAAGCGCCCAAACAGGGCGATTGCGTGCCTTGCCCAGAATGTCCCAGCAGGCAATCTCTAACCCCGAAAACGCGCCCATCACCGTAGGATCTGGCCGCTGAGTGAAACCAGACGAATAAACGCGGCGATACATCAGTTCGACATTCTCGGGGCTTTCGCCTTGCATATGGCGCTCAAACACATCCTCGATCACCGCGATCATCGCCTTGGGCCCCACGGTCGAGGCGTAGCATTCGCCAAAGCCTACAATGCCGTCATCGGTCGTGACCTTGGTGAATATCCAATACCGTCCACCCCAACCCGGGGCCGGCGGGGCGACAACGAAAATCTCGAGATCTTTAAGTTTCATAGCGGCATCTCCTCGTTTTGCTCAGCCTAAAAGGCTGGCGCATAAAGATATGGCTAAGCGCGACGCCAAATGTCGCAAAGGGGCGCTGCCCCTCGCCTTCGGCTCACCTGGGAGTATTGGGGCAAAGAGCAAGCTTTTAGATATGGCCAATCTCGGCCAAGAATGTCTTGAGCAAGGCGGCAAATGTTTCGGGCTGTTCCACCATGGGCAGGTGGCCCAAGCCCTGCATAAGGTGAAAGCGATAGCCGGGGATCAGTTCGGCCGTTTCGCGCACCAGATCGGGCGGGGTGGTGCCGTCGTTGGAGCCTGCTATGACCAAGGCGGGCAGGCGCAGGCTGGCGGTGGTGGTATAGAAATCGGTGCCAGCGATGGCCGCTGCACACCCTGCCCAGCCTTCAGGGTCGGTGCTGGTGATCAGGCCGCGCAACGTGGTGGCATGGGGGCTATCGCGCCAGCGGGGGCCAAGTTGGCGTTGCAGGGCGCTGTCGGCATAGGCATCTAATCCCTCAGCGCGGATTTGCGCTGTCCGCTCGGCCCACATGGCGGTAGAGCCGATCTTGGCGGCGGTGTTCGACAATACCACGCCGCGCACCAAATCCAGCCGCTTCACCGCCAGCCCCTGTGCCACCATACCCCCCATTGAGACGCCGATGAACACGACCTCTTTCATGCCCACATGGTCCATCAGCCGTTCTGCATCGCGCACCAACGCCCCCATGGAATAGGGGGCGGCGGGCACATCCGATCCGCCGTGGCCGCGGTGGTCATAGGTGAGCGTGCGGTAATTGGGCAGATGCGCCAAAACCCCATCCCAAATCGATTGGTTGGTGCCCAAAGCATGGGAAAACACCAAGGGCGGCGCGTTGACGGGGCCTTTCAGGTGGGCACTTAGGCGCAGATCAGACAGGTAGACGAGCATGGTTGGGATACTACACTTAAGGGTGACATGATGGGCATAAGGCCAGTCATAAAGCTGAGAAAAGGTCAGATTTTCCCGCGAGCGCTTGGCCGAACATCGCCGCATCGACATTGCCGCCCGAGGCGGTGCAGATCACCGTTTCCGGCAGATCATCGCAGAACAAAGCAGCGGCCAAGGCCACAGCTCCGCCCGGCTCTACCACAATGCGCAGATGGGCAAAGGCCAGCGCCATGGCGTGCAGCACTTGGGCATCGCTTACCACCAACCCCGGCCCGCACAGGCGTTGCAGGATGGGAAAGGTGATCTTGCCGGGTTCAGGCGTTACAATCGCATCGCAGATTGACCCGCTGGCCGACGCATTGCGCTGCACCACGCCTGTGGCCAGCGACCGCGCCGTATCGTCGAACCCCGCGGGTTCGGCGGGGCGCACGCGCAGATGGGGGGCTTTGGCTTCCAGCGCCAGCGCCACGCCCGCTGTCAATCCACCCCCGCCACAGCAGACCAGCACATCAGCCGCGGAAATCCCCGCCTCGACCGCTTGTTCAGCAATTTCCAGCCCCACGCTGGCTTGGCCCGCAATCACCAAAGGCGCGTCATAGGGCTTGATCAGCGTCAGCCCGCGCTTTTGCGCCAACTCGGCCCCAAGCGCATCGCGGTCTTGGGTTGCGCGGTCGTACAAGATCACCTCGGCCCCATAGGCGCGGGTGTTGGCGATCTTCACGGCAGGTGCATCCTGCGGCATCACGATCACCGCAGGCGCGCCCAGCAGCGCCGCCGCATAGGCCACGCCTTGGGCATGGTTGCCCGAGGAATAGGCGATCACACCGCGCCGCTGATCTTGGGCGGAAAGCGCCGTCAAAGCCGACCAAGCGCCGCGAAACTTAAAGCTGCCGGTCCATTGCAAACACTCGGCCTTCACAAACACCCGCCGTCCGGCGATCTTGTCCAACAGCGGCGACTGGAGGAGGGGCGTGCAGCGCGCGTGGCCGGCAAGGCGAGCGGCGGCGGCGGTGATCATGGCGATGTCGGTCATAGCAGGGCCCGCTGAAACGCCACTAAGGCTGCAACACTTTCGGGTTCATCCAGAAAGGGCACATGGGCGCGGTCGGCCACGTTGGCCAAGATCAGACGTGGGTGGCGGCTTGCCATCTCGGCCACGGTCGCGACACTGAGCAGGTCAGAGTTTTCTCCCCTGATCACCGCCATGGGCAACTCCGCGCAAGCGTCAAACAGCGGCCAAGCGTTGCTTGCGGGCGCCGCCATCGAGGCCATAAAACTGTCGCGAAGCGCGGGGTCGTAGGTGATCTGCAACCCTTCGGCTGCCGGTTTGGCGTGCTTTTGCGCCTCCTCCATCCAGCGAGCGGCGGGCACATTGACAAAGCCCTGCGCATTCTGAGCCAGCGCTATGGCATACTCGGCGAAGGTCTTTGCCGCAGGATTGCGCCCGATATAGGTTGCGATCCGCTCTAGCCCTGCGCGTTCAATCACGGGGCCGATGTCGTTCAGGCAAAGGCCCAACAGCCGGCCCGGCGCGAGATGGGCCAGCAGCATCGCAATCAACCCACCGCGCGAGGTGCCTAAGACCGCAAAGCGCTTCACCCCCAAATGGTCCATCAGCGCCAAAGCATCCTGCGCTTCTTGGCCCACGGAATAGGTGGCAGCGCCCGTCCAGCTTGACCCACCCCGTCCGCGATAGTCCATCCGGATGATCCGACCGCCAAGATGCGGCTTGGCATAGGTGAAATCGGCCATAGTTCGGGTCAATCCCGCCAAGCACAGGATCGGGGTGCCTTGGCCTTGATCGGCATAGGCCAAGCGGGTTCCGTCAGGAAGGGTCAAGTGTTTCATCGGCCGAATTAAGCACCAATCACCCGCCCTTGGAAGGGGTCCTTGCCTAGGCCCCTTGGCGCGCATAGATGCAGCCCCAAGAACGGCAAGGGGCAATTCATGACACAGGTTGACACGGCAGAGCGGGCAAAGTCGCGCAGGGTCAGCGCTTTGGCGGGATTGCGCCCCTTTTTGGCCCCTTATCGGCTGATGATCTTGGCGGCGGGCGTGGCTTTGGTGGTCACAGCCTCGGTCAGTTTGATCTTGCCCATCGCGGTGCGCCGTGTGGTGGACGGTTTTGGCGTGGAAAAGGCCGCCATGCTAGACCAGTATTTTGGCGCGGCACTGGCTGTGGCTGCGGTGATGGCCGTGGGCGCTGGGGTGCGGTATTACTTTGTCACTCGGCTGGGCGAACGTGTCGTGGCCGACATTCGCCGCGCTTTGTTCGACAAGGTCATGGGGATGAGCCCCGCCTATTTCGAAAAGATCATGACGGGCGAGGTGCTGAGCCGCATCACCACTGACACCACGCTGATTTTGTCGGTCATAGGCTCCTCCATCTCAGTGGCATTGCGCAATCTGCTGACACTGATCGGCGGGCTGGTGTTGCTGATGCTGACCTCTACCAAGCTGACCTTTTTGGTCTTGCTGATCGTGCCCGCCACGGTGATCCCCATTGTGGTGCTGGGCCGCAAATTGCGCGCCTCGTCGCGCGACAATCAAGACCTGATCGCCCAATCCTCGGGCGTCGCGTCCGAGGCGTTGACGGCGGTGCAGATCGTGCAGGCCTTCACCCATGTCGTGGTGACACGCGCCCAGTTTTCGGCGGTGAACGAAAAGGGCTTTGCCTCGGCGCTCAACCGTATTGGCTTGCGGGCGGTGATGACATTTGTGGTCATGTTTTTGGCCTTTGCTGGCGTTGTGGGCGTGCTTTGGATCGGCGCACATGATGTGCGCAGCGGTGCCATGACACCCGGCGAATTGGTGCAGTTCCTGATTTATGCGGTGATGGTGGCCGGTTCTGTCGGCGCTTTGTCCGAGATTTGGAGCGAGGTGCAGCGCGCGGCCGGTGCCACCGAGCGTTTGGTGGAAATCTTGCAAGCAACCGACAGCGTGCAAGACCCCACCGCCCCTTTAGCCCCCACACAACCGGTGCGCGGCGGGTTGGTGCTGGAAGATGTGCGCTTTCACTACCCCTCGCGCCCCGATACGGCGGCGCTAGATGGGGTAAGCTTGACCATAGCCCCCGGGGAAACCGTGGCGGTTGTGGGACCTTCAGGCGCGGGCAAATCGACAGTGTTTCAACTGCTTTTGCGGTTCTTTGACCCTGAAACAGGGCGCATCCTGCTCGACGGCGTCGATCTGCGCGATATGAACCGCGATTCATTTCGCAAGCATTTCGCCTTAGTCCCGCAGGATTCGGTGATCTTCGCTGGATCAGCACGCGAAAACATCCGCTTTGGTCGGCCCGAAGCGAATGATGCCGAGGTGGAGGCCGCAGCCCTAGCCGCCGCCGCGCATGACTTTATCACCGCCCTGCCGCAGGGTTATGACACTTTCTTGGGCGAACGCGGTGTGATGCTGTCGGGCGGTCAACGCCAACGCATCGCGATCGCCCGCGCCATCCTGCGCGATGCGCGAGTGTTGCTGCTCGACGAGGCGACCTCTGCCCTTGATGCTGAAAGCGAGCGGTTGGTGCAGCGCGCGGTGGAACGGCTTTCCCAAGGCCGGACCGTCTTGGTCGTGGCGCACCGCTTGGCGACGGTGAAGCGCGCCGATCGGATCGTGGTGCTGGATGAGGGCCGCATTGTTTCTATGGGCACGCATGACGAATTGGTGGCTCAGGGGGGGCTTTACGCCCGCCTTGCGCGATTACAATTCACCGACGGGGCTGCAAACGCGCTTTGATCTGCGCCAGAAAGCCGCGCAACGCGCGCGGCTTTGGGCCGGTTTCATACGCGGCAAGGCTGGTCTGTGTTTGGCGGCTTGTCACATCCAGATCGGTCAGCAAGGTCAAACGTTGGGCTTCTTCAGCGTTGGTCAGGGGCAAACGGGCCGCCGCTTCCAAAAGCGTGTGATCCTCATGGAGACGGCGCATGGCGCGAAAGGCTTGCTCCATTGACCCGATCAAGCTCATGTCTGACCGCCAGCTTTGCCCCGCGAAGACCTCTTGCACCACCCGCTGCCCCGCGCCCAAGCAGTCATAACGCTGGCAGCCAGGAAAGCCTTGCTCTGCCAGATCGGCGTGGATGCCGCAGGCGTGCTGCTTCAAATGCTTGCAGGCCTCGCCCGCCGCCTTGTCAAAGCCAAAATCATCGCCCCCGTCGAAGGGCAACATCACACAGCACAGCGCTGCGCAATCGTCGCATTTGGGGCTAAAGCTGACCGTGTTCTTTTGCATTTGCTCTTTGTCCCAATACTTCGGGGTTCGGGGCTGGCCCCGAGGTTCAGGCTCACAGCCTTGGCAAAGCTTGCGTTTCGCGCCATCCTTCCGTCAAGCCCCGGATCAGAGGGCGCGCCTTTTGGGCGGTTGGGGGGATGATGAACCAATTTCGCACACGCCAAGACGTAAGGGCGATCGAGGCAGAGATGCCTTGGTCTGATCGTGACATTGGCCGCACGATGCATGAGTTTCTTTCGCGCGCTGCAAAGTCGCAAGGCCCGCGCCCTGCGGTGACATTTCAACTGACCGCTGGCGCGAAAGACCGCGCGCAGACGCTGACATGGGACGGGCTATTGGATCACGTCACCCAAGCCGCGAACCTGTTGCGCGCCTTGGGGGTCGGGCCGCAGGATGTGGTGGCCTATGTGCTGCCCAATGCTTTGGAAACGGTGGTCACCCTGCTCGCGGGGGCTGTGGCAGGGATTGTATGCCCGATTAACCCCCTGCTCGACCCTGTCCACATCGCCGCCCTGTTGCGCGAAACCAAGGCCAAGGTTGTCGTCACCCTCAAGCCCTTTCCCCGCACGGATTTGGCGCAAAAGGTAGCACAGGCTGTGGCTGAAGCACCCGGAGTTGCCACGGTGCTTGAGGTGGACTTGGCCCCCTATTTGCCCTTTCCCAAATCGCTGATCGCGGGGGCCATGCGCCCCAAGACAACCGCGCGGCATACCGCGAAAGTTATGAGATTTGCCGCAGCCGTGGCCCGGCAATCCAAATCCCTGACCTTTGCCGATCCACCAGCCGACCGCGTGGCCGCCTATTTTCATACAGGTGGCACGACGGGCTTGCCCAAGGTCACGCAGCACCGCGTTTCGGGCATGGTCTATAATGGCTGGCTTGGTCACCGCCTGCTTTTTCGTGAAACCGATGTGATCTTGTGTCCCTTGCCATTGTTTCATGTTTTTGCGGCCTATCCGGTGATGATGTCGATGATAGCTTCTGGCGGACACGCGGTGTTTCCGACGCCGCAGGGGTATCGCGGTGAGGGCGTGTTTGATGCGCTGTGGCAATTGGTTGAACGTTATAAGGCCACCTATCTGATCGGCGTGCCCACAGCCCTGTCGGCCCTGATGCAGCGGCCGGTCAATGCCAAGATTGATACGCTGCGCGGCACGTTTTCAGGCTCGTCTCCGCTGCCCACAGACCTGTTCAACCGCTATGAACGCGCCACGGGCGTTCAGGTGATTGAAGGCTATGGTCTGACAGAATGCACCTGCCTTGTCTCGGTGAACCCGCCCGAAGGGGTGAAAAAAACAGGCTCTGTTGGCTTGGCCTTTCCCTATACCAGCGTGCGCATCTTGGCGCGTGATGACAACGGGGTGCGCGAATGCGCGGTGGATGAGGTGGGCGAGATTTGCATCTCGAGCCCCGGTGTTTTGCCTGGGGGCACTTATGTGGAAGCCGCCCGCAACGACGATCTGTTTGACGACGGCCACTATCTGCGCACCGGCGATCTGGGGCGGATGGATGCGGACGGCTATCTGTTCATCACGGGCCGTGCCAAGGATTTGATCATTCGCGGTGGCCATAATCTGGACCCCGCCTTGATCGAAGAGGCGTTGATGACCCATCCCGCCGTCGCCTTTGCAGGGGCCATTGGCCAGCCTGATGCCCATTCGGGCGAGGTGCCCTGCGCCTATGTTGAACTGGTCGCAGGGGCCACAGTCACGCTTGAAAGCCTGCTCGTGTATTGCCAGCAGAAAATCCCAGAACGCGCGGCCATTCCAAAACATGTTGAGGTGCTGCCCAGCCTGCCCAAGACGGCCGTTGGCAAGATCCTAAAGCCTGAATTGCGCAAACGTGCTATCGCGCGGGTGTTAGATGCGGCTTTGACAGAGGCTGGTCTGGCAGCACGTGTGGCCGCAGTGGTCGAAGACCGCACGCGCGGGCTTGTCGCGCAAGTGCAGGGCGGTGACGGGGGCGAGAGGGCGAGGGTCACCCAATGTCTGTCCGTTTTTGTTATCCCGTGGGACTGGATTTCCTGAGCCTGTCTTGCACATTTTGGTTGATCGCAAGCCCATCCGCCGTCACTCTCATGGGCAAACCCATGCCCTGACGGAGGCAACCATGAGATCCCGTATCGCCCCCTATCTTGCCTTTTTGATGGGCCTGCAGGCCCTGCCTGCCTTGGCCGACCGGACGGATGTTTTGTATTCCTACAAACACTGGCAGGTTGAAGGCGTCACTTATGACGATGGCAGCTATGCCTGTTTGGCAGAAGTCGCGGAACCTGGCGAAAGCTTTGCCATCTGGGTCTTTCCTGACCAAACCATCCGGCTGCAGTTCTTCTCAGAGGAATGGGATTTTGGTGAAAGCGACACGGCGGATCTAGAGGTCGAGATTGACCGTCGCTCGCCTTGGTCGTTGACCGGGGCAAATCTGACGCAAAACTCGGTGCTGTTTGATCTGCCAGAGGGGGATGCCAGTGTGAATTTTGTCATCGAAGTGGCAGAAGGCCGCACATTGCATTTGCGGTCCAGCGACGGCACGCCGGTTAAAGATTACTCGCTGGCGGGATCCTCAGCTTCGATCAGCACTCTGATCGATTGCGGGGCGGCCATTCGCGATATGTCAAATCCATTCAACTAAGCCTGCTCTTTCTGGCAAAGGTCAGGCGCGGTCCTACAGGGTTGCGGTGTCCATCCAGATCGTCACTGGCCCGTCATTGTTCAGCGCCACAACCATATCCGCGCCGAAGATGCCGTTTTGCACGGTTATGCCCAAGGCTGCGACCTTGGCTGAGAAGCTTTCGTACAATTGTTTGGCCAGATCCGGCGGGGCGGCATAGGAAAAGCCCGGGCGGTTGCCGCGCAGGTCTGCGGCGAGGGTGAACTGGCTGACAATCAGGGCCTGCCCGCCCATATCGCGCAGCGATAGGTTCATCTTGCCCGCCCCATCCTTGAAGATGCGCAGCTTAGCGATTTTGGCGGACAGCTTGTCGACTTCGGCCTCGGTATCGTCCGGCATGGCACAGATCAGGATCAAGAGGCCGGGGCCAATTTGACCCACGATCTGGCCGTCAACGGTAACACTGGCGCGGGTGACGCGCTGCAGCAGCGCCTTCACAGTTCAGACCGCCAAGGCGGGTTGGCCCCCGCGCGCGAGACCGTTATGGCGGCAGAGCGCGTGCCAAGGGTGAGGGCGGCGTCAAGCTCGGCGTCTGTTAGGGCAGATAGGCGCGCCTTGGTCAAAGCGCCCGCTTCGTGCAGGGCGCAAAGGGCACCTGCATTGAATGTGTCGCCTGCGCCCACAGTGTCAGCGACTGTCACCTTTTGGGCCGCAACAAATCGGTTTTGGGTGGCGGTGACAGCGCGCGCGCCAGCAGCCCCTTCGGTGATAAAGACAAGCTTGGGGCCCTGCGCCAGAATAGCGCGGGCCAGTTGGGCGACATCGCCACTGCCTGACAGCCAATGCAGGTCTTCATCCGACAGTTTCACAATATCAGCGCGTGCGATCATGCGTTCTATCCGCGCACGGTAGGGACCCTCTTTGCCCGCGATGAAGCCTAGGCGGATGTTGGGGTCGATCATCGTCACACGGGCTGGCGCTTCGCGGATTTGCAACGCTTCATAGGTTGTGGCGGCGGGGTCGTTGACCAGCGAGATGCCGCCAAAGAACAGCGTGCTGACCGCGGCGGGCAAGTGGGGAAGTTGGTCTTGCGTCAAAAGCAGGCCGGCGGTGTTTTCATCGTAAAAGGCATAGGTCGCTTGCCCATCGACCAGTTTGACGAATGCCACCGTGGTCGGCTTGGTCGAACGGGCGCAATAGCGCGTATCAACCTTGGAGGCGGTGAGCGTATCGGCCAAAATCTCGCCCAACATATCGGTCGAGATGCCTGAGAAAAACGCCGAGGGCGCGCCCAGCCTGCCCAAGGCGATGGCCGTGTTGAACACAGCCCCCCCCGCATAGGGGGCAAAACACGCCTCGCCCAAAGTGCTTTGGCGCGGCAACATGTCGATCAGGGCTTCGCCACAACTGAGAATCATCTCACGTTCCTTCGTAGATTTTCGCGGACCTTAACGGACCTTGCGAGGTTTGGGCAAATAGGTGGCAGTGGGACATTGTGCCCCCGTCAGGCGAAATAGGGCTGAAGGGCTGTGCGAACGCGGTCTAGCACCGTGTCGCCCGACAGATCGGGGGCAAAGGTTTGGCCTGTGATCGCCTCGTAAGCTTGCAAATAGACGGCCGAAGTGGCGGCGATCATCTCGGCGGGAATTTCGGGCAGGGGATCGTGATAGGGATCACATCGTGCCGCGACCCAAGAACGGATGACGTCTTTGTCAAAACTGGGCGGGCGTGTGCCGCGCTCAAACGCCGCTTCATAGCCGGAAGCGATCCAGTAGCGGCTGGAATCAGGGGTGTGGATTTCATCTGCGATCAGGACTTTGCCATTTTGGTCAGTGCCAAATTCATATTTCGTGTCCACCAAGATCAGGCCCCGTTCGGCGGCCATCTGCTGACCGCGCGCGAAAAGGGCGAGGGCTGCGGTTGAGACTTCGTCCCATTGAACTGCGGTGAGCAGACCTTGGGAAAGAATGTCAGAGGCGGTGATGGGCGCGTCATGGTCGCCGTCAAAAGCTTTGGAGGTGGGCGTGATGATCGGGCCTGCCAAGATCTGATTGTCACGCATTCCATCAGGCAGAACATGGCCATACATGGCGCGCTGGCCCTGTTTATATTGGGTGAGAACCGAGGTCGAGGTGCTGCCCGCAAGATAACCACGCACCACCACCTCAACCGGAAGGATTGTCAGGCGTTGGCCTATCACCACGTTTGGGTCGGGATAGGACAGCACATGGTTGGGCAGGATATCGGCTGTACGGTCAAACCAGAAGCGGGCGATTTGGGTCAGGATTTGGCCTTTATAGGGGATCGCTGCCAAGATGCGATCAAAGGCCGAAATGCGGTCAGAGGCGATCAAAATGCGACGACCATTGGGGTGGCTGGCATCAGCGGCCAAGTCGTAGCAATCGCGCACTTTGCCGAAATAGGGGTTGGGCAATTCGGGAATGCGGGCGTGGGAGAGAACGCGCATGAAGCCTCCGATCAGGTCAGCGCCCCTTTGCCCTTGAGGGGCGGCAGAGTCAACGGGCAGGTCGCTCAGGGGCGCTTTAGACCTCGGCGACGGCGGGGTTAGCCGCCGTTCCCGTATTTCTGGATAAGGACATAGGCCACCGCCGCTAAGACAGCGACGCCTAGGGCTGCGAAGGTGATCTTCCACACGCTGTAGGGGCGTTCACCTTGCACTTCGCCGGTTTGGCCGTTGACCAAGAAGCGGTAGGTCTTGGCATTGTATTTATAGGCGGCGATCCAGATCGGCAGCAGGATGTGCTTAAAGGTTTCATCCGAATAGCTGGTGGCGACAGTGTCGATGCGTTGGACATCGCCGCCGATGTCATGGCGCACATCTTGAACGATCACGTCGGCCATTTTCTGCTTGGCGGTTGAATTGCCGTCGGCCAAGGCCACGGTATAGCCTTCGGCTTGGAAACCAGCGAGGTAATCGGGCTTGTAGGGTTGCAATTGCGACAAATCCCACGGTTCCAACCTTTCGCCCAAATTGACGGGCAGGGCGGTGGTGGCGATGGCCATCACATCGTCAAAGTCGCGCGCGACAGCGCCAGAGGCCGGATACCAGCGCGTCTTTTGCACCTGTTCCTGTCGAGTTTCATTCTTGCCGTTGACGTTGACCGTGACGCTGCGGGTTTCGTAATAATGCACGCCCTTAGCCCCAGTATATTGGCTCTGCGTATCGGCATCAAAGGTCCAGTAGGGCACATAAACGCCGGTCATGGCGCGGCCCGCACGGGTGAATTCGAGCAGGCGGTTGGGGGCGAACCATAACCGGCCCAGCCAAGCCACCATGGCCTTATGGGCAGACTTTTCATCCAAGGCGAAGGGGATCACGGCCTGCGGCTTTATCTTGCGCTCTGCGCCTGTGTCGATGACGATCGGGCCAGCGCAAAAGGGGCATTCGGTGGCATGGCTTGCACCGCCAAACTCAACATTTGCGCCGCAATTGGGGCATTTGGTGGCGCGCACTTCGGCGCTGGCGGTGGCGGGCAGGTCGTTGGACAGGCCCTTGGCCAAGGGATGCTCTAGAAACGCTTTGGTCTTGGCGGGCTTGTCCCACGGGCCTGCGCCGGAAGCGGCTTCGGCTTCAATTGTCTGCTGAAAACCGCAGTGTTCACATTTCAGCACAGTCTGGCCGGGAGAAAAGCGCAAATCCGCCCCGCACTGCTTGCAGGGGTAACGGTGTTCTTCGGTAACTGCCATGGCTTACGCCTCCGGCGGTGGGGGCGGCGGTGGGGTGGCTGCGAAGAGGTTTGAGAGGTCCGTTTGATGGGCGGCTTTCCAGCCGTCTTGCCCTGCCGTCCAGACCTGCGTGGTGCGTGTCAAGCTGCCTGAAGCCACCAGCGCGGGCAGATCACCCACGCTGTAGGGCCCTTTGGTCGCGCCGTTTTCGGCCAGATGCCATTGCTTGACCGGGGGGGGCGGCGGTGGCGGGGCTGCAGCCGTGGCCGCAGCCTGTGCGCCCATGTTCAAGCCCATGCCCGCGCCAATAGCCGCGCCCATCGTGGCCCCCATGGCGGAATTGGGGTTGCCCAAGCCTTCGGCGGCGGCGAATTGGGTGAACTTACCCAAATCCCCCGCCAGCCCCATCGAGGTGCGCTTATCGAGCACCTTTTCCACCTCTTCGGGCAAAGAGATGTTTTCAATGTAAAACTCAGGCAAGGTCAGCCCGTAATTGCCAATCGTCGGCGCAATGGCCGTTCCCACCACCTTGGCGAGATCGGCTGTATTTGCCGCCATGTCCAACACCGGAATGCCCGATTTGGCCAAAGATTGGCTCATTTCCTGAACAATCACATTGCGGATCTGGGCCGAGATTTCGTCAGCCGTGAATTCGCCGTCTGTGCCCACAACCTCTTTCATAAAGATGCCGGGGTCGGTCACGCGCATGGAATAGGTGCCAAAGGCGCGGATGCGCACGGGGCCAAATTCGGGGTCGCGGCACATGATGGGGTTTTGGGTGCCCCATTTGAAATTGTTGAAACGTGTCGTGTTGATGAAATACACCTCGCATTTGAAGGGCGAGGAGAAGCCGTATTCCCAGCTTTGCAAGGTCGTCAGGATGGGCAAGTTGTTGGTCTGCAACTCATAAAGGCCGGGGCCGAAGACATCGGCCAACTGGCCTTCGTTGATGAAAACCGCAGCCTGACCTTCGCGCACCGTTAACATGGCACCATATTTGATCGCATTGTCGCGCCGTTCAAACCGCCAGACCATCGTGTCGCGGGTGTCATCTGTCCAAGAGATGACGTCGATAAATTCGCCCTTCAGAAAGCCGAATACCATGATTACCTCTTTACCCCGTTTTGTACGGCAGTTTTGTCGCCTAACATCGCGCTTGCAAGTGTTTCTACAATTGGCCGTGCTTCAGCCCCTGTCATGCCGGGGGATAATGCCGGATCGTAAAGGATTTGCAGCATCAATTCATCTTGATGCGTCAAAAGGGCGAATTCCTGATCGTCGTTAAAGATCGACGGCCGCGCGGCTTTGCTGTCATTGGGCAGACCCAACGACTGCGCCAATTCTTCGTGCATACAGGCCAAGCGCATCAGATCAGGGTGTTCGGCAGGTATAACGGCCACGGCGCGCGCATAGGTTGAACTGGCCGCATCTGATTGTGTCAGAACTTGGCAATAGGTGCCGCGATCCATATGGGTCATCGATTGCCTTTGCCCCGCCGTCAATCCGGGGATTTTAGCGGTGAGTGCGGGGCCCAAGGTGGCGCGATCATCGACGCTGGCTATGTATAGCCAGAAGTTGGGCGATTTTTCCGACAGGCTGATCGGGTGGCCCGTTATGGTGGACAGGTGTGCCAGATAAGCCGCCACATGACCCCTATCTGCCGCTTGTTGCTCTGCGGGAACCGCAGTGCCAAACCGCAGGGCTACGCGCACCGGATATTTCCACCGCAGCAATGAGATCGGTGTTGCCGTAGCACGGCGAGAAACTTGGCCGCCGGCGTATTCCTCAAACAAAGCGATGCGCAGGAAGTTTTCGGTCAAGGTTTGGGCCGTGAAGGGCGCGTCTTGCGGGTTGGTGTCGGTGCGCAGCAGGCCTTCTGTCAAAAGCGCAGATTGCACTTTGGCATAGTGTTTGCGGACCGCGGCGCTGGCGGGCGTGTCGGTGCTTGCCAAGGTTGGGTCTGGTGCAATGGTCGATGGTGGTGGGGCGCAAGCTGACAGCGCCAGCATCAGGGCGCAGGCCGCAAGGGCCCAACGGCGCAAGGGGAAAGGGGCGGTCAAGCGGGCCCCTTGGCGGCGCTGGCTTTGGCCGCGGCCAGCGTCTCTTTTAGGGCGGCTTCCATCTTGGCGAGTTCGCCCACAGCCTCGGCCCGTTTAGCCTTGCCGGCGTCGGCTATGGCCAAGCTGTCTTGGATCGTGGCGATCAAAGTGTCGTTGGCGGTCTTGACTGCCGCAATATCAAACACTCCCCGCTCCATCTCTGTGCGCACCACTTTGTTCGCCTCGCCCAAGCTTTGGGCGTTTTGCGTCAGCAGATCATTGGTCAGATCATTGGCCGCGCGCACAGCCTCTGCCGCATCGCGCGAGCGTTGAATGGTTAGCGCCTGTGCCAATTGGGTTTCCCACAAAGGCACGGTGTTGATCAACGTGGCGTTGATCTTGCCGATGAGCGACTTGTCATTCTCTTGCACCAGCCTGATCGAGGGCAGGGCCTGCATCGTCACTTGGCGGGTCAGTTGCAGATCATAGATACGCCGTTCCAGATCATCACGCGCCATGCGCAGATCACGCAAGGTCTGCGCCGCTTTGACAGGATCAGGCGCTGTGGCAACGGCGGCCTCCAGCGCGGGCAGGTCGGTTGCGTCAAGTCTTTGCACCTTGGCCTGGCCTGCGGCGATGTATAGGGCCAGTTCGTCGTAAAAGCTCAACGTTTTGGTATAAAGCAAATCCAGCGCCTTGATGTCTTTCAAAAGCAAGGTCTCATGGGCGAGCAGGTTTTCGGTGATCTTGTCGATCTGCACCTGCACCTGTTCATAGCGGGCGATGAACTGAGCGATAGGGGCAGCGGCCCCCGTCAAACGCTCCCACCACGAGCGGCGGCGATTGGCGTCAAGCTCTGACCCTGAAAAGCCACGGATGGTCGAGACGATTTCCGCGAGCGATTGGCCTGCGGGGCCAAGGTCTTTGGCTTTGACGCCCGCGAGCATCTCTTGGCTGATGGCCCGCAATGCGGTTTGCGCACCTGCGCCAAAGGCGATGATGGTTTGGGCACTGCCCATGTCCAACTCGGCCAAGCGTTGGGCGATGGCTTGCGCCTGCGGGCCAACGGCTGCCTCTAGCGGCACAATTTCTTGGGCGGGCATGGGCAGGGGGCTGGCAGAAAGCCCCTCAATCTGCGCTGAAGCGGTGGTCGCCTGATCATGGACGGTCTTGGGCATGATAATCTCACGTCATGGGGCCCAAAGGGCGGGTATAGGGCAGATAGGCACGCGTGGCGGGCAAAGTCAGGGGGTGGGGCGATCTAATTTCAGCCGCTCGCGCAGCACTTGGATTTCGATGTCCAAATCGGTGTGGCTGTTGGACAAAAGCGCGTTGGTGTGGGCGGCGAAGTTGGTTTCAAGGTCGGACAACAGGGCTTCGTAATCAGCGCGGGCCTTGGCGTTGCGCGAGGCCGCGAAGACATCGGCGAATTTGGTCGTCGCATCGCGCGCGCCCGTTAGATAGACCGACATATACTTGCGCGCGGCGGTCAGATCGCCCGGGTCGTTTTCCACTTGGCGAAACAGGGCGCGTGCAATGTCACAAAAGCGCGCAACGCGGGATTCCAGCGCCGTGTCGCGGGCGCGCAGGATGGCGTCTGACATGGCGGTCAGAAGCGCCTCACCTTCGCTCACAGCGCGGGCGACGCGGTCGGTTTGAAACAGGTCTTGGCCTGCCATCCCTTTGGATTTCAGCGGGTCAAGGCCAAAGGATGCCAGATGCAGGGCCACCCCCAACACCGCATAGCCTGCCAGCACAAAGTTGCCTTCAGCCCCTGCAAACCCGCCCAATGCCAAGCCAATCCCTGTGAACACCGACCCAAGGATCTTGCGCGGAAGGGCCGGACGCCGGGCCACTTTGCGCGCATCATAGGCCGCTTGCGCCCTAAGCCCTTCGCGCGTGAGCCATGCCGCCAGAACCAACATGCCCGAAGCCCCAAGCGCTGCCACCAAACCTGTGGGCGTTCCGGTGAAGGCTTTGATCAAAAAGGGAAACGGTAAGGCGAAAGCCAGATGGGCGCGCAACATCGCCCCAGTGGGCGGAGCGGGCAAGATCAGGTCAGGCGTTTGGCTTGAGCCGTGTTTGTCTGTCTTTGGGCTAAAGGCCCCCACCACCCGTCGCGCCATCAGAGGCTCGTCCCGAAAGCCACATACAGCGTGAACGCCGATAACAGCACAAAGGCAAGGCTTTGCAGCGCTTTGGCCGACATGAGGGGGCTCCACCTTAAGGAAACTGCAGTCAGGACTATAAGGTCAGCCGGATGGGCTGGCTATAGCTGGGCTTTGATTTCCAGCGACATTCAGCAGATTTTTGACCCGCAACCCTTAGGGGTTGCGACGCGGGCGCGATGTGGGGCCAGGTTTCGGGCCAGCCTTGCCATCAGGCCGCGGCTTGCCCGCAGGGGCAGGCCCGTCGTTGCGGCGGCGCGGGGCTTCGGCCTTGCCACCCTCGCGGGCGGGGCCATGGCTGACGCTGCGGCCAGCGGGCTTGGGCGGGGCCTTTTTGGGCATTTCGTCATCTGCCATAGGATCTAGACCCAACTGATCACGCAGGATGCGCGGCTTGATCTCTTCCACCTCGCCGGGTTGCAGATCGCCCAAGCGGAAGGGGCCATAGCTGATGCGGATCAGGCGGTTCACATACAGATCCAGCGCGTTCAGCGCCCGACGGATTTCGCGGTTCTTGCCCTCGCGCAGACCAATGGTCAGCCAAGCGTTGGCCCCTTGGATCCGGTCAAGCATCACATTCATCGGCTGAAAACGTTCGCCGTCGACCGTGATGCCTTTGCGCAAAGGTTCCAGATCAACGTCCGTCGGATTGCCGTTGATGCGCACACGGTATTTGCGCAGCCATCCGGTGGAGGGCAGTTCTAACCGGCGCTTTAACTCGCCATCGTTGGTCAGCAAAAGCAAGCCTTCTGAGTTCAAATCCAACCGACCGACCGACATGACACGGGGCATATCTTCGGGCAGGGTTTCAAACACCGTCTGGCGGCCCTTTTCATCAGACTCAGACGTCACCAAGCCTTCGGGCTTGTAATACAGCCACAACCGCGCCGGTTCGGCTGCAGCCACGGGCTTGCCGCCCACCGTGATCTTGTCGTTGCCCGTCACGTTCAGCGCGGGCGATGTGATGACCTTGCCATTCACCGCAACTTCGCCAATTTCAATCAACCGCTCTGCCTCGCGCCGCGAGGCGATGCCGGCCCTTGAAAGGACTTTGGCAATACGCTCGCCCGCAGGGGTCGCTTTTTCGGCGGCCACGGGTGCGGCGGGGGTTGATTTCGGGGGCATTCGGGGGACCTATCACGATAGAAAAAGCGTGGCGGCTTTGTGCCATCACTGACAGTAGGATATTTGACCCGGGATGAAAGAGCAACGCGCCTTCCTGTCTTTCATGGAACAGGCCCTGAACGAGGCCAAATCCGCTGCTCTGCGCGGCGAGGTTCCTGTGGGGGCTGTGGTGGTATTTGGTGGCCAAGTGGTGGCGCGCGCAGGTAATCGCACGCGCGAACTCTGCGACCCCACGGCCCATGCGGAGGTGCTGGCAATCCGCGCTGCTTGTGCCGCTTTGGGGGTGGAGCGCCTGACGGGTCATGACCTTTATGTCACGCTGGAACCCTGCCCGATGTGCGCCGCAGCCATCGCATCCGCGCGGATCGGGCGGCTTTATTACGGCGCCTCAGACCCAAAATCCGGCGGCGTGGCCCAAGGCGCGCGGGTGTTTTCGCACCCGCAATGTCATCACGTGCCCGAGGTTTATGACGGGATTGCTGCGGCAGAGTGTGAAGCCGTGTTGAAAGGTTTCTTTGCCGCTCGCCGATAGGCTTTGACGATCTGACCGTCTTGCAGCTTGAGCGATGCGCCGTTAAAGGAAATGTCGAAAACGGACTTCACCTCCGACCAGATCCACCCAAGGAACCCGTCCCATGTCGATTGACACCGCCACCGCGCGCAAAGTGGCCAAGCTGGCCCGCATTCGGGTGGAAGAGGCTGACCTGCCCAAACTGGCCGAGCAGCTTTCTGGCATCTTGGGATTTATGGAGCAATTGAACGAGGTGGATGTCACGGGTATCGAGCCCATGGTCTCGGTCACGCCGATGCGCTTGGCGCGGCGGGCGGATGTGGTGACAGACGGCAATATTCAGGGCCAAGTCCTGGCCAATGCGCCTGATGCGCGCGAAGGCTTTTTTGCCGTGCCAAAGGTGGTGGAATAATGACAAACCCGAACCAATTGACCATCGCCGCCGCCCGGGATGCGCTGCGCAAAGGCGAGCTTTCTGCCGTTGATCTGACCATGTCGTGCCTGACGGCGATGGATGCGGGCGATGATCTGAACGCCTTTGTTCACAAAACGCCCGACATCGCTTTAACCCAAGCCCGTGCGGCCGAAGTGCGGCTTAAGGCGGGCGGCGCGCCAGATCTGTGCGGCATTCCCTTGGGGATCAAGGATTTGTTTTGCACCAAGGGCGTGCCCTCACAGGCTGCGTCTAAGATTTTGGCGGGGTTTAAGCCGGAATACGAATCCACCGTCACAACCAAGCTGTTTGAGGCTGGCGCTGTGATGCTGGGCAAGCTGAACATGGACGAATTCGCTATGGGCTCGTCCAACGAAACCTCGTGCTACGGCGACGTGATCAACCCATGGAAGATCGACGACCGCAAACTAACACCGGGCGGCTCTTCGGGCGGGTCGGCGGCGGCTGTTGCCGCCGACTTGTGCCTTGGCGCGACTGGCACCGATACGGGCGGGTCGATCCGCCAACCTGCAGCCTTCACCGGCATCACGGGCATCAAACCCACCTATGGCCGTGTGAGCCGTTGGGGAATCGTGGCCTTTGCATCGTCGCTGGATCAAGCGGGCCCCATGACCAAATCGGTGCGCGATGCCGCGATTTTTCTGGGCGCGATGTGCGGCTATGATGCCAAGGAT
Source organism: Pseudorhodobacter antarcticus (assembly GCA_945862465.1). Taxonomy (GTDB): domain Bacteria; phylum Pseudomonadota; class Alphaproteobacteria; order Rhodobacterales; family Rhodobacteraceae; genus Stagnihabitans; species Stagnihabitans antarcticus_A. The sequence goes on along the minus strand of CAMAYO010000046.1, from coordinate 38 downwards.
TCCACATCCGCCAACATCCCGGTGCCCGATTTTGAAGC
>CAMAYO010000045.1 GCA_945862465.1 Pseudorhodobacter antarcticus | reverse complement strand
GGGGGGTAACTTAGGGTCTTAGGGGCCATACCTTCTATAAATCCGCCATCGATCGCGGCCTGAGCGGGCGGCAAACTTCGATGCTGCTCCCAACTTTCGGGCGATTTATGCCCGCCCGCCAGACGCGAAGCGCCATGAGGATCCTTGGCGTTACCCATGAATTCATGAGATTTTACCTATTTAAGTTTACAAAAAGACCCTGCATAGGCTAAGGCTGAATGCGCACTTGAATCCAAATTTTGGTGTTCAGGCGGCAGGACATTTTTTTGCGTTCCAGATCAATCTGGACTATACCGAAAATCACTTGCAAGCACCATAGTTTCGCCTCTATAATTTGCATTTAAAATACATAGTCCATTGGTATAAATTTTATACTAATTATTGTTTCCCTTTTGACTTTTTTAGAGATATTTCTCAAGAAAGTGATCCTTGCGGGCGGCTCAATGGACTGGAAAATCTCTCAAACAAGCCTGCAAGTGTCGGTGAAACGCGAACTGAATTCTTTTTGTTTTGATCTAATCAGCAGTTTAGCGGAAACCTTTAATATAATTAAAAAACCCAAATTATTGCGCAGCCCGTGGAACCGTATTTAATGCGGGATCCATATCTGACTATTATTGCCGCCCTGATACATACACCACTTAAGCCTCTGAAATACTATCTCGAGGTCAGCAAAGTCTCTCGGGGCACCTTCTTTAAGGTGAAGGCAGACCTTGAGGCCAAGGGTGTCATTTTCAAGGGGGAGGGTAGGCAAATCTTGCTTGACCACGACAGGGGCCTTCGTTTCTTGGCCGACGCCTATCCAGGCGTTTTGATTGACTTTCCGGCCAATCCGAACCGACCAGATGCAGCCTTGCCGGCTTGGCCATCGACGTTGGGAGAGGAATAATGATGGCACCGCGTATTCTAAAGTTGACACTTTTGGTCCGCATGGATAACAGTGCTCTAACATGGCGCGAACCCGATCTGTTCCTTTTTTCCAACCATTATTTGCAAATTTTCAACAGAACATGAATTTTTCACCCTCCCCCGCCTTAGACGTGACGATGCAACCGGTTGGGCACAGGCGCCCTGATGTTGCATGTTCCATCGTGATCGTCTGCTTTCACTCGCTCCATGAGTTGGGGCCCTGCCTTACCCTGCTGCAGAGCGGCCCGCCCGACGCTGGTTTTGAAGTGATTGTTGTCAACAACTCTCAGTCAGACGCGGCAGAGGTGGCGGCCCACTGTGCGGCAGGGGGGGTTAAGTGCCTGCAAGGTCAGGCAAACCTAGGCTATGGCACGGCCTGCAACCTTGGGGCGGCATGGGCAAGCGGGCGTTATGTTTTGTTCATGAACCCAGACGTGCGTCTTTCCCCCGCCTCGCTGCAGCTGCTGTCAGCCCTTTGTGACGAGCACAAAGGGCTTATGGCCCTAGGCCCCCTGCAAGGTAACGCGCGGGGCCGCGTGCGGGGCAAGCGGCGCGCGGTTGGGCAGGCTTGGACACCCTTTACCAGGACGCTGCACCGCCTGTCTTCAGCGGGCACACTTAAGCCCACCGGGTTTCTGGGCGGAGGCGTCTTGATGGTGCGCAAGGACGCCTTTGATCAGGTGGGCGGATTTGACGAAAACATCTTCCTTTTCCACGAGGATGACGACCTGTGTCTGCGCTTGGCCAAGCGTGGGCAGCTGGCCTACGCCGCGGGCGTTTTGGCGGTGCATAATCCTGGCCGCTCGACCCCACGGTCTGAGGAGTTGACGAAAACCAAGTCGTGGCATTTGGGCAATTCAAAGGTTTACGTCGCGCGCAAACACTACGGCACCTTGGCGGCTCTTTTGCCGCTTTTGGAAGGCGTGGCCAAGTTTGCAAATCCGGCCATCGTAACGCGGCGTGGCCGGATTAAGGCGCGGGCGTTTTTGGCGGGGGCATGGGCGGGGCAGTTTGGGGTCAATGCGTCTGTCGGGGGCGCAGTATGACGCCCATCACCCCCTCGCGCCGCAAGGGCATTGTTCTGGCAGGTGGGTCTGGCACTAGGCTTTGGCCGGTGACACTTGGCACATCAAAGCAGCTTCTACCAGTTTATGACAAGCCGATGATCTACTATCCGATTTCGGTGCTGATGCAGGCCGCGATCCAAGAAATTGCCGTGATCACGACTGCCGAAGATCAGGGCAACTTCATGCGGCTCTTGGGCGATGGCAGCCAGTGGGGGTTAAGCCTGACCTATATCGTCCAGCCGCAGCCGGATGGCTTGGCACAAGCCTATATTCTGGCACGAGACTTCCTAAATGGCGCGCCCTCGGCGCTTGTCCTGGGTGACAACATCTTCTTCGGGCAGGGCCTGCAGGACAGCTTAGCCAAGGCAGACGCCAAGGAATTGGGCGGGACGGTCTTTGGCTATCACGTCGCCGACCCCGAGCGTTATGGCATCGTGTCATTCGACGCCAGCGGCAGGGTCAAGGACTTGGTCGAAAAGCCTGCCATGCCGCAGTCGAATTACGCGGTCACGGGCCTTTACTTCCTAGACGGCCGCGCGCCCGCCTTGGCGTCGCACCTTAAGCCTTCCGCGCGTGGCGAATTGGAAATTGTCGACCTGCTGACGGCCTACCTGCACGAAGGCACGCTGGATGTTGAAACCCTTGGCCGCGGCTATGCTTGGCTTGATACGGGCACCTGCGCCAGCCTTTTGGATGCCGGAAACTTCGTGCGCACCCTGACAGAGCGGCAGGGGATGCAAGTTGGCAGCCCCGATGAAATTGCCTTCAAGATGGGCTGGATCGACGTCGGCGCCTTTGCCGCCCGCGCGAAAATGTTTGGCAAATCCGCCTACGGCAAGACGTTAGGAACCCTTGGGCGGGACACAGCCCAATGACCGCCCTGAAAACCTCACAGAACTCCATCCTTCATGGCATTTACCGCGTGATGCGCGAGAATTTTATGGCGCAGAAGTGGACTTACGCGGTGGCCATTGTGGCCATGGTGATCGTGGCCAGTTCCACCGCCGCCTCGGCTTGGATTATGAAGGCGATCTTTGACGTCTTATCGAATGACCCCCTAGCCTATTCCGCGCCCGTGGTCGCGGGGGCGGTGGTGGTTATCATGACGGGCAAGGGCCTGTCGGGCTTTATACAACAAGTGGCGATGGCCAAGGCCGGCAACCGCGTCGTCGCCAATATTCAGCGCAAGATTTACGACAAGTTGCTGCAGCAAAAAGCTGCCTGGTTTGATGCGACGGAGTCGTCCGACATTCTGATCCGGGTGACGCAGTCTGCCCAGTCGGCGCGGGGGATCATCGACATCGTCGTCACATCCTTCGTGCGCGACGCGCTGACCTTGGCCGGGTTGGTTGCCGTGATGGTCTGGCAATATGCCCTGCTGTCGGGTGTGTTCCTGATTTTGGGGCCGCTTGCCGTGCTGGGCGTGCGCGCTGTGCTGGGCCGTGTTCGGCGCACCATGCAGGCCGAGTTGGTATCCCTGACCGAGATCTTAAAGGTCATCCAAGAAACCTCGCTCGGCCTGCGCGTGGTGCGGGCCTTTGGCTTGGAGGACGTGCTGCGGGCGCGGATGAACAGGGCCGTGAGCGACGTGGAGACCATGTCAAACTCCATCGTGCGCCTGACGAGCGTCACCGTGCCGATGATTGACGCGCTCTCTGGCGTGGCCATTGGCATCATCATCCTCGTCAGCGCGGGGACATTCGTGCCGGGGGCCAAGGCAAGTTCCGGCGAGTTGATGGCCTTTGTAACCGCCCTGCTGATGGCCTTCGAGCCAGCCAAGCGCCTGTCGCAAATGCGCGTCTCGCTTGAGGCATCCTTTGTCGGCGTGCGGATGATGTTTGACATTCTCGACCGCCCAGATGCCATGAAAGACGCCGAAGGCTGCGTTGATCTGCCTTTGGCAGTCGGCGAAGTGGCCCTGCGCGGCGTGACCTTTAGCTACGACGGAAGCCGCGACGCCCTAAACGACCTGACGCTGGTCTTTCCGGCGGGAAAGACCACAGCACTCGTCGGCCCCTCGGGCGGCGGCAAGTCAACCATCATGAGCCTGCTCTTGCGTCTATATGACCCAAACGAAGGTACCGTCGAAATTGACGGCCAAGACCTGCGCGGCGCTACCCGCCAATCGCTGCAGGAACGCACGGCCTACGTGGGGCAGAACACCTTCCTCTTCGCCACCACCGTCCGCGAAAACATCCGCATGGGCCGCCGCAGCGCGAGCGACGCAGACGTAGAGGCCGCAGCCCGAGCCGCGCAAGCGCATGAGTTCATCACGGCCCTGCCCAAAGGATACGACACCCAAGTGGGTGAGAATGGCGTGCTGCTGTCGGGCGGACAAAGGCAACGCCTGTCCCTCGCCCGCGCCATTGTGAAAGACGCGCCGATTTTGCTTTTGGATGAGGCGACAAGTGCGCTGGACAACCACTCCGAATGGCTGGTGCGTGAAGCCATAGCGACGGCCACGCGTGGGCGCACCACGATCCTGATCGCACACCGATTGTCTACGGTGCTGGCGGCGGATGAGGTGGCCTTTATCGAGGGCGGGCGCTTGGTGGAACAGGGCGGGTTGAAGGCGATGCTTAGGGGCAAAGGCAAAGTTGCGGCGCTGTTTGGTGATGCGGATATGGTGAGGGATGTGGCGTGAGCGATTTTCACGAAATACAAGATTGCAACTTAGCAATCCACTTTATAAAATGAATGCATTAAATACAATAAATGTGATGGCGTGCACGAACCAAAATCTAGAAATCTGGGAATCTAAAAAATGAAGCGAAAACTTGTTAAAATTAAAAGAAAGATAAGGCCCTATTTTATATTTGCACGCGACAGCGGCCGAAAAATACGCTACTTTTTCGGTCTTATTTCCGCAGAAAAAGCGCACAAGATCGGATTAAATCAAAGGGAAACAAGTGTTTCCTTTAAGCAAATCAATTCAACCGCACCACTTTCCGACATTCTTACACAAACAGATTGGAAAACCCTTCGCCAACGCAAAGGTATCGCGATCGAAAAAATTAATCTCAGATCAGTCCCCCCTTTGGTAAGCGATTTCTCCCGCAGGGCTTCGGTCATTTTTGGTGTTTCTCCAGAAGTCGATGACGATTTTTTTGAAAAAGCTATGTCTCATTCTGATAAGGGTACGCTTTCCCTTGATATTTGGGACACGATCTTGCGCCGTACTTGCCACCCGGATGAAACTAAGTTACGCGCCGCTCGAGCATTGGGACTTTTGGGATCGAGAGAAAATCCAAAACTGTCAAATCTTCACCCAGCAGATATTTTACAGACCCGGCGCTTAGCAGAGGCTCTCGTCGCAGATGAAAATTGTGAGTATCAGTTCTCAGACATGGCAGTTGAATGGCTCCGACTTTTGGGTATCAACAAGTTTGGGACAGATAGATTGGTCAATATTGAGGTTGCGATCGAAAAAGACGCGACGCAGCCTGATCCGACCATTTGCGCCCTGATAAGAGCATGGCCAGGCCGCAAGATTGCGATTTCTGATTTCTACCTGCCGGCAGAAAAGCTCCGTGAAATATTGGAGCACAACGGGATTGTAAAACTGGATGCGATATATAGTTCATGCGATGCATTGCAGACAAAGCGCCAAGGCAATCTTTATCCATCGGTACTTGCCAAGGAGGGTGTAGCACCAAGAAGTGTATTGCATTTGGGCGACAATCGGCTAGCCGATGTTGATCAGGCGAAAAGTCACGGAATCACCGCACTCCACTACGTCAGCGCCGCCCATTTAGACCGAACAAAGGTACAATCCGTTCGGCTCGAGAGCCACTTGGCTGGTGATAGCTCAAAGCATGAACGAGAGCTACTTGAGCTCGCCATAGCTTGCGGCGACAATGCCGGGAGTGGAACGAACACATACGGAACCCCGCTAGAAGCGCTTGCAATTCCAGCCTTTGGCTTTGCTTTGCACATCTTGGAAGAGGCCATACGGCGTGGCGTGGACCGTATAGATTTTATGTCGCGCGAAGGCGTTTTTTTTAAACGGATTACCCAACTGCTTGTCGAGGCGGACGTATTTGATTTAGGGGTCTACCCTGATGGCGTGACCCTTGAAGTAAGCCGCAGAGCAACATTCACAGCTTCACTTAGTAATTTCTCAGCTAAAGAACTGATGCGGATTTGGTCTCAGTATAACACGCAATCCATCAAAACGCTTGCGATATCAACCGGCATAGATCCAGTTGTGCTGAAACCTTTCGCCATTAAACATGGTCTCCGAATGGACCAGCCCATCACCTCCCCATGGCGGGATGATCGTGTAAGGGCGATTTTGACAGATCGCAAGCTGGGCCTAATCATGAAGGACATCTTAGCACAAAAACGTTCAGAGTTGATGAATTACTTGAATGCTCAGGGTTTTGCAGATCCATCAAGGCAGTCCCACATGATCGTGGATATTGGCTGGAGAGGAACAATTCAGGATAACTTAGCATATTTGATAAAAGCGCCCATACACGGTGTGTACCTTGGGCTTGATACATTTCTAAATCCACAACCTGCCAACACGACCAAGTCTGGGTACCTGATGGATCGCAATAATGATCCGCTCTATGGGCTTTCAGAAGTTGCGGCTTTAGAATTCCTGTTCAACACTCCTGGCGGGACGGTCATAGGTTACGAGAACGGCAAAGTTATACGCGATATCATCCCGGGTGAGGAAAAAGTGGTGCTTACGGATGTTTCACGGTTCCAAGACCGCCTGATTGAAGCCATCCGCCCAGTTGCACGATATGTACGCGATCACGGCTTGGTTTCAGCGGACCTCCTTCGGACAAGTCGTTCACTTGTACAAGCCTATCTAGACAAACCGCCTACCGATGTTGCGTCAGCTTTTCTGCGACTTGAGCACAATGAAACGTTCGGAACAGGTAATACCGAAAAGCTCTCCCTAAGCACGCTTAACATAGAAGACTTAGAGCCAAACGCCGGTACAAGCGAAATCCACGGTTGCTTTACCTGTGCGCTCGATGGCTTAAGGTGGCCGAATGCACATGCATCTACACTGATTTCGAGGAGCGAGTTTGCCAACCTTTCGGCCAACCAACGCCTGGGGCTTCCACTTTACTTCGGCACTCCGGCATTAATCAGCGCCAATCACCTCGGTACGCCGAGCCTCGTTTTTCTTTCACCAGCGCCACTGCGCGGTTCTGGTGGTCACAGAACAATTTATAACTTTGCAAGGCGCGCCAGGCAGGCAGGTTACAATGTAGAGTTGCGTCATGAATCTCCCGGAACAAAAGATTCAGTGCAATGGGCCAACGAGATCATCGAAGGTGGCAGCATTTCAGTGGCCACAGGATGGGGCGGATCAGGAGATCGCTGTTGGGGTGCCGTGTCAACAATCGCTCATAGCGCAGGTTATTTAAAGGACAAATTTCCATCGACAGTTCAGGGTTTCTACTTCGTGCAAGATCATGAGGCCGATTTCAATCCGATTGGAGACGCCTATTTAGCTAATCAGCAATCCTACACTCATGGGCACGCTCATATCACAATTGGCAATTGGCTCGCACATGTTCTTCAGGACCGATACGGCCAAGCAGCAGCATCAGCAGGGCTTGGGGTAGACAAATCAGTCTATCAAGTCTTGGATATCACGAAGATTTCTAAGCGGAAAAAGCAAATAGCATTCCTATTTCAACCGGAAAAATTCCGACGTGCACCTGAAATGTGCATTAAGGCACTGACTTTCGTGAAAGAACTCATGCCAGAAACACACATTGTAGTTTATGGATCGGACAATTCCATTAGCCTGCCGTTTGAAGTGGAAAACCTCGGTCTGGTCAATAATTTATCCAAGTTAAACGAAATGTATAACAACTCAAGGGTGGGACTTTGTATCAGCGCGACTAATCCGTCGCGTATTCCATTCGAAATGATGGCCGCTGGATGCGTGCCAGTAGACGTTTACCGTTATAATAATTTATTTGACTATGCAGACAGTTGCAGTCTACTAGCCTATCAGAGCAGCGCTTCATTAGCCGAAGCCATGATAAAGTTATTAGATGACGAAAGTATGTACAGCAGCCTCGCGCGAGGCGGAATTGCTGAAATGAGACACAGGACGCTTGATTGGGAGATGGACGTCGCGGTCAACGCAGTGGGACATATCTTGGAAAAAGGCAGCTTTAATAATCTAAATTCCCCGCAAATGAGGTACTTCGGGAAAGCTGTAGTGGCACCAGTCGAAGAAACGTCTTCAACTCTAGCCTTTCTAGAATGGCAGAAACGCCAGGCCAGAGGCTAATGTATGTGACCTGCCCCCCGGAAGTTCCCTCGCTTTGATGTAGAGTCTGCCCAACCTGAAGGAGCAGACGAATGAGAAAAAGCCGTTTCACCGAGGCGCAGATTATCGTAATGATCAAGGAGCAGGAGGCTGGCTTGCAAACGACAAGACCACTGTGCCGGAAGCATGGGTTTGCAAGTTGCCACCCTTGGGAGCGTTGCCGTTCAGGACACCGGCACTCTCCTCTTCGATCAGACGCTTAATTACCTCTGAATTTTGGGGCTGGCGCATTATATCTGCTAAGTGAACTTTGATCGACTTTAGGATCTGGAAGTTGATTTCAATTGGATCGACCTCAAGGAATTGCTGGATGCGTATCAAATCGGTCTCCTTGTGCTCACCGTAGACATCCTCATAGAATAAATCGATCCTTTGAAGACAAGATAGGTCCTGTTCGCCCCTCTCGATCCTAGCCTTAATCTCTCCTAAAGCCGACCTGATCTGGATCTCAGACGGAACATCGACTAAGATTGGCGCTTCGTCATCTGTATGAGTATGGGCAGTTAGTCCAGCCTTAAATCTTGACAAAAGGGATTGCTGTGAAACGTAGGTAGCGAGCAAAGACCTTCGCTTTATATGGATTACCTTTACACCACGTGTGCGAAGCCATGGCTCTAGGTGCGGCACCATGGAAAGCTGATCGTACTTGATTTGAAACCCAATAACTTTTTTTTCGGTAGTGCCTCTCAATTCGCCAATAAATTCATCTAGTAGTGCAGAGAACCTGTCCCACTTTGGGAATGCATTCATCGGGTCTTGCGCAATCTTCTCACCCCAGAACTTAAAAAAGCTTTCATAGGAAGTCGGCTGATCAAGAAAAAGCTCTCCAAACATCTTTATATCATTATGACAATTCAAGGCGGACCCGAGGCCTGTCGTCCCAGTTCTCTGCTCGCCAACTATTGCAAACATCTCACGTTCCTCCCACTTACCTGCCCCCGTCGTCCTTCTGTCATGGTAATCCCCCCATCCAACTCAGTAGTTGGAGCCTCTGGCAAACCCTGCGCGGTTGAGCGGCTCAAGCAACCCAGTTTTCTTATTATACTGAGGGTGTTTTTTTGACCCTGCTTACTCAACTTAAGTGGTGATTTTTTTAAAAAAGGAAATCCTTTCGCATCAATGGAGTAAGCCGCTAACGAATAGCTTGACCCTTGCAGCGAGACGGCGAGCAAAATGAGTTTTTCGACATCATTTCGCGGGGTTTCTGGATCTTTGGTAAGGTTTTGCCACAGTTGGGTTAGTTTAGGGTACTCCGGGATGATCAATTTGCTTGCGTAGTCGCGCAGGCTCGTTTCACTCAATGCAGCCAGTTCGCAGTCTAGATTTGTCACATCAAGTGTGGTTCCAACATTGAATGCGTTTCGTAACGCCCATTGCGTAAAACCTATCTCTCCACGCCGGACGGTGCGTTGCTTGTCGTCCGTTAAGCGAAGTTCGCGCCAAAATTTTAGAAACCCAAAGTGCTGCAGCACTATTGAATTCACACAGATTGCAAAAGAGCAAATATGGAAGTTGCGATGCTTGGTGGAGTATGACCAATTTGTGGATCGGAACTTTTCAAGTTGAGGCCGTGGGGTGCCAAAGTTTGACGCCGCTCCTGCAAAGTCCACGTCCAAAGCCTCAACATCATCCAGCCAATCTCGACTTCCAGGCAGCGGAAACCAAACCGAGTCGTTGATGAACACCAATCGTTCAAGAACCTGTAAATCTTCAGACAGGTGAAGCACACCATCCCGATACCCACCGAAATCATAGCCAAAGTTGGGCCGTTCCATAATTTGCCAACAGTTTTCAGCCAGACGTTTCCGATCACTCTCTGAAAGAGGAAGGTTTGAAACAACCAGTGTAGCATAACCTTTTGAACGGAAATACTCGAGCGTGTGCAAGTGAGACTGCAAGAGACCTGTTTTTGGGAAGATCAGGAATATGGCGATGCGATCTGACTTTGGCAACTTTCCGTCAAACATGCGGATTTTATCAAGCCTTGTTCGATCATATCGTCTCGTCGCAAAAAAGTAGTTGATCAGATCCTCTGGAATTTCCCGAACCTGCTTTCCAAAACGAAGCAGTTCACGTTGCAGTTTCCAAAGTTCCATGGCCATCCCAAAACAGTTCGTTTCAGTAACATAAACAGTGCCGCCATTCGGCCGTTCAATCTTTCAGACTGTGCCTGTCCAACGTCGGTTTGTCTATTGCCTTGATGATCTAGCAGTTGCTTTCAAAAGTTGGGTTCAGGACAGTGTATGCCCGCTACGTGTTTCTTTAGAACCGCACATGCCTTAACATGCGACAATCAGCGGGTTGTCTTTGGCTATTTGTACCGATGGGCATAAGACACGGCCCACAAGCAAAACCGCTGCCGAACGAGGATGCAGACGGCTCACCCGTTACTTGGCCACACTTCCTAGGGAGTGGGCAGCCTTTGGCGCCCCACCCCCACCCTTGCGCCCCCCGCCATCTTCCGGCATCCCTTCCCCATGAGCGCCTTCTTAAACGTCGATCTCTCCCTCACCGGGCGGCGGTGGTCTGGGCCCGCGCCGCAAGCCGCGCGTTTGGCCGAGGCTATGGGGCAGCTCACGCGCCTTCCTGCCGCGCTGTGCCAGACGCTGGTGCTGCGCGGTGTGGCGCCTGAGGGGGCGGCGGCTTATCTTGCCCCTGCCCTGCGCGACCTGCTTCCAGACCCTATGTCGCTGCGCGATATGGAAAAGGCGGCAGTGCGGCTGTTGCAGGCCGTCGCTTTGCGCCAACGTATTGCGATCTTTGCCGATTATGATGTCGACGGCGGCGCTTCGGCGGCGCTTTTGATCGTCTGGCTGCGGCACTTTGGGCTGACGCCCACGCTCTACATCCCAGACCGGATTGACGAAGGCTATGGCCCCAATGTGCCCGCCATGACAGCCCTTGGCGCGGCACATGATCTGATCCTGTGCGTCGATTGCGGCACCCTTAGCCACGATCCCATCGCCGCAGCCACCTGCGATGTGATCGTGCTAGACCACCACTTGGGCGGTGAGACCCTGCCCCAGGCCTTTGCCGTGGTGAACCCCAACCGTCAGGATGAAACCGGCGATCTGGCGCATCTTTGCGCAGCATCGGTTGTGTTTTTAACCCTGGTCGAGGCCAACCGCCGCCTAAAAGCGCAAGGCCAGCAGGGGCCTGACCTTATGGCCCTGCTGGATTTGGTGGCCCTTGCCACCGTGGCCGATGTGGCCCCGCTGATCGGCGTGAACCGCGCCTTTGTGCGGCAGGGGCTAAAGGTTATGGCCCGGCGCGAGCGGGTGGGGCTGCGCGCCTTGGCCGATTCTGCGCGGCTGGATCAGGCCCCCACGGCCTATGCCTTGGGCTTTGTGCTGGGCCCCCGCATCAACGCAGGGGGCCGCATTGGTCAAGCCGATCTGGGCGCGCGGCTGCTTGCCACCGATCAAGGGGGCGAGGCCACAGCCTTGGCCGCGCGGCTTGAAACGCTCAACTCCGAACGCCGCGAGATCGAGGCGCAGGTGCGTGAGTTGGCGCTGGCGCAGGTGGATGCGCACGGAACCGAAGGCGCGCTGGCTTGGGCCGCCGAAGACGGCTGGCACCCCGGCGTGGTGGGCATTGTGGCGGCGCGCGTGAAAGAGGCGCTGCACAAGCCCGCCGTGGTGATTGGCTTTGAGGGCGATATTGGCAAAGGCTCGGCGCGGTCTGTGACGGGCGTTGACCTTGGCTCTGCCATCCAGCGCCTTGCGGCCGAGGGGATGATTGTCAAGGGCGGCGGGCATAAGATGGCGGCGGGGCTAACGCTGACACGCGCGCAGCTGCTGCCCGCGATGCAGCGGCTTGAAGCCCTTTTGGCCCGCCAAGGGGCTGGGGCTACGGGCGCAGGTGATCTCGACATCACCGCCCTTTTGATGCCCACCGCTGCCACGGTTGAGCTGATCGAGCAGATCGAACAGGCGGGGCCTTTCGGCGCCTCCTCTCCCGCGCCGCGCTTTGCCTTTGCCGACCAAGCCGTCACCACCCGCCGCATGGGCACGGGTCACCTGCGCCTGACATTTGGCGATGGGGCGGGGGCAAAGGTCGAGGGGGTTTTGTTCAACGCCTTTGACACGCCCTTGGGCGAGGCCCTTGAAAACGCCGGCCACCGCCGCCTGCATCTGGCGGGAAGGCTGGAACTCAATCACTGGAACGGCAAGTCAAAACCGCAGTTTCGACTGGAAGATGCAGCCTTTGCATAAGGCGTAAATTTCCTCTTGCGCCGCCCGAAGACCTTGATTAGACAGCCCCTCACCGACAGTGGCCCGTTCGTCTATCGGTTAGGACACCTGGTTTTCAACCAGGTAAGAGGGGTTCGACTCCCCTACGGGCTGCCATGTCGGCAAAATCACAAAATCGCTGTAAGACACTGATCTGGGTTGCCTTTGGCAAGTCGTGCTTGGCGTTTAACTTGCGCCAAATCCCCATAACGCGACAGCGCGCCTTGGTCGCTGCGCCTTGGCACGGCCAAACAGGGCGTGCTTTTGTGTCTTTGCTTCAAATTCCACAGATTCCATTTGCAATTCGGACGTCTCTTGGCCACGATGCCCTTAGATTTTAGATGCCGACGTTCATTTTTATAAACTTTCGTTCAGAAAAGCATAGCAAATGGCCCAGATTGCGCTGTCGATCAGCTTCTTTCTCTCTGTCATCCTGGCAATCCTCAGCCAAATGCAAAGCCGCAATCGCGATGATCTGCGCGCGGTTCAGGCCTGTCACGCCAACCCAACTTCGCGCTTGGGCGGGCTGGCCGTGGCCTTGGGGCTTATCGTCGCTTGGCTTGTGTTTCCTGTGGCGCAAAGCCATTTGCTGATGGGGCTTATTCTATGCGCCCTGCCTGTTTTTGCAGCGGGCTTGGGCGAGGATGCGGGCTGGCCTGTCGGCCCAATTTGGCGCTTGGCAGCATCGGTTTGCAGCAGTTTTTTGGTGATTATGGTCTTTGGCGCGGCGATCACCCGCTTGGGCGTGGGCCCTTTGGACGGCATATTTGCCTTTCCCCTGCCAAGTCTTTTCCTGACAGCATTGGTCCTGACGGGGGTGACACAGGCCTTTAACATGGTGGACGGGCTGCATGGGCTTTGCGGCTTTGCCAGCCTGATCGCGGGCGGCGCTTTGGCCCTGATCGGGCTGAAAAGCGGGCAGGATCAGGCGGTTCAAGCCCTGTGGATCGTCATGGCCGCCGTGGGTGGGTTTTTAATGGTAAACTTCCCGCGCGGGCTTTTGTTTTTGGGCGATGCCGGGGCCTATTTGACGGGCTTTGTCTTAGCCTGCATCGCGGTCAAGATGTTGCAAGAGCAACCTGATCTGTCGCCTTGGGCGGTTGTGCTGGTGTTCTTCTGGCCGCTGGCAGACATGGTTTTTGCCGTGGCGCGGCGGCTGGGCCAGCGCAGATCAGCCTTTCGCGCCGATAAGATGCATGGTCACCATGTGGTGCTGCGCAGTTTGGAAATCTTGGGTCTTGGCAAGAAGTGGGGCGTTGTCAGCAACCCTTTGGCCACGCTGATCCTGCTGCCAGCCATGATCGGCCCCGCAGCCTTGGGCGTGATCTTTTGGAACCAAAATGGGCGGGCCTGTGCCTTGGTCGTGGCCGCGATGATTTGCTTTGTGCTGGCCTACCGCAGCCTAGTGGCTGCCGCCAAACGCCGAAGCCTTGGCCTGTTTGGCGACGCGGGGCGAGGTGCGTTGAAACAGAGCAGAAAGGTGGGCCGCTTTTCTTTGTAGGGCCGCTTGAGAAAATCATGACCTATCTGATCACAGGCGGCAGCGGATTTATCGGCACGCACTTAGGCTTGGCGCTGCAGCAGGCAGGCGAAAGTTTTCGGATTGTTGATAAATCCCCCAGCCAGACCTTTCCGGAACGGGTTGCGCTGGTCGATATTCTGGACGCAGACCGCTTGGCACAAGACCTGACGGGCGAGACGATTTTTCACCTTGCCGCAGAGCACCGCGATGATGTGCAGCCCGCTGATCTTTACACCCGCGTCAATGTCGAGGGCACGCGCAACCTTTGCCGCGCGGCAACTTTGCGGGGGATCGACCGGATCATCTTCACCTCCTCCGTTGCAGTTTACGGCTTTGTCAAAGATGCCACAGATGAGACGGGGGCTATCAATCCACTCAACGCCTATGGCCGCAGCAAGTATGACGCCGAGCAGGTCTTGCGCGCTTGGGCCGCCGAGGCGCCGCTGACACGGTCTTTGACGATCATCCGCCCAACGGTGGTTTTTGGCGTGGGAAATCGCGGCAATGTCTACACGCTGTTTCGCCAAATCGCCTTGGGGCGGTTTTTGATGGTGGGGCGCGGAGAGAACCGCAAATCCTTGGCCTATATCGACAATCTCGTGGCCTTCTTAATCCACACCGCCCAAGTGGGGCCGGGGGTGCATCTGTTCAATTATGTCGATGGGCCTGACATGACCATGCGCGATCTGGTGTCTTTGGCGCGCAAAACCTTGCACGCAAAATCAGGCACGGGCCCAAGCCTGCCATTGGTCTTGGGCATGGCTTTGGGCCATATGGCCGATGCCTTGGCTGCCATCACAGGGCGATCTTTGCCCATCAGCGCGATGCGCCTGCGCAAATTCACCCGCACGACCACTTTCACCTCGCGCGCGCACCATGGCTTTATCCCCCCCGTGTCGTTGCACGAGGGCCTTCAGCGCACCTTGCAGGCCGAATTCCTAAACCCTCAGCCCCTTCCGGTGTTCCACACCGACTAGGGCCAAGCCCTTAGAAATCGGTCGGCACGCCGCCTTCTTGTTTGCGCTTGGCCACAAAGCGGCGCAGGTCTTCTTGGTGATCGCCGTTCATTTCGGGCGGCACAAATTCGGCCATGATGGCCTTATACATCTTGTGGGCGCGTTCCGCTGTCCACATCGCGCCATCGATATTCCACGCCTCGTAATTGCGCCAATCGGCCAAGAAGGGCGCGTAAAAGGCCGTGGTATAGCGCGATTGGGTGTGGGGCGTGCCAAAGTAATGGCCCGAAGGCCCAACATCGCGGATCGCTTCAATGGCAATATCGTCTTCGGTCGTGGCATAGGTCGCCGCTTCGAAATACCGCTGGATCATTTGCAGCACTTCGCAGTCCATGATGAACTTTTCAGGGCTGGCGATCAACCCGCCTTCCAGCCACCCCGCCGCGTGATAGACCATATTGGTGCCACTTTGCACCGAGGCCCACAGGCTGTTAGAGGTTTCCCACATCGCCTGACCATCGGGCACATTGGCCGCACAAACCCCTGACGAGCGCAGCGGCAGCTTGTAATAGCGCACCAACTGCCCCGTCATCTGCGTGGCACGCATGTATTCGGGCGTCCCAAAGGCCGGCGCGCCCGATTTCATATCGACGTTCGAGGTGAACGTGCCAATCGCCACAGGGCAACCGGGTGCTATAAATTGCAGCAGGGCCACCGCCGCCAGGGCTTCGGCCAATGACAAGGTCACAGCGCCCGCCATCGTCACAGGCGCCATAGCCCCCGCCAGCGTGAACGGCGTAATCACCACAGGCTGGCCGCGCTTGGCCAAGCGCATGGCACCATCCAGCATCGGGTAGTCGTGCTTTAGGGGCGAGACAGAGTTGATGTTGGTATACATCCGGGGCTTGGCTTGGAACTCCTCCTCGCTCAAACCGCCCGCAAGGCGGACCATTTCCATCACATCTTCCACGCGTTCTGCGCCCAGCGAATAGGCGTGCACGACCTTGTCAGTGATGGTCAGCTTTTCATAAAGGCAATCCAAGTGGCGCACCGACGGGTGGATGTCGATGGGTTCAACAGGGTAGCCGCCCGCGATATGGATGCAGTTGAAATACTGCGTCAACTTCATGAAATCTTTAAAGGTTTCAAAATCGCCAGAGCGTTTTCCGCGTTCCAAATCCCACGAGTTGGGCGGGGAAGATACGTTCACAAACAGCATATGCTTGCCGCCCATGATCACTTCACGTTCCACATTGCGCGGGGTGATCGTGAAGGTTTCCGGCGCGCGGGCCAGCATTTCCATGACGAAATCTTCGTCCATCCGCACATTGGTGCCATTCACCAAACAGCCCGCGCGCTTCAGGTGTTCCACAGCGTCGGGGTTCAGAAATTCAATGCCGATGTCGCGCAAAATCTTCATCGCACCGCGATGGATCGCCTGAACGCCATCAGCGTCCAAGGGTTCGGTCGGGCGATCAGGGTTGACCGGAATGCGCCACGGCATCTGGTCGATGACGGAAGACCCAGCGCGTTCCTTATTGCCGGCACGGCCCCCCGCCCTGCGGCGCTTGGTGGCTTCTTCGGTCATGCGGGTATCCTCCTGTCGTGGGGATTTCGCCCCTTTGTTCGCTGGCCCCCAGAATGACGGAAAGCGCCCACTGGCGCTGACTTTGTTTCCGACATGAAAGCGTCGTTTTTGGATTTGGGGCAGATCAGGCGGCGCTCAACCCATCAATCCAAGCGCCAAGTTCGGCGATTGTGTCCAAGACTACATCGGCATGTGGGGTCAGCTGAGCGCGTGTGGCGGGGCCTGTCAGCACGCCCACGGCCTTCATCCCCGCACGGCGTGCGGCGTCAAGATCATGCAGGCTGTCGCCCACCATGGCGATCTGGGCGGGGGGCAAGGCCACATAGGCGGCAAAGGCCAAAAGCTGCCCCGGCTCTGGCTTGCCGCCATAGCCCGAATCGCAGCCTGCGATAAAATCGAACAGATGCGTCACCTTGGCACCGGCCAAATGGGCGCGGGCGGGCCCTTCGGTGTCATTGGTGGCCAAGCCCAGCGCCAAGCCCTTGGCTTTCAGGTCCGACAGCACCACAGGCAGGTTTACCGCAGGCACCATGGGGGCAGATGTGCCCAGATCATGCATGATTTGCAGCAATTCGGGCATGGAAACGCCCTGCAGATGCGGCAGGATCAGGTCGGCAATCTCAAAGCTGGTGTGGGCGATGACAGCACTGCCTGGTGCAAAGGAAAACGCCACAGGATCAAAGCCCAACACCGCCGCAAGATCGCCCCGCGTCACGGGCTGCAGCTTTTGCAACAAAGCCAAGGTCCAAGCCCCCCAACTTTGGCGAAAATCAAACAGGGTGCCGTCCTTGTCGAAGATAACCGCTTTGATCATGTCGTCAGGTCCAATGATAAATCTCGCCACCGGGCAACGACGCCCGCGCCCGTTGCGGCACGGTATAGGCCAAAGACGCCGCATCGCAAAAGCCAATTACCAAGCGGTCCTCGGTCAGGATAAAGTCTAACACGGCCCCCAAGGTGCGCGCATCGTGGGCTTGGTCCATCAATTCGCCCGGCGACAGGCCACTTAGCGCCAGAAAGCCGTTAAGATTTTCTGGGTCGCCCGCAAGCCACGCCAAGGCTTGGGCGGCAATGGTTTCGGCCATTTCACGCCCGATTTTGCTGTTATCCTTAGGGTTATGCACAGGTTCCCTCAAACTTTCCGGATTTGATCAAGGCGTTGGAAAGGGTTTCTTAACGATTTGGCGACAAGAGTGACAGGCAAGCAGTTAGCAATTGGGTTCTCTTTCGATGATCGGCAAAATCCTTATCGTCGATGATGTGTCTTCAAACCGCATCGTCTTCAAGGTCAAACTCACCGCAGCGGGTTATCAAACTTTGACCACCGCCGATGGCGAGGTGGCGCTGCGCTTGGCCTTGGTGGAGCGGCCCGATATCATCGTGCTGAACCTGTCTTTGGGGATGGACACGCTTAAGGCGCTCAAAGCCCATCCTCAAACGCGGCGCATTCCTGTGATTGTGGTGGCAACCCAAGCGCAAGCGGCCCTGCGGCTGCAAGCCTTGCGCTTGGGGGCGGAAGATTTCCTTACCCGACCGATCGAAGATTACACCCTGCAAGCCCGTCTGCGCGCAGTCATGCGCATGCGGCAAGCGGTGGCGGGCTTGGGCGGGGCTGCCAATCATGGATTGGGCCTTTTGGGTTTGGCTGAACCTGCACAGACCTTTGCCCTACCGGGGCAGATTGCCCTTGTCTTGCCGCAGGCCGACAAGGCGATGCGCTTGCGGCGCGATTTGGCGGCGATGGGTCAAGACCGCTTTGTGATCATGGCCCCAGAAGAGGTGCATAGCAACACCACAGGGTCTGCGCCCGACGTCTACCTGCTTCAAGCCGATCTGGGCGGCGCGGGGGGGGGGCTGCGTATCATGTCTGAATTGCTATCGCGCAACTCCACGCGCAATGCGTCGTTCTGCATTTGGGCGACCCATGCAGCGTCTGGGCTGTCGGCGACGGCCTTTGACCTTGGCGCGCATGAGGTCGTGGATGAAACCATGCCCACAGCCGAATTGGCGCTGCGATTGCACCGCTTGGTTGCGCGCAAGCGCGATGGCGACCGCTTGCGCGCCTCGGTCGAGGATGGGCTGCGGATGGCGATTTATGACCCTTTGACGGGCCTGCACAACCGCCGCTATGGCATGGCACAACTGGCAGCCATTGCAGACCGCGCCCGCTCCACCGTCAACGAGTTCGCCGTGTTGGTGGTGGATATCGACCGCTTCAAAGCCGTCAATGACCGCTGGGGCCATGCCGCAGGCGATGCTGTTCTGGTCGAGGTGGCGCGCCGCCTGACACAGTATCTGCGCCCGACTGACCTTTTGGCGCGGATCGGGGGGGAGGAGTTTTTGATCGCCCTGCCCGCCACAAGCCTTGCCGATGCGCAAATCATCGCCCAAGGCCTGTGCCGCGCCGTGGATGGCTGCGCCGTTGATTTAGCCAATGGCACAAAGGCCGAGGTGACGATTTCCATCGGCATGACAACGGGCGGCGGCGGCCCTGCTGATCCGGTTCAAATCAGCGACCTTGTGGCGCAAGCCGACCGCGCCTTGATGCATTCCAAGACGCATGGCCGCAATCAGGTGACTATTGTGCGCCGCGCCGCGTGAAGGGCAGTGTCACTGCTTGGGCGGGTCCGCCGGATCTTTGGGCCCCCGCAGCAACCGATCCTCCAAGCGGTCGGCAAAGTCCAACCGCTCTTGCGGGGTTAGGCTGACCAGAAAGTCATGCATCGCATCCGTGCCAAACTTCATCCGCGCGGCAAGATGATCTTGCTGGGCCGTCATGGCCGCTGCGAGGTCTGCCGGTTCAAACGGCGTGGCGCGCAGGCTGCTGACCACCGCCACCAGATCCGCCCCCGCCAAGGCGCGGTTGGCTTTCAGATCGCGGGATTTTTGCCGCAAGGCCGTGCGCAGCGTGTCACGATCCTCGGGGCGCAGGGCGCTGTCATAGGGGCCAAAGCCCATATCCCGCGCCATATCCCGCCCCTCGGGCCCGCCCCGCAGAACGGACCCCAGCAGCACCCCCCCCACCGCCAAATTCAGCGCCAGTGAGGCCACCAAGACATAGCGCAAGGCTTTGGGCTTGGGGGCAGGGGCCGTGGTATCGGGCGATTGGGTCATCTTAATTCTCCGTCCAAAGGATGTCGGTGGCGGGAAGCAGGTCCATGTGCTCTACACTGGTCAGATCGCCCGCAATCAGCGTGGACAGCGATTGCAGCGCCGAAGGGTCGGCCACGCCCAAAAACAAGCCCGCCACACCGGCCAAAGACAGGCCCGCCACAGCACGACCGCCGCCTAAGCCTTCGGCCAAGTCAGAAAGCCAAGCCAAGACGCCAGGGCGCGGGCGAGAGGGGACAGCCGTCGCTTGCGGACGCGGTTGCATCGCTTGCGCATCTGCCAAAATC
Source organism: Pseudorhodobacter antarcticus (assembly GCA_945862465.1). Classification (GTDB taxonomy): domain Bacteria; phylum Pseudomonadota; class Alphaproteobacteria; order Rhodobacterales; family Rhodobacteraceae; genus Stagnihabitans; species Stagnihabitans antarcticus_A. The sequence goes on along the minus strand of CAMAYO010000045.1, from coordinate 1,823 downwards.
CGCGCCGTCAGCGCCGCCGAAGGGGCAACTGGCGTGGCCGCGGCTTGGGCCAGCAGCGCGTCAAGTTCCATGTCATCGTTCATCCCACAGCCTCACTTTCATCGGCGTCATCTTCATAGCCCAACTCTGCCTTGCGTCCTGCCAAAATCGCGGCCAAGGCGCGTTTGCCCCGCGCGGTCAGGCTTTCCACCGCTTCCACGCCCAAATCCATGATCTGGGCGATCTCGGGGTTGGCCAGCCCCTCGATATGGCGCAGCACCACGGCTTGACGCTGACGTTCGGGCAACTGGTCTAGAGCTGCCTGCAAAGCTGTCATCCTGTCGGCCTGCATCAAGGTGGACACGGCCGATTCATTTGCACCTGCCAACTCTGGCGCATCGTCTAGGGCGACATCGGGCCGCCTGCGACGCGCGCGCTTAAGATCGGTGCACAAATTGGTCACCACGCGGTACAGCCACGTCGAAATCTGCGCCTCTCCGGCGCGCCACTGCGGGGCTATCCGCCACAGGCGCATCATCGCCTCTTGCGTGACATCCTCGGCCTCGGCGCGGTCGGCCAAAAGGCGGGTCGCATAGCCCAAAACGCGCGGGCTTAAGCGGGTCGTCAACACACGCGCCGCACTTGGGTCTCCATTGGCATAGAGCACCAAAAGCGTCTCGTCTGAAACCTCGTCCAAAGTGTCGCGCGGCATGTCCATCCCTAGGGAATATCGTCTTGGGTCAGGCGGGGCAATCGGGGCCGCGCGGCAAAAGGCTGCCGCGCGGCGATTTAGGGTTGGGATCAGTTGGCGGGCGCAGCAGGCTCTGCGCCAGCACCTTGCTCGGGATGACCGCGGTGACCACGGTGCCCGTCATGCCCCTGCGGACGTTCGGCGGCGGTGGTGGCCTCGGTTTGGTCAATCACGCCGTCGGCATTGGTATCCGCCCGACCAAAGGCTTCCGGAGGAACCGGCTTTGCCAAGAGTTCCGCCGTTGAAAGCTGGCCGTCGGCGTCAGCATCAAGGTCTGCCACCAAGCGGGCGGCCTTGCGCGCTGCACGTTCTGCTTCAGCGGCCGATTGCGACGCGGTCAATTCTTCGGTCGACACGACGCCATCGTTGTTAACGTCAATCGCCGTTAGCCGTGCCGCGCGATAAGCCGCCAATTCCTCTGGGCTTACGTTACCATCCTGATTGGCGTCAGCTGAAGTGAAGTCAAAGTTCGGACCAATCCCACCGAACAGGGCGCCCAGAAAGCCACCCATACGGGTCTTGCTTTGCGCCATGTCAGCCACGGCCACAGACCCCATCAACCCAACGGCCAAAGCAACCACACCCAGACCGATTTTTTTACCAGAAACGTTCATCTTACTCTCCTTTGTCAGACCCGCCCTGTGCTGGTCTTGATGCAGGTAATACGGGCGGGTTTTGGGTTTCCGTCGCGACCTAAGAGAAAAAATGAAACTTTGTGCCAAGGCTATGTCAGCCCCCCTCAACTTCGCGGGAAACTTGCGCTAGATGACTTTATGGAAGGACACCCCATGACCCAATCAAACACGCCCCTGACCGAAGACGCTCTCACCGCCGAGCGCCCTGCTTGGCCCGCCATCCGCCGCGGCCTTGCCTGCCGCTGCCCCAAATGCGGCGAGGGGGCGCTGCTGCACAGCTATCTGAAGGTGAACTTGGCCTGCCCCAAATGTGGCGAAGATTATTCCCATCAGCGCGCTGATGATGGCCCGGCCTATCTGACGATTTTGATCGTGGGCCATTTGATGGCGCCCTTGATGCTGTATGTCTTTGTCGAATGGCGACCGGAACCGGCTGTCATGGCGACGTTCTTCACAAT
>CAMAYO010000044.1 GCA_945862465.1 Pseudorhodobacter antarcticus | reverse complement strand
GATTTGTTTGTCTTTGCGGCCGCCACCGGCAATCACAACCCGATGCACCTGCCCGATCAGGATGTGAACGGCGACGGCAAGGCGGATACCACCGCCTCGGGCATCTTTTTGGCGGCGATGATTTCGGCGGTGCTGGGCAATGTCTTGCCGGGTCCGGGGACCATGTATCTCTCGCAGGAGCTGACCTTTAAGGGCCATGCCTATGCGGGCGATGACCTGTTGGCGCGGGTCACGGTGACGGGTCTTGCCGATGGCGGGATCGTTGACCTTGACACGCAGGTGATCCGTTTGCGTGACGGGGCGGTGGTTGTACAGGGCAAGGCCCAAGTGCAGGCCCCGCTTGTGCCGCTCAGCTTTGATGACGGCGATCTGCCCGGCTTGGTGGTGCACACCCACCGCCAGTTTGACGCGATCTTGAAACGCGCCAAAGCCCTGCCCGCCTTGCGCACCGCCGTTGTCTGGCCGGACGAGGCGCAGGCCCTGCAAGGCGCTTTGTTGGCACAAAACCATGGGCTGATCTTGCCCGTGCTCGTCGGGCCCACCGCGCGGATGCGCGCTTTGGCGGTTAAGATTGGCGCTGATCTGACTGGTGTTGAACTGAAAGAAGCAGCAAGCGAACAGGCCGCAGCGGAACTGGCCGTGGCATTGGCCCGCAAGGGCGAAGTGCAAGCCATCATGAAGGGCCATTTGCACACCGATGTTCTGCTGCGCCCCATGCTTGACCGCGCCACAGGTCTGCGCATCGGGCGGCGCTTTACCCATGTGTTTGTGCTGGATGTGCCGAGTTTGGGCCATCCTTTGCTGGTGTCAGACGGGGCGATCAACATAGCGCCCGATCTGATGACCAAGGTCGATATCGTGCAAAACGCCATTGATCTGGCCCATAGCTTGGGGATTTCTCAGCCCAAGGTCGCCATTCTGTCGGCGGTGGAAACGGTGACGCCAGATATGCCGTCCTCCATGGATGCCGCAGCCTTGTCGAAGATGGCCGAACGCGGGCAGATCACCGGTGGGCTGGTTGATGGCCCCTTGGCGATGGACAACGCCGTGAACATGGCAGCCGCGCGCACCAAGGGCATTGCGGGGGCAGTGGCAGGCCAAGCCGAGGTGTTGGTTGTGCCCAATATCGACGCCGGCAATATCCTTGTGAAACTGCTGACCCATCTGGCCCATGCCGAAGCGGCAGGGTTGGTGATGGGGGCTTCGGTTCCCATCATCTTGACCTCACGCGCCGATGGGCCTGTGGCGCGGGTGGTATCGGCGGCTTTGGCGGTTTTGCATAGGCACGCCAAGGCGCAAGTTGTGACTTCAAAGGACTAAACCATGACGCTGCAAGATTTCTTCGTCGCTGGCCCCTATGATGACGGCGATGCTGTGACGGGCCATTATTACGAAACGGCCAGCGCCGACCCCACCCGCCCGCAGGTCTGGGGCTATACCGACAAAATCAGCTACAGCGCCGGAGAAACCTTGATCCTGCACGCGATGTCGTCCGCCCCCACCGCGCGGGTTGAGATTTTGCGCGACGGGATGCAGCCCGAAAAGCTGGTGGATACCTCGGTTGCGATGAGCTTTGAAGCGACACCAGAAGATTGCTCTGTCACCGGCTGCGGCTGGCCAGAGCGCTACCGCATGGCCCTGCCCGCCGATTGGATTTCAGGCGTTTATGTCGTGCGCCTGACCGTGCAGGGCCATCAGTCGGAACATATGTTCGTCTTGAGGGCCACCAAGCCGCAGGGTGTCTTGATGATCTTGGCCACCGGCACATGGTGCGCTTACAACGATTGGGGCGGGTCGAACCATTATCAGGGCATCACCGGCCCCCACCGCGCCGAATTTGCGCCCGTGGTTAGCCTGCACCGCCCTTGGGCCAAGGGCTTTGTGCGCTGGCCCCAAGATGCGCCGCGCATCCCGCACGCTTCGCCCTTGCTGTCAAAACCGCGCTATCCGCATATGGATTTCGCCCGCGCCAAGGGGATTTCGAAGAAATACGCCTCGTCCGGCTGGGGCGCGTTTGAGCGGCCCTTTGCGCTGTGGTGTGAAGAGCAAGGCATTGCGCTGTCTTACACCACCCAGCACGACCTGCACGCCAACCCCGCTCTGCTGGATGGCTACACCCGCGCGCTGATCGTCGGCCACGACGAATATTGGACATGGGAGATGCGCGACCATCTCGACGCTTGGGTGGAAAAAGGCGGCGAACTTGCACGCTTTGCGGGCAACTTCTTTTGGCAAACCCGCCTGTCAGGCGATCTGAGCCAGCAAACCTGCTACAAATACGCAGCCCCCCAGAACGACCCCACGCAAGACCCAACCCGCCTGACCAGCTATTGGGATCACCCCCAAGTCAAACGCCCTGCCGTGGCTACGATGGGCCTAACCGGATCGATGGGGGTTTATGCCGGATGGAGCCGCTGTGCCGCCCACGGTTCAGGCGGCTTTGCGATTTACAGGCCAGATCACTGGTCGGTCAAAGACAGCGGGCTTGGCTACGGCGACGTGCTGGGCGCTGCTGCCAAGATTTTTGGCTATGAGGTGGACGGGATCGACTACACCATGACCCATGGCCTGCCCTTTGCCGCCGAAGGCGCAGGGTTGCAGGGCGATTTGACCATCGTGGGCCTGTCACCCGCCACGACCCTTGCCCATTCTACAGGCCCGCAGGATTCTGATAATTTCATTGGCCATCTGGACGCCGAAGAGGTGGCCTTGGTGGTTTACGGCGCTGTCACTCCCGAAACCTTGGGCCGCGCAAGCAGGGGCAATGGCTGCATGGTGGAATATCGGCGCGGCAAAGGCGCGGTCTATAACGCAGGATCTTGCGAATGGGTGGCGGGGTTGATCGGCCAAGACCCCGTGGTGGCACGGGTGACAAAGCGCATCTTGACCGGCGCTTGGCAGGGCTAGGTTAGGACAAAGCCAAGCGCGTTACAGCTGCAGCCACTTGATCGGCCAGCGCTGGCAGATCGGCTTCTGCCAGACTGGGGGCTGAGATAACCTCTTGCGTGTGGGCCATGCGGGCGCGGTGCTTTTCGTAGCGCGGGTCGTAATGCTGTTCCATCAAGTCATGCGCCAACGCTTCGAACAGGCGTGACAGGGCAAGGCTTTCCCACGCGGTGATCGTTTCAGCCGCATGGGCATGGCGCAGGAGGCCCAGCACCTCCAGCAACCGCGCTTGATCAGCCACGATGTCGGCATAAGCGCGGCTTAGGTAACGCGCACGTTCGGGCAAACTCGCCTCGATCGTCACGCGCGGGGCTTTGCCCATCGCGGCCCAAAGCTGAGGCGGCAGGCGCAGGTTGCCGACCTTGGCGCTTTCGGCTTCCACCACCAAGGGGCGCGTCGGGTCCAGCCGCGAAAGTTCCATCGCCAGCGCGCATTCAAACGCCTTTTGCGAGGGTTGTCCCCCCGACGTATGGCCGAACAAGGACCCGCGATGGCCTGCCAAGCCCTCCAGATCAATCACTTGCATGCCTTGTGCCGCCAGCAGGTGCAAAATCGCCGTCTTGGCCGTGCCTGTATTGCCATCAAGCACCACAACGGGCGAAGCCAACGGCGTGTCATACAACTGCTTGACCACCAAGGCCCGCCAGCTTTTATACCCGCCTGCTATAATCTCGACCCGCCAACCGATCTGCGCCAAGATCGTGGCAAACGACCCCGACCTTTGCCCGCCCCGCCAGCAATAAACCAAAGGCCGCCAACCGCCAGTCATCTCGGCCAAGGGGCCTTCCAGATGGGCGGCCACATTGCGCGCCACCAGCGCGCCGCCCAGTTTGCGCGCGCTAAAGGGCGAGACTTGCTTGTAAATCGTGCCCACCTTGGCACGTTCTTCATCACTGAGCACCGGCAGGCTAATCGCGCCTGGCAAGTGATCTTCGGCATATTCCGCAGGCGCGCGGGCGTCGATGATCGTATCAAAGCCCAAAGTGGCCAGATCAGAAAGCGAGGTGAGGGTGATTGCCATGCAGCACTTCTATCAGCCCATGCCCACAGGCGAAAGCCGTTAGAACCCCGCTTCCAACTGGGTCAGCAAGGCCGCCATCATCGCCTCGCACCGCGCCATTTGTTCGACGCTGACATATTCGTCAGGCTTATGCCCCTGCGCCATCGACCCCGGCCCGCAGATCACGGTGGCAATGCCAAGGCGGGCGTCAAACAGCCCACCTTCGGTGCCAAAGGCCACTTTCATCGTGCCATTAGCCCCTGTCAGCGCCTTGACGAAGCTAACCACTGCGGCGTCAGATTTGGTGCCAAGGCCGGGATAATCCCACTGCCGTTCGATCTTGATAGCCGCCTCGGGGAAGGTGGCGCGCAGAGGGGCGCAGATGTCTTCAGCGGCTTGGCGCAGCCGGGCGATCAACACCTCTGGATCATCTTGCGCGACAGAGCGGATTTCGAAATCGAGCGTGGCGTGGTTTGGCACGATGTTCACCTGCACCCCACCCGCCATCTTGCCCACATGCAGCGTGGTATAGGGCACGTCATAATCGCCGTCTTGCACGCCGTTCAACGCGACATCCGCCTGCAACGCCCGCACAGCGCCGATGAAATCCGCCGCCAGATGCAGCGCGTTCAGCGCCATGGGGGCAAGGGCGGAATGCCCCTCTCGCCCAACACAGGTTGCCCGCAAAGCGACCTTGCCCTTATGGCCCGTTGCGACCTGCATCCCCGTCGGTTCGCCCACGATACAGAACCGAGGACGAATGGGCGCCTCTTCCAGCATCGTGATCAAAGATCGCACGCCCATGCAGCCGATCTCTTCATCGTAAGACAGCGCCAGATGCAGCGGCACGGCCAAGGGCCGGCCCGCCTTGGTGCGCTCGCCCGCCGTGATCATCGTGGCAATGGCTGCGGCGCAAAACCCCTTCATATCGGCAGCACCGCGCCCATAAAACCTGCCATCGGCTTCGGTCAGGGAAAAAGGCGGATAGCTCCAGGCTTGGCCCTCTACCGGAACCACATCGGTATGGCCCGACAACATCACCCCGCCCGCCCCCTGCCCCACGGTGGCGTACAGATTGGCCTTGCCCCCCGCAGGGTCGGGGATCAGCGTGGCTTCAATGCCCACGTCGGCCAGCAAGCCCACGACATAGTCCATCAGGGCCATGTTCGGGTTGGCGCTGACCGTGTCAAAGCCGATCAGACGGGCGAAAATCTCGCGGGTGCGTGGGGTGATCTGGGTCAAGGCGCGCTCCTGTCATTCCGGTCAGATAACCCCAAGGTGGGGGCGGGGGGAAGGGTTTGGGGCAAAAGACTGCCGAAAGCGCCCTGCCACGCAAACGTGACCCAATGCCGCGTGCAATCGGCGGTGACGCAGGGCACGCAAAGCCCTATCTCTGACCCTAACCCCTTTGAGGATCACATGACCCAAACCCGCCGCCAATTCCTGAGTGCCACCGCAGCCCTAACCCTGCTGCCCGCCCTGCCCCGTCTGGCCTTGGCAACCCCTGCCGCCAGCCTGACCATCGCCGCGCGCCAGATCGAGGTGCTGGGCAAGGCGGCAACAGTCTTTGGCATCACGGGGCCAGATGGCAAATCTGGGTTGAGGGCGCGTGAAGGCGACAGGTTCACGGGCTTGGTCGACAACCAGTCGGGAGAGGATTTGATCTTGCATTGGCACGGGCAGGCTTTGGCGCGCAACACCGACGACCGCACCCGCCCCAATGGTGGGGTGCAGCCCGATGATACTCAGGAAGCCTACGACTTCCCCCTGACCGCTGGCACGCATTGGATGCATTCTCACACCCTGTCAGAACAACAACTGCTGGCAGCGCCCATGGTGACGGTAGAGGCCGATGCAGGCGATGTGCCCGAAGCGGTGATCATGCTGCACGACTTTTCCTTCCGCGCGCCTGCCGAAATCGCGGCGGGATTGATGACGGCCCAAGGCCATCACATGGCGGGGATGGATATGGGCAAGATGGATATGGGCGGCATGAAAATGTCTGGCATGTCGATGGCCGGAATGACCCATGCCAATGATGTGGAATATGACGCCTATCTGGCCAACGACCGCACGCTGGCAGACCCTGATGTCATCGCCGTGCAACCTGGCCCGATGCGCTTGCGCATCATCAACGGGGCCACGGCCACTGCGTTTTGGATCAGCGCGGGGGCGTTGGCGGCACAGGTTGTGGCTGTAGATGGCAACAAGGTCGCCCCCACCCCGCGCGCCAGCATCCCCTTAGCCCAAGGGCAACGGTTGGACCTCTTGGTGCAAATCCCGCCCGAAGGCGGGGCCTTTGCGATCTTGGCGCAGGTGGAAAATGCGGTGATGCAAACGGGGGTGATCTTGGCCACGTCGGGCGCACAGATTGCCAAAGTGCCAGACCAAGCCGCCACGCCGGCCCCCTTTGTTGACCTGACCTTTGAAGCCAGCCTTACGGCCCTTAACCCCCTGCCCACCAAACCCACCGATGCCATGTTGCACCTCGCCTTGGGGATGGAGCAGGGCTACCGCTGGACGATCAACGGGGCAGCGCATGGCGAGACAGCGCCCCTACAAGCGGCCCTTGGGTCGCGGGTTGAGATGATGTTCATGAACCCCACCATGATGATGCACCCGATGCACCTGCACGGGCATCATTTCCAAGTGGTCGACCTTGGCCTTGGCCGCTTTAACGGGCCACGGCGCGATGTGGTCATAGTGCCGCCGGGGGGCATGGTGACGGTGGCGGTGGATTTCGACAAGGCGGGGGAGTGGTTCTTGCACTGCCACCACCTGTATCACATGGCCAGCGGCATGATGACGTCGGTGACAGTGGTTTAAAGCAAACGGCGCAGGGTCGCCCCCGCGCCGTTGCAATTTGAATGGGTCGAAAGATCAGCCGGTGATTTCCGACACTTTGACCATGCGGCCTTCTTTGACCGACTTCAAAGCAGCCTCTGCCAAGGCCAGCGCCAGCAAACCATCCTCACCCGAAGGCGCTGCGGCTTTCTTGGTGCCAACCGCTTCGATAAAAGCGGCGATCTCGGCGGCATAAGCCTCGGTGTAGCGGGTCATGAAGAAATCGTGCAGCGGCGGGCGGGTGTAGCCGGACCCGTTCGCCAGTTCAATTGACACCGGACGCTGGTTTTCAGCCGACACAACGCCCTTGGACCCATGCACTTCGATGCGCTGATCGTAGCCATAAGTCGCCCGGCGCGAGTTCGAAATCAGCGCCATTTTGCCCGTCGCGGTTTTCAGCATCACCTGCACCGAGTCGCTGTCGCCCGCTTTGCCAATCGCAGGGTCAACCAGAACGGCAGCCATAGCGGAAACCTCGGCCACCTCCTCACCGAGCAAGAACCGCGCCATGTCAAAATCATGGATCGTCATGTCACGGAAAATCCCACCCGAGCGGGCGATATATTCGACTGGCGGCGCGCCCGGATCGCGCGAGGTGATCGTGACCATCTCAACCGCGCCGATAGAGCCTTTATCAATCTCGGCCCGCACGGCCATGAAATGCGGGTCAAAGCGGCGGTTAAAGCCGACCATCAGGGTGCCCTTGTTGGCGCGCACCACTTTCAGGCAAGCCTTCACACGGTCAAGCGACAGGTCAATCGGCTTTTCGCAGAACACAGCCTTGCCCGCATTGGTGAACTGCTCGATCAGATCGGCGTGGGTGTCGGTGGGCGTGCAGATCACCACGGCGTCAATGTCAGACGCGGCCAAGATTTGCGCAATCGTGCGCACGTCGCAGCCGTATTGGTCGGCAATGGCTTGGGCCGCAGGGGCCATGGCATCAGCCACCGCCACCAGTTTGGCCTTGGGGTTAGCCGTCACAGCTTTGGCATGCACCTTACCGATACGGCCAGCGCCCAAAAGCCCAAAACGCAAAGTCATAATAGTTCCCTTTCTTCAGGCAATTGCCCCGTCGGCATTGCCTTTAACACCTGTGATATAGCTTACAATGTCGTTGCCATCGGTCTCGTCCCGCCGCAGAGAGGCCACGATGCGCCCGCGACGGAATACAACGATCCGGTCCACAAGATCAAATACTTGGCGCAGATTGTGGCTGACCAGAACCATGGGAATGCCCCGCTCTTTGAGACCACGGATGATGTTTTCGACCTGTGCTGTTTCCTGCACGCCCAAGGCGGCGGTGGGTTCATCCATGATCACCAATTTCGACGCAAAAGCGGCCGTGCGCGCGATGGCGACGCATTGCCGTTGCCCGCCCGACATATTGCGGATCGGATTGTCGACATTGGGGATTTTCACCGCCGTGGTCTTCAGCGCCTCCATCGTGCGGTCGCGCATGGCTTTGCGGTCAAGCCACGAAAACGGCCCAAGGCGGAACTTGAAAATCTCGCGCCCAAGGAACAGGTTCGAAGGCACGTCCAGATCGTCGGCCAAGGCCAAGGTCTGGAACACCGTCTCAATCCCCGCTTCCCGTGCGGCCAAGGGGCCAGAATGGCTGACCTCTTTGCCGTCAAAGAAAATCTGGCCGGCGGTGCGCTGTTCCACAGCGGTGATCTGACGCACGAAGGTTGATTTTCCCGCCCCGTTATCGCCGACCACTGCCACGTGTTCGCCCGCGTGAAGGATAAAATTGGCATCGTCCAGCGCCTGCACGCCGCCATAATGCTTGGTCAAGCCGCGCGTTTCTAGGATGATATCGCTCATGGCTTAACTCCTCGCTCGGTTTTTCTGACGCCATTGGTCCAAGATCACGGCACCCACGATTATGGCCCCTTTGACCATCTCTTGGTAGTAGGCGTCCAACTTGATCGAGGTGAAGCCCGAGATGATCACCGAAAAGATCGCAGCCCCCAGAACCGTGCCCACAATCGAACCGCGCCCACCCGATAGGCTGACGCCGCCAATGACGGCCATGGCGATGGCGTCAAGTTCATACATCATTCCCATGCCAGCCTGCGCTGTCAGGTTCTTGGATGTCAGCAGCACCGCCGAAACCCCTGCCAGCATGCCAGCAATCGTATAGACCAGCACCTTGTGCCGATCGACGTTGATGCCCGACATCCGCGCCGCGGCCTCGTTCGAGCCGATGGCGTAGGTGTGCTTGCCATATAGCGTGTAAATCATGATGACTTGGAACAGCACCGCCAAGCCCACAAAGACCACGGCGGGGTTCTGGCCATCCCAATGCAAAAGGCCAAAGGTGAGCGTGCCCAAAAGGTCGCCGTTGGACACGGTGGCATAGGTTTCGGTCGGAAAAGACACCGGCGTGCCGTTGGACCACCAGCGCGAGGCCCCGCGCGCGGACACCATCATGCCCAAAGTGGCGATAAAGGGCGGAATTTTGGTATAGGCGACCAGTAAGCCGTTGATCAGGCCTGCAAAAATGCCGCAAGCCAAGCCCACGCCGATGGGGATGATCACGGGCAGGTCCATCCATTCTGGCCCAAAGACGGCTTTGGGATTGGGGTTGCCGTTCACCATGGCGGTTTGCGCAAAGCTCATGGTGATCATAGCCGTAGCGCCGACCAAAGAGCCAGAGGACAGGTCGATCCCGCCCAGAATGATCACTTGGGTGACACCCAAGGCGATGATGCCGGTGATGGCCACCTGCAACATCATAATGTCGAGCCGCTGTTGGTTGAACAGCCCCGGCACATTGTCGCGCAGGTTGAACAGAAAGCTGGTTCCATTCACGCGGTTCAAAATTTCAAAGACGATGACGATAAAGACCAGCGCCGCAAAGATATTCCATTCGTTGGCCCGCGCACGCTTAGTTGCGTCGTACTTCAGGCCGCCTGTTCCTGTTGGCTGTGATGTCGGTTTTGACATGACCACCCCTCCCCCGATTTCCCTGATGGATATAGTGCCCGATCTGAGCCGTCAGGCAAGGAAAATGGGGGCGGCTGTCGCGCCGCCCCCACCCTGCGTTAAACGCAGATCAGTTTTTCGAGGTGAAGTCAGCCATGTTGGCCGGGGTCACCAGTTGGAACGGAATGTAGACTTTCTGTTCCACAGTTTCGCCAGCTGCCAGCTTTACAGCCGCATCCACAGCGCCCGACCCTTGGCCAGCTGCATCTTGGAACACGGTGATGTCTTGGTCGCCAGCAGCCATGGCAGCCAAAGCGTCTTGGGTGGCATCAATGCCGGCGACGATGACCGAAGCCATATCAATACCGCCAGCCTTCATCGCCTGAATGGCGCCGATGGCCATTTCGTCGTTGTTGGCGATGACAGCGTCAAACGCGGTGCCAGTCGACAGCCAGTTGGTCATCAAGGTTGCAGCTTCGTCGCGCGACCAGTTGGCGGTCTGCTCGTCGATGATGTTGACCTTCACGCCACACTCTGTGCCGCCGATCACGTCATGGATGTCAGCCGTGCGCTGAACAGCGGCTTGGTTCGACAGTTCGCCCTGCATCACGTAAACATTGGCTTCAGCCTTGCCGCCTTCTTTCAGCAAACGGCAGACTTCCAAGGTTTCCAATGTGCCCGAGTCAACTTCGTTGGATGCCACGAAAGCCTGGTTGTCGGGCAGCGTGTCAACGTTGATGGGCTGACGGTTCACATAAACCAGCGGGATGTTGGCAGCAGCAGCCGCATCCGACATGGCCTGCGTGGCCGAGGTGTCAACCGCGTTCACGATGATCGCAGTAACGCCCGACGCGATGAAGTTGTTGATTTGGTCCAATTGCTTGGCCACATCGCCCTGTGCGTCTTCGATCTGCACTTTCTGGCCATTGGCATCCGCATAGGACTGGATGCCGTTGCGCAGAACGGTCAGGAAGTTGTCGTCAAACTTGGCCATCGTCACACCGATGTCGGCCATTGCGGTTGTGCCCATGAGGGCCATAACGCCAGCGATAAGATACTTCTTCATGGTTCTCTCCTCCAGATAAGGGGCCCGGCGCCCCGTTCTCTCCCAACCGGGCCGCCCGCTTGGGGCGGTATTCCATCGCCTAGGCGTCAACGCCCTTGCGAATGAATTCCATCGAGGCTTTCAGTGCCGCGGCCGGATCGGCCAGACCATGCACCGAAGGCGCAAAAGGTTCGTAAGATATCGGGCCTGTGTAGCCCGCAGCGCGAAGCGCGCGAATTTGCGCCACGTTGCCCAAGACATCATCGGCCCCCACCAACACACGGTGCGGGTCGCGCATATCATCCAAATAGATCGCGTCATTCACGCCAGAAACGTGAACAATTCCCGTGAGTTCCGGGTAAATCGGCCCAAAGCCCGCCAGCGCGTGGTGAAAGGTGTCATGCACCATGAAATAGGTGCCAACGCCGCCGACGGCGTGGATCACCTCGGCCAGAACATCTTTGTAGCGCAGCGAGCAGACGCCAAAGCCCAAGGGTTCCACCATGGCCTTTAGACCATGCGCCTTAAGCATCGGCAGCAGGGCGCGCAGGGCGGTTTCGGTGACTTTGAAACTGTCTTTTCGGTCGGTCGCCACGCCGTCATTGCGCGGGATAAGGCTAACAGATTCCGCACCTGCCGCGACGGCGATTTTCATCAACGCGTCCGCCTCGGCCCGCTTAGTGTCGGACCAATCGTTGAACATCTTCACCTCGGCCAGCGCCAAAAAGCGCAAGCCACGGGCGGCCATGGCCGCTTTGACCTCGGCAGGGCTGGTCCCGCCAAAGAGCGGTGAGTTCAGATCGTTGCGAAACTCAACACCCACACAACCCAGTCCCTTGGCCAAGTCAAGAAAGGGCTGCCAAGCCATGTTCGGCGCCGTCATGTGGTTCAAGGCAAAAGGCAGCATAAGGCGTGATTCTCCCGCTGCGCAGGCCATTATTGTCCGCGCTCATGGAATTGATATTCCATTTTTGGGGATTATCAACAGAAAATTCTAAAAACAGAACAGGCGTTCCAACCAAACCCCGCCTCGCGCGAAGTCTTGGGTTCGCGCGCGTTACCCACGCGAGGCAGCGATTTTTTTGGCGAAAGGGCGGCACTTTTGCCAAAGCTGGCGGTCAAACTGATTCGCCGACGTGCAGATCGGGGGGCAGATAAAGCGCCACGTGGTCCATCTCGGACGGACCAAGGGCAGCGCGGGTCATTTCCGCAATCAGAGCACGGCACAGCTTTTCCAGCGGCGTGTCGATCACCATCGTCGCAACCCCCGTGGCCAAGGCAGCACGACTTTCAGGCGTAAAGGCCGACACGATCAGCGCCACATCGGGGCGTTTGGCTTCGCGCAGGGCCGCAATCGCCCCCTCCATCCCGCCACCTGCCACGTAGATGCCGCGCAGGGTGGGGTGGCGGGCCAGCAGGGCTTGGGTCGCCTCGTAGGTCAGTTGGCGGGTTTCTAGGTTGATCTGGGCTTCCAGCACCTCAAGGCTTGGGGCTGCTTCGCGCAGGTAAGCACGAAAGCCGGTTTCGCGCAGATCGTGGCCATGCCAGCGATGGCCGCCGACAAAGATCGCAAGCTTCCCAGGCCCTTTGGCGGCCAAGGCCATCATCCAGCCCGCCGTGCGCCCATGTTTCAGGTTGTCCAACCCCAGATACCCCGTGCGCACCCCTTCAGCGAATTCTGACAGCAGGGCGAACACGTGCATCCCCGTGCTACGCAGATGCTGGACGGCTTCGGTCACTTCGGGATGGTTCACCGCCGTCGCTGCCAACACATCGCAGCGCCCCTCCATCGAGCGCAACCGCCGCGCCATTTCCGACGGCGCTTGGCCCGAGGCGAATTCCAGCACCAACCGCCCCTGCACACCCTTGGCATCGGCCACGGCGCGGTGCAGCTCTTCTGCAAAGGCCTTGTAGAAATCTTGGCCCTGCTTGTGCAAAGCCACCCCAAAGCGCAGCGTGGGCAGGTTGGCATCCGCCCCCGCCAAGCGCAGTGCCGCAGGATGGCCCAGTTTGCGTGCCGCATCAGCGATACGCGCCACGGTGTCAGCCCGCACCTTTTCCCGCCCGTTCAACGCGCGGTCGACCGTAGCCACCGACACGCCCGCCGCTTTGGCAAGTTCCACAAACCCCGGTCGTGCTGCCATGATGTTTTCTCGTCATTTTGTACCGCGCCTTTGACGATATCTGACGAAATACAAAAGGTCCATTGTTGCGCCTTCGTCCAGCTTGGCCCTAAATGCCGCAAAACGCGCCATCGGCGTGGAGGGAGAGGTCATGACCAAACGCGATTACAGTCTGCTGGGTCCCGACGGCAAACGTGCCGTCGAGATTGGTCTGGCCGCGGCCGAGTGGTATCATACCGAGGTGCCACGCAAGGTGATGAAAGACCTGATGCAGCGGTCAGATCAGCCCGCTATCCGCGACACGGCAATCCTTTATGGCTGCATGCTAGCGTTTGCCGCCGCAGGCATCGCCCTTTGGCCCAGCCTGTGGTCAATCCCCTTCTGGCTGGCTTATGGGGTGCTTTACGGATCAGCCTCCGACTCGCGCTGGCACGAAGCATCGCATGGCACGGCCTTTAAGACGCCTTGGATGAACACATTGGTCTATGAAATCGCCAGTTTCATGATCATGCGCAATTCGGCCACTTGGCGGTGGAGCCATGCGCGCCACCACACCGACACCTACATCGTCGGCCGCGACCCCGAGATTGCCATCATGCGCCCGCCGGCTTTTGCTCGCCTCCTGCTGGCGTTCATCGGCGTGCCTGATGTGATCAGCTTCTTCCCAAGACTGGTCTACAACGCCGTTATCGGCGTGCATCCAACCGAGAAAACCTTTGTACCTGAAAGCGAATGGCACAAAGTTGTGCGCGTGGCGCGGATATCCTTGGCGATTTACGTGGCCACTTTGGTGCTAGCTTTGTGGATGCGCTCAATCTTGCCGTTCATGGTGATCGGTTTGCCCCGCATGTACGGCGCTTGGCACCACATTATGACGGGACTGCTGCAACACGGCGGTTTGGCCGACAATGTCATCGACCACAGGCTGAACAGCCGCACGGTCTATATGAACCCCATCTCGCGGTTCATCTATTGGAACATGAACTACCATGTCGAACACCACATGTTCCCGATGGTGCCCTATCACGCCCTGCCCGCCCTGCATGAGGCGATCAAGCACGACCTGCCGCGCCCCAACGCCTCGATCGGGGAAGCTTTTTCGGAAATGTGGCCCGCTTTGCGGCGACAACTGGCTTATGAGGACTATTTCCTAAAGCGCGATCTGCCCGTGACGGCTAAACCTTACCGCATGGATTTCCACGAAGGCGCGCTGGGTTAAGCCGCCGCTGAATGAACGAAGGACAGAAAAATGCCCTGGATTGACGCTTGTGCCACCACCGATATCGACGCCGAAGACCTGATCCGCTTTGATCATGCGGGGGCAACTTATGCGATTTACCATTCCCCCGATGGCAAGTTTTATGCCACGGCGGGCAAATGCACCCATGAAGATGTTCATCTGGCTGATGGCTTGGTGATGGACCATCTGATCGAATGCCCAAAGCACAACGGCCAGTTTGACTACCGCACAGGCGAGGCCAAGCGCGCGCCAGTTTGTATCAACCTGAAAACCTTCAAGACCAAGGTCGAAGGTGCTCGCGTTTATATCGAGGTGTTGTGATGGCCAAACGCCCCACAGTTGCCGACCTGATGGCCAATCGGGGCCGTCACCAATACGCCATGCTGCGCGTTGAAACGTTGGACGAGGCGGCGGCGGCTGCGGCGGCGGGGGTAGAGCTGTTCTCGATCCCGCCCGCCATGATCCATGATCGCCGCTTTCGCGAAGTGGCCCCCCATGTCTTTGCCTTCCCGGGCGACAATTTCTATGAAATCGGCGGGACGGATGATTTTCTGCGCTGGGCTTTGCCATTGTATAAGGCGGGGGCGGATGGGGTGTACTGTTCCGGCTCACTCAAAACCGTGCGCGAATTGGCTGACCACGCGATTCCGGTGTGCGGCCATGTGGGGCTGATCCCATCCAAGGCCACTTGGACAGGCGGGTTCAAGGCCGTAGGCAAAACCTTGGACAGCGCCAAGCGCGTGTGGGACCAATGCGTGGCCCTTGCCGATGCGGGGGCCTTTGCCGTCGAGATTGAAGTGGTGCCCCATTCCATCACCCAAGCCATTGCGGAAAAGACCGACCTGTTCCTGATCTCAATGGGTGCCGGCGCGGGCGGCCATGCGCAGTACCTGTTCACCGACGATGTGCTGGGCCAAAACTCTGGCCATGTGCCGCGCCACGCCAAGGTTTACGCCAACTTCGCCGCCGAACACGCCCGCCTGCAAACCCTGCGGATCGAGGCGATGACCCGCTTTGCGCAAGACGTGCATTCCGGCGCCTATCCCGCGCCGCAATACTTGGTGGAATGTCAGGCCGAGGTGGTGGCATCGTTCCGCGACTGGTTGGGCGAACAAACGCGCTAGGGTTGGGGCAGATCGGCGCTGCAAACAGCGCTACTCTGCCTGCCGCAGCACCGCTGCAGGCCGTGCGGACAGCGGGCCCCAAGCAAAGACCACGCCCGCCGCTAAGGTGGCAAGCATTCCACCCAGCACGACCGACAGGGCCGACCACGCCTCAAACTTATAGGGCAGGTCCATCACCAAGCGAAGCGTGGCCCAACCGCCCAAGGCCCCTGCCCCCATCGCCACACCCCCCGCCGCAGCGCCCATCAAAGCGGATCGCAGCGCAAAGCTGGCCAAAACCCGCGCGCGGCTAGCTCCCAAAACGCGCAAAATCGCCGCCTCGCGCATTCGCGCGGGAACACCCGCTGCAGCGCCGCCCACCAGAACAACCAGCCCCGTGACCAAGACCGCCCCTGCCGCCAATACGGTTGCGGTCGCAATGGCCGACAAAGCCTCAGCCGCGCGGGCGATGGCTTCTTTCATCGCAATCGCGGTGATGTTGGGGAATGTGTCCGAGGCTTGGCGCAAAATTTCGGCCTCGGCCTCGGGGGCTGCATAGACGGTGGCTATGGAACTGTGCGGCGCGCCGGCTACGGCGGCGGAATTGATCACCATGATAAAGCCCATGCCCGCGCTGGAAAAATCGACCTTGCGGAACGACGTGAGAGTGGCCGCAACATCGCGGCCCAAGATGTTGACTGTCAGCTGATCCCCCAGCTTTAAGTTCATCTCTTCTGCCTCGGTTGCCGCGAACGAAATCTGCGCGGGCCCCGTGTAGTCTTTCGGCCACCATTCCCCTTCCGTTACCGTCGTGCCCGCAGGCAGATTGTCGGAAAAGGTGACCCCCCTATCCCCCGTGACCACCCAATGATCACCCACCACATCGCGCGCGTTACGCCCGTTGATCTGCGTGAGAATGCCGCGCAGCATCGGGGCGGTTTGCACTTGGGTGACGGCGGGGTTGCCCGCCATCAGGCTGGCAAAGGGGTCAAGCTGGGCGTCTTGGATATCTATAAAGAAAAAGCTCGGCGCCTTGGCGGGAAGGTCGCGGGCGATTGCGGCGCGGAAATTGGCATCAATCTGGCCCACCACAGCCAAAACCGACAGGCCAAGGCCCAGCGATAAAACCACAGCCTGCACCTCTGACCGAGGGCCACCCATCGCCGCCAGCGCCCAGCGCAAAGCGGGCCTTCCATTGACCAACCCCAAGCGCGCTGCGGCGCGGGCCAGACGTTTCACGCCAAACCCCGCCACGGCCAAAACGACCAAAGCCGCAAAGACCCCGCCCAAAGTGCCCAAGGCCAAACTGGCGCTGCCCGAAAACCACACCGCCCCGCCGACAAACAGCGCCAAAAGCGCGGCTATCCCGGCCAAATGCGCGGGCTTGGGCCAGACTCGCTCGTCCGTGCCCCGATACAAAGAGGTGACGCGCTGTCGTACCGCTTGCGCTAAAGGCCAAAGCGCAAAGAGCAGTCCGCTGACCATGCCATAGTAGGCGGCTTGGAGCAAAGGTGCGAAGTATAGGCCAAAGGCCACCGGAAAGGGCATCAGCGCTGCCAGCAGCGGTGCACCCAGCTGCAACCCGCCCGCGCCCAATGCCAAACCCAAAACCACGCCAACAAGGCAAATCACGGTGATCTGCAACAAGTAAACCCGCAGCACCAACGCCCCTTCAGCCCCCAAAACTTTCAACGTGGCAATCGTGCCCACCCGTGCCGCCATAAAGGCCCGCACGGCGGAAGCAACACCCACCCCGCCCACGGCCAGCCCTGCAAGCCCGATCAAGATCAAAAACGACCCCAACCGATCGACGAATTTCTCCACCCCGCGCGCGGCGTTGCGCTTGTCAGTCCACACCATGCCCTTGTCGCGAAACGCAACTTCGGCCTCGGCTTGCAGCGCATCCAGATCTGCCCCCGCAGGCAACAGCAGGCGGTAATCAGCTTCATACAGTGTTCCCGGCACGATCAAGCCAGATTGCGCCAGATCAGCCGTGCGCACCAAGGTGCGCGGGCCAAGGCCAAAGCCTGCGGTGGCGCTGTCAGGCTCTTTCAAAAGCACAGCGCCCAGCCGAAAGGTTTGCGTGCCCAGTTTGAAGGTGTCGCCCACCTTTAAGCCAAGCCGATCGGCGAGGATTTTATCCATCACGCCACCCGGCAGCCCGCCTTGCGGCGCAAAAGCCTGCGCCAGGTTGCCTTCTTCCAAGCCCACCGCGCCGACCAAAGGCCAAGCGTCATCTACCGCCTTCACCTGCGTCAACGCGCGATCCTCGCCGGCCACGGCAAGCGAGCGGAAATCGACGATCTCAGACACCTCCACCGCATGATCGGCCATCCACGCCTTTTCGGCGTCCGACGCGAAGCGGTAGGTGAAGTTCATCTGCGCATCGCCGCCCAGCAGCACAGCACCTTGGTCAGCCAGCCCGCCTTGAATGGCCGAGCGCAGCAAGCCCACGGCTGCAATGGCTGCCACGCCCAGCGCCAAGCACAAGATCAACACGCGAAAGCCAGCCAAACCGCCGCGCAACTCGCGCCGCGCCAAGCGCCATGCCAAGGGCCAGTTCATGCCAAAAGCCCGTCGGCCAGTTTCAACACACGATCACAGCGCGCAGCCAATTCCGCTGCATGGGTGACCATGACCAAGGTCGCCCCATGCGCATCGCGCAAATCAAACAGCAGGTCCATGATCGCCGCGCCATTGGCAGTATCCAGATTGCCCGTAGGCTCATCTGCCAGCAAAAGCTTGGGCCGACTGACTGAAGCGCGGGCAAGGGCGACCCTTTGCTGCTCGCCGCCTGACAACTGGCTGGGATAATGCCCCGCCCTTGATCCAAGCCCTACACGGCCCAGTTCCACCCGCGCGCGGCCAAAGGCATCGGCCTCTCCGGCGATTTCCAAGGGGACGGCGACGTTTTCTAGGGCAGTTAATGTCGGAATCAGGTGGAAGCTTTGGAAAACCACGCCCATATTGCCTCGACGAAAGCGGGCCAAAGCGTCCTCGTCCATTTGGGTCAAATCTTGGCCCAAGGCGCCAACACGTCCGCCTGTGGCCCGTTCCAATCCGGCCATTACCATAAGGAGCGAGGATTTGCCCGACCCAGACGGCCCGACCAAGGCAAGGCTTTCGCCGCTCGTCACGGATAAAGAGATGCCGCGCAGGATATCGACTGGTCCGGCATTGCCGTTCAGGCGCAGGTGGACATCTTGCAATTCTAACACTGTGGCCATGGTCTTCGCCTTTGCTCGTTTTATCACATATGGGCCGATCCGCGCGCTGCGCAATGTCAGCCTTGCGTTATTGCTGGCAAACCCTGTCTCTGCCGCCACAATCGCCGCTTTGGGCGACAGTTTGACCCAAGGGTATGGCCTTGCGCCCGAAGAGGGCTTTGTGCCGCAGCTGCAGGCTTGGCTGGCGGCACAGGGCCAAACAGTCACGATCCAAAATGCGGGCGTGTCGGGCGACACCTCGGCCGGTGGGCTGGCGCGGTTGGATTGGACGCTGGCCCCCGACGTGCAGGGCCTGATCGTCACGCTTGGGGCCAATGATATGCTGCGCGGGATCGACCCCGCCCAGACCCGCGCCAATCTGGATGCGATCTTGCAGGGGGCCAAGGCCAAGAACATCCCCGTGCTGCTGATAGGCATGCAAGCGGCAAGCAACTATGGCCCCGATTATAAGGCCCAGTTCGATGCGATTTACCCCGACCTTGCCGCCCAATACAGCGTGCTGCTGGCCCCAAGCTTTTTTGCCCCCCTTGTCGCCAAATCCCCCGACCCCGCCGCTTTGACCCAATATCTGCAACCCGATGGCCTCCACCCCAATGCCCAAGGCGTTCAGGTGATTGTTTCGGGCATTGGGCCCTCTGTGCTGGACCTGCTCAAGGAAATTCCATGACCCTGATTGATGACCTGCGCGCGTTGCTCGGCCCAGCCCATGTGCTGACCGGCCCCGACCTTGCCAAATACACCGGCGATTGGAGCGGGCATTACCACCCCAACCCCATGGCCGTGGCCCGCCCTGCAGATACGGCACAGGTGGCGGCGGTGCTGCAATGTGCCGCAAGACATAAAACGCCCGTCATCCCCGTGTCGGGCCTGACCGGCCTCGTCGGCGGGGCCATGACCAACGGCGGCTTGATGCTGTCGGTCGAACGACTGAACAAAATCCGCGAAATCCGCCCCTCCACCCGCATCGCCATCGTCGAGGCGGGGGTGGTGCTGCAAGCCCTGCACGACGCGGCCGAGGCGCAGGGATTGTACTTTCCCCTGTGGTTTGGCGCGCGTGGGTCAGCCATGATCGGCGGGGTGCTCTCCACCAATGCGGGCGGCTCGAACGTGGTGCGCTATGGGTCAACCCGCGCGCTGTGCTTGGGGCTAGAGGTGGTTTTGCCCGATGGCCGCATCTTGAACCTGATGTCAGAACTGCACAAAAATAATTCGGGCTACGATCTGCGCCAGATGTTCATTGGCGCGGAAGGCACGCTGGGCGTGATCACCGCCGCCGTGATGAAGCTGGTGCCGCGCCCCAAGGCCTATGCCACAGCCACGCTGGCCGCGCGCAGCCTGCCCGATGCTTTGGAGTTGCTGAACCGCTTGCAAGAAGCCTCGGGCGGGGCGGTTGAGGCGTTTGAATATATGCCCGGCAGCTATATGCAGCGCCTGTCCGAATGCCGCCCCGACATTCGCCTGCCCTTTGATCGGCGCTACGATACCAACATTTTGGTGGAAATAGCCGCAACTGCGCCCAAAGATTACACTCCGAATGCCGATGGCACCGTGCCCGTTATGGCGTTGTTAGAAGACACGCTGGCCGCCCTGATCGAAACGGGGGCTGTTCTGGATGCCGAGATCGCCCAAAACGACGCCCAGCGCCTAGCCATGTGGAAACGCCGCGAATTGGCGGCCGAGATCACCATTGACCGCCAGCCCACGATTGACACCGACATCGCCCTGCCCTTGCATCTGGTGCCGGAATTCTTCATCCGCTTTGACGCCCGCCTGCCTGACCTAGACGCTGGGGCCGACACAATCAGCGTGGCGCATCTGGGTGACGGGAATGTGCACTTTTCCGTCTATCCCACCCGCGACGACCCCGCCCTTTATGACGCTGTCGTCGAAGCGGTCGAGGATATTGTAGCCGATCTGGGCGGCAGCTTTAGCGCTGAACATGGGGTAGGATTGTCAAAGCTCAACAGCATGGCACGGCGCAAAGACCCCGTGGCGCTGGATGTGATGCGGGCTGTGAAGGCAGCGCTGGATCCAGAAGGGTTGATGAACCCGGGCAAGGTTATTCCGGCGCGGTAGGGTGCGTGCAAGCACGCTCCACTGTTCGGCAACGGTGCGTGCAAGCACGCACCCTACCGTCCTTTAAAAAGTCTTACTTGCCCTTCCAAACCGGCTCGCGCTTTTCGGCAAAGGCGCGGGCTCCCTCTAGCTGGTCCTCGCTGGAATACAGCCTGTCCACCGTCACAAGTTGGCGCTTGGTGACGCGGTTCAGCGCGTCTTGGAAGCGCAAAGCCTCGGCCTCGCGCACGACTTCTTTGATGGCGGCGTAAACCAGCGGCGGGCCGGATTCGAGCAGGCGGGCCAAGTCCCATGCTTTTGACAGCAGGTCAGCGGGCTTGCAAATCTCTTTCACAATCCCCCAACGCAGCGCCTCATCGGCGTCAAACCAGCGGCCCGTCAGCAGCAGGTCCATCGCCACATGATAGGGAATGCGTTTTGGCAGCTTTATCGAGGCAGCATCCGCCACCGTGCCTGATCGGATTTCCGGCAGCGCAAAGGTGGCATTGTCGCTGCACAGGATCAAATCGGCCGAGAGCGCCAGTTCCAACCCGCCGCCGCAGCAAATGCCGTTGACGGCCGCAATCACCGGCTTGTTCAGGTTGGGCAGTTCCTGCAACCCGCCAAAACCACCCACACCATAGTCGCCATCGACCGCATCGCCACCGGCGGCGGCTTTTAAATCCCAACCGGGACAGAAGAACTTCTCCCCCTCAGCCCGCAGGATGCAGACGCGCAGGGTGTCATCATCGCGAAAGGCGCGGAAGGTCTGGCCCATGATGCGGCTCGTCGCCAGATCAATCGCGTTGGCTTTGGGACGATCAAGGGTGACTTCAAGGATAGCGCCCTCGCGGCGGGTTTTGATCGGGCCTTGGGTGGACATGTCCATGTCAAACTCTCCTGATAAGGGCGTCAACGGCCACGGCACCCTTTTGGCGCACGAGAACCGGGTTGATTTCAATCTCTTCAAGGCTGGCGTCGGACGCCATCAAAGCCCCCAGTTGCACGGCAAGATCCGCCAAAGCGGCCATATCGGCCTTGGGGCGACCTCGATAGCCGTCCAGCAAGGGCCAAAGTCGCAAGCCGCGCAGCGATTCTAGGATTTGATCCGCCGTGGCGGGCAAGATCAGTGTGACAGTATCGGCCAAAACCTCGGCCGTAACACCGCCCATGCCCAAGGTCAGCGTCAGGCCATAGATCGGGTCACGTTGCAGGCCCACAAGGATTTCGGCCACAGCGCCTGTGACCATCTCTTCCACCAGATAGCCCGTGGCCCCTTGCATCTCGGCCTGACCTTCCAAACTGGTCAGCCCCAAGCGCACAGCGCCGGCTTCGGTCTTATGCGCAAAGCCCAAACCCTTCAGTGCAAAGGGTGCAGTCAGCCCTTGAGCCGCTGCCGTTGCGCCCGCCAGCGTTGGCGCTGTGACCGATTTAGGCACAGCAATACCGGCAGCGGACAGCAACGCCTTGCCCTCAGCCTCGCTCAACAAGGTCGTGTCGCGCGGCGGCAAAGCGGCCATAGGCCGCCAGCCTGAGGCCCCTGCGGGTATCTGCGCGGCCTTGATCGCGGCCAAAGCAGTTTCCAACCCCATCAAAACGCAAACCCCTTGCGACAAAAGCTGAGCGGCGTAAGCCTCATCAAAGTTCTCGGGCATCGATGCCACGGGAAACGCCGGCCTGCCTGTGTTGGCCTGCGCCGCCACGATGGCATCAAAGGCGGGCTGATAGCCCGAAGGATCACAGCGGTCGCCGCGGGGCATGTCGATGATATAAATGCCCGCGTCATAGCCCGACAGCATGGTGGTGAAGACATCGGTGGTGCGCGGGCCGTCACCCCAGATGAAGGTGTGGTAATCCAACGGATTGGCGATCGCCACGATGGGGCCAAGGATTTCGCCCAACCTCTCGCGGATAGGGTCGGCAACAGGGGGGAATTCGATGCCTATCGGCTCTGCCAAATCGGCGACCAACCCCGCCTCGCCACCCGAACACGACAGCGAACATATCCGCCGCCCCAAGCCCATGCCATGCACATGGAAGATCTTCAGCGTCTCGATCAATTCGGAAGGTGAGTTCACCTCTGCCACCCCAATCTGGCGCAAAAACGCACTCGACGCGGCCCCGCCCCCCGCCAAAGACGCTGTGTGCGATGCGGCCGCCTTGCGCGACAGGTCGGTCTTGCCCGACTTAATCAGGGCGATGCCTTTGCCCAAAGCGCGGGCCTTCTCGGCCAAGGCAGCAAAGGCCGTGGCATCGTCAATGCCTTCAACATAAAGCCCAAGGGCTGTGACACGCGGATCATCCAGCACCGCGCCCGCCAGTTCAGCCAAGCCCACAACGGCGGCATTGCCCAGACAGGCGACATAGGCCACCGGAAGCCCGCGCTTTTGCATCCCTAGATTGATCACGATGTTGGAAGATTGACTGACCAGCGCCACGCCAGAGGTGACAGGCACCCCACCATGCTGATCGGGCCACAGCAAAGCCCCATCCAGGTAATTGATCACGCCGTAGCAATTCGGCCCCAAGATCGGCATATCCCCCGCAGCCGCCACCAGTTTGGCCTGCAACTCGGGCTCTCCAGCTTCTGTCCAGCCACTGGCAAAACAAATGGCCCCCCCGCCCCCCATAGCAGAAAGCTCGGCCACCACATCGATGGTGGCAAAACGGTTCACACCGATAAAGGTGGCATCCGGAACGCCGGGCAGATCAGCCAGAGAGGCATAGGCCTTTAGTCCACCAATCTCGCCCTTAGTCGGATGCACGGGCCAAACCTGCCCTGCAAAGCCCATTTTACGGCATTGCTCGATCACGTTCAAAGCCCAGCCAGCACCCAGCACGGCGATGGATTTGGGCCGCATCAATCGGTCAAGACGGCTCATACCTCACACCCAAAGCCGGGGGCCGTCTGCCCCCAGACCCCC
>CAMAYO010000043.1 GCA_945862465.1 Pseudorhodobacter antarcticus | reverse complement strand
AGTTCGCGGATTTCCATCTCGACCAGTTCAATCAGTTCTTCGTCGTCGACCAGGTCGACCTTGTTCATGTAGCACACCATGTAGGGAATACCCACCTGGCGGCCGAGCAAAATGTGCTCACGCGTTTGCGGCATCGGGCCATCAGAGGCTGCGCAAACCAAGATCGCGCCGTCCATCTGAGCAGCGCCGGTGATCATGTTCTTCACATAGTCAGCGTGGCCGGGGCAGTCGACGTGGGCGTAGTGACGGTTTGCCGTCTCGTATTCCACGTGCGCGGTCGAGATCGTGATGCCACGAGCCCGCTCTTCGGGCGCGCCGTCGATCTGGTCATAGGCGCGGAATTCGCCGAAGTACTTGGTGATCGCCGCGGTCAGCGTGGTCTTGCCATGGTCAACGTGGCCAATCGTGCCAATGTTAACGTGCGGTTTGTTCCGTTCAAACTTTGCCTTAGCCATTTGGGTCGCTCTCGGTTCAGAGGGGTCACGAGGGACCCAGATTTACACGCGCGGGGGCTTAAGCCGGACGCGCGGAAAAATCAAGCGGATTGGAAAACTAGATCGCCTTTGGCCAAGCCACCTCTAAACAACCGCCTAGGTCGGCTTGGCGACCAGATCACCCTTGGCGTCCGCCTGGTCAAGGCGGCGGGGTTTGCAGCGGGGGCAGACCCAACCATTCGGGGTGTTCCAGCATATAATCTTGCACGGCTTTGGCTGCGTTTCTGGCCAGTTTTTTCATCTGGGCCTGTTTGTTCTGTGTCCAGCCAGAGCCTACGAAACTTTCGCCTGACACACCTTCCATAACCGTAATTCGCTTGCCGCCCTCTTCCAGAAACTGTTTTTTCGCGCTGTCATAGACGTGCAGTCTTATGATCAGCGCCGACTTTGGGCTTGCCACCACTGGCACCCCCCGAGGTGCCAAGACATAGCCATCAATAGAAATGCCAAATTCAAACGGCTTGTCGCCAGCATAGGTGCCAAAGCGTTCCGTCATGGCGTCACCCATCACCGTCTCCCAATCCTCGGGCTGTGCGGTGCGCGAAAGCGGGACAGTCTGCGCTTTCTGGGCATCAATGAAGAAAGCATTCATCTTAAAATTGCCCATCGGGTGCGGCGGGTCGCCCATATCTTTGGCATCACAGGCGGCCAAGACGACCAGCAGGGCCAAGGCGGGCAAAGCGCGAATCAGGCGGGCAAGGTTCATGGTGCAGACCCTTTGTCCCCGAACTGGGGTATCTTTG
The DNA here is from genome assembly GCA_945862465.1 of Pseudorhodobacter antarcticus. GTDB lineage: Bacteria > Pseudomonadota > Alphaproteobacteria > Rhodobacterales > Rhodobacteraceae > Stagnihabitans > Stagnihabitans antarcticus_A. Next base: position 23,554 of record CAMAYO010000043.1, on the reverse strand, counting down.
GGATAGCGGGGCTTGGGACGCTTAGCAACGGGGGCAAGGGTGGCCTTGGCGGCCAATGGCCCTATATCTGCCCCATGACGGACAAAAGCGGGCAGGCGGATGGATAAGACCACGACAGACTTCCCCGTGCGCGTGCCATTGGCAACTGTGCCTTTGGGCATCTGGGGCTCGTTGCAAGCGGGTCGGCGCAACGTGTTAGAACTGATCCCCGAAATCGCCACTCGCAAGCCGATCTTGTCGGGCACAACGGGCAAGCGCTGGCATATGGTGATGGATCCGCAAGCCCTGCGTCATGTTCTGCGCGACGGGGTCGAGGATTATCCCAAATCCTTGGTCACCAAGCTGATCTTGGAACCCGCCATTGGCAATTCGATGTTTGTGGCCGAAGGGGCAGATTGGCACTGGCAACGCCGCACGGCAGCCCCCGTTTTCACCCATCGCAACATCGCGGCCCTTGCGCCTGTGATGACCGCCGCCGCAGACCGCGCCTCTGCCCGCTTTGCTGCTGCCTCTGGCCGCGCGATTGACGCTTTTGACGAAATGGTCGCCGCGACATTTGAAGTGATCTCGGACGTGACCTTTTCGGGTGGCGAGGGGTTTGACCGCGCAGGCGTGCACCGTGCGATTGAAACCTACATCAGCCAAACTGCCAAGCTGTCGGTGCTGGATATCTTGGGCGCGCCGGGTTGGGTTCCGCGCCCGGGGCGGATGTTTTCCGGCCCCGCTTTGCGCCAGATGAAGAAGATGGCAAACGGGGCGATTGATCAGGCCCGCCACCGCCCGAAAACCGGCATTCCTGACCTGTTAGACCTGCTTTTGGCGGGCGAAGACCCCAATTCCGGCCGCAAGATGAACCCTGATGAGTTGCGCGATAACCTTTTGACCTTCATCGTCGCGGGCCATGAAACCACGGCCCTCACCTTGGCTTGGTCGCTATACCTGTGCGCCTTTGACCCCAAGGTGCAGGATGCAGCCCGCGAAGAAGCACAAGCCGCCCTAGGCGACCGCGCCGCCACCGCCGCCGATCTGCCCGCCCTGCCCCTGATCCGCCGCATCGTCGACGAAGCTCTGCGCCTGTACCCGCCCGCTGCCTTTCTGGCACGCACCGCCCGCAAGACCGATACGCTGTGCGGGCGTGAAGTTCGGCCCGGTGATACGGTGATCTTGCCAATCTATGCCCTGCACCGCCACCATGACCACTGGCAAAACCCCGATGCTTTTGACCCAGACCGCTTTATCGACCCCAAATCCATCCCGCGTTTTGCCTATCTGCCCTTTGGCGATGGCCCGCGCATCTGCATCGGGGCGTCGTTTGCCTTGCAAGAAGCCGTGATCATTCTGGCGACCCTGCTGGCCCGATTTCGCTATACCCTAATCCCCGGCAAAGCCCCCAAACCGGTGATGATCTTGACGCTGCGGCCAGAAGGCGGGGTTTGGCTAAAGGTAGACCCTGCGTAATTCTGACTAAAACACTTGGTTAATCTTAACCACCCCGAAAAGCGTGCCCGAGGATGACAGTGATACTCAGCTTTAGGACGCATCATGACCAAAGCCCGTCGCCTGACCCAGCGCGAGATTTTGTTTGATCTGGACCAAGCCGTTGATACCTGTTTTGCAGCCGAAGGCAAATCAGCCCAATTCGACCGGCTTTCCAAAACGCGATCAAACCTGCTGCGGATGTGGGTGGAAACCTAGGCGGCCTTAATCAAACCGATTGTCGCGCGGGAAGCCACGCGGGGCCATACGGCCCGTGGTGCCGCGCGCCGCTTTCCACTCGGCCAGTTCAGTCTCGGTGCGGGTGCGCCCTGCGGGGTCTTTCCACGACAGGCCCTTGTCCAGCACAAAGGTGGTGGCATCGCTTAACCCGCCATCCTTGTACTTTTGCAAACGCACCCCTTTGCCCCGCGCCATTTCGGGCAGGTCAGATAAGGGGAAGACCAAAACCTTGCGGTTCTCGCCCACCACAGCCACCTGATCGCCCTGCACGCGGCGGCACACGGCGGTCTTGACGCCATCGCCCAAGGTCAGCACCTGCTTGCCCGCTTTGGTTTGGGCCAGCACTTCGTCAGACACCACAACAAAGCCATCGCCCGCGGTCGAGCAAACCAACAGCTTTTCGGCAGGGCGGAAGATCATCAGATCCACGATGCACGTGTCATTGGGCAGATCAACCATCAGCCTTACAGGTTCACCCATTCCACGCCCACCGGGCAGGTTGGCCCCTATCACGGTATAAAACCGCCCATTGGCCCCGACGATCAGGATTTTGTCGGTCGTCTCTGCGTGAAATGCAAACCGCGCCGCATCGCCGTCTTTGAACTTTTGCTCAAGGCCCAGATCGACATGGCCTTTCAGCGCCCTGATCCAGCCCATTTGCGAACAGATGACGGTGATCGGTTCACGTTCAATCATCGCCTCGGCGGTGATTTCAATTGTCTCACCGACTTCGGCAAAGCTCGTGCGGCGCGCCCCCAGTTTGGTGCCTTTGCCAAAGGCTTTGCGGATATCCTCAAGCTCGACCCCGATGCGCTGCCATTGCGCCGCATCCGATGCCAAAAGCCCCGCAAGGCCCGCACGTTCCAGCACCAAGGCATCGCGTTCGGCGATCAGTTCCATCTCTTCCAAACGGCGCAAAGACCGCAAGCGCATATTGAGGATGGCTTCAGCCTGCACGTCGTTCAACTGGCCTACCCCTTCGGGGGGTGAGACATAGTCTTTCTCGGAAACCGCGCGCTTGTGCTTTTTTGTCCAGTTTTCAGCCGTCAAAGCGCGTTTCGGATCGTCATCATATCGGATAATATCAATAACACGGTCAAGGTGCAGGAAGGTGATCAGGAAACCTTCCAAAATCTCTAGCCGTGCATCGATCTTATCAACGCGGTGCTGGCTGCGGCGGTTCAAGACATCGCGGCGATGATCTAGAAAGGCGCGCAGCACCTCTTTCAGGTTGCAGACCTTGGGCACTTTGCCGTCAATCAGCACGTTCATGTTCAAGCTGAACCGGCTTTCCAGTTCCGAATTGCGAAACAGGGCGGCCATCAGTTGGTCAGGTTCCACCGTGCGCGAGCGTGGCTCTAGAACGATGCGAATGTCATCGGCGGATTCATCACGCACATCGGCCAGAAGCGGCACCTTTTTCAGGTTCACCAGTTCGGCCAAACGCTCGATCAGTTTGGATTTTGCGACTTGGTAGGGAATTTCCGTGACGACGATTTGCCACATCCCGCGGCCCATATCTTCGATCTGCCAGCGCGCACGGGTGCGAAAACCGCCCCGTCCAGTGCGGTAGCTTTCCAAGATCGTAGCGCTGTCTTCGATGATCACACCGCCTGTTGGAAAATCCGGGCCGGGAATCAGATTGACCAGCGCTTCAATTTCAAGATCAGGATTGGCCAAAAGCGCGTGGCAGCCTTGGATCAACTCATCCAGATTATGCGGCGGGATGTTGGTCGCCATGCCCACGGCAATGCCCGAGGATCCGTTGGCCAAAAGGTTTGGAAAGGCCGCAGGCATCACGACAGGCTCTTCCAGCGTGCCATCGTAATTGGCGCGGTAATCCACGGCGTTTTCGGCCAAACCTTCCATCAGCGCCTCGGCCACAGCCGTTAGGCGGGCTTCGGTGTAACGGGCGGCGGCGGGATTGTCGCCGTCGATGTTGCCAAAGTTACCTTGGCCGTCAACCAAGGGATAACGCACGTTAAAATCTTGCGCCAAGCGCGCCATGGCGTCGTAAATCGCCGCATCGCCATGCGGGTGATAGTTGCCCATCACATCGCCCGAAATCTTGGCCGATTTGCGGAAACCCCCGGTCGAAGCCAAACGCAATTCGCGCATCGCAAACAGAATGCGGCGGTGAACGGGCTTTAGGCCGTCGCGGGCATCGGGCAGGGCGCGGTGCATGATGGTCGACAAAGCATAGGTCAGATAACGCTCACCAATGGCACGGGCCAAAGGCTCGTTGCGCATGATAGGCTCGGCAGGCAGGTCTGCGGCCTCGGGGAGATCTTCGTCAGGCGTATCGGACATGGGCGTTGTGTAGTGCGCCCTTACGCTTGGGTCCAGAGCGTTTTGCGTGGCGCACAGGGTTGGCGCGGCGCGGGGTTCTGTTACCCTTGCCGCAAAAGGGGACATCGTGCCATGAAAACCATTTTGATCACCGGCTGTTCGTCTGGCATTGGCTATGATGCGGCGCATGGGTTGGCGGCGCGGGGCTGGCAGGTTTTGGCCACCTGCAGGCAAGCCAAAGATTGCGCGCGGTTGCAGGCCGAAGGGTTGGACAGCTTTGTGCTGGATTACGCGGATGAAGCATCCATCGCGGCAGCGGTGGATCAGGTTATGGCGCGTGGCGGGCGGCTGGATGCCCTATTCAACAACGGTGCCTTTGCCAGCCCCGGCTTGGTCGAAGACCTGCCCCGCGATGCCCTGCGCGCGATATTTGAGGTGAACCTGTTTGGCTACCACGACCTAACCCGCCGCATCCTGCCCCTGATGCGGGCGCAAGGTGGCGGGCGGATCGTCAACTGCTCGTCGGTTTTGGGGATTGTGGGGGCGGAATGGCGCGGGGCCTATGTGGCCACCAAGTTCGCCATGGAAGGCTTAAGCGATGTGCTGCGGCTGGAAATGCGCGGCACGGGGGTGGAGGTGATCTTGATCGAACCAGGTCCAATTGGCACCAAGATTAGGGTCAATGCTCAGGCGCATTTCGAACGCTGGATTGATTGGCAAAACTCGGCCCGCGCTGCCGATTATGTCCGCTTTCGCGCAAGGCTTTATGACACAACGGGAAAGAAAGACCGGTTCGAACTGCCCTGCTCTGCCGTGACCAAAGCACTGATCCATGCCGTGGAATCCCGACGCCCCAAGGCGCGCTATTACGTCACCTTGCCCACCTATATCGCAGGTTTTGCGCGGCGCATTCTGCCCACCCGCGCGCTGGATTGGCTGGTGCGCTAAGGCAAAGGGCGGCCCTGTCGGACCGCCCTTGATGATTTGCGTGGGGGTCTTTGCCCAGCTTACAGCTTTTCAATCAGTTCCGGCACAGCGGTGAACAGGTCAGACACCAAGCCATAGTCGGCCACTTGGAAGATCGGCGCCTCTTCATCCTTGTTGATTGCAACGATGATTTTGGAATCTTTCATCCCCGCAAGGTGCTGGATCGCGCCCGAAATACCGACGGCGACATAGAGGTTCGGCGCAACCACTTTGCCCGTTTGGCCCACTTGCCAGTCGTTGGGTGCATAGCCCGAATCCACGGCGGCACGGGATGCCCCTACGGCGCCATTCAGCTTATCGGCCAGCTTTTCGATCATATCGAAGCTTTCCTTCGACCCAACGCCACGCCCACCAGACACCACGATGCCAGCCGATGTCAGTTCGGGACGATCCGAGGTTGCCACACGGTCCTCCACCCAAGCAGACAGGGCATTCGCCCCCGGACCGCCGATTTTCTCGACAGCAGCAGAACCGCCGGTGCCCACAGCCGTAAAGCCTGCGGTGCGCACCGAGAAGACTTTCTTGCCGTCAGACGATTTGACCGTCTGCACAGCGTTGCCCGCATAGATCGGGCGTTCAAACGTGTCGGCGTCGATCACGGCAGTCACATCTGACAGGACCATCACATCCAACAAGGCAGCCACACGGGGCAGCACGTTCTTGTTGGCGGCGGTGGCGGCACCACAGATGTGGCTATAGCCACCCGCCAGACCAACCACCAAAGCGGCGGTGGCTTCGGCCATGCCGTGGCAATAGGCGTGGTCATCGGCAAAAAGCACTTTGGACACACCAGCCAATGTGGCCGCTTCAGCCGCTGCGGCATCGCCGCCGGTGCCTGCGACCAGCACATGGACCTCGCCCAAAGTGGTCAGGGCAGCAAGGGCTTTGGCGACCTGATCGGTGGCCAAAGCACCGTCATTTACGTCTGCAACCAGAAGAACGGCCATCTTAGATCACCCCCGCTTCGTCTTTAAGTTTTGCAATCAACTCGGCCACCGAGCCAACCTTGACGCCCGCCTTACGGCCAGCGGGTTCCACGGTTTTCAGCACGGTCAGACGCGGAGACACATCTACGCCATAATCGGCCGGTGTTTTCAGCGCCAAAGGCTTGGCCTTGGCTTTCATGATGTTAGGCAGGCTGGCATAACGCGGGTCGTTCAGGCGCAGGTCAACCGTCAACACGGCGGGCAGTGTTACGGCGATGCTTTGCAAGCCGCCGTCCACTTCACGCGTCACGGTGGCTTTGCCATCGGCAACCACCAGTTCCGAGATAAAGGTGCCCTGCGACCAGCCCAGCAGGGCCGACAGCATTTGGCCCGTGGCGTTCATGTCATTATCGATGGCTTGCTTGCCACAAAGCACCAAACCAGGGGCTTCTTCGGCGACCACAGCGGCCAGCAGTTTGGCAACGGCCAGCGGTTCGATATCGGTTTGCACGTCGGCGGTGGCTTCGATCAAGATCGCACGGTCAGCGCCCATGGCCAAAGCGGTGCGCAGGGTTTCTTGCGCTTGCTTCACACCGATCGACACCACGATCACCTCGGTCGCAATGCCTTTTTCTTTCAGGCGGATCGCCTCTTCGACGGCAATTTCGTCAAAGGGGTTCATCGACATCTTCACGTTCGCCAGATCGACACCGGACCCGTCCGCCTTGACGCGAACCTTCACGTTGTAATCGATCACACGTTTGACAGGCACAAGGACCTTCATCGCGCATCTCTCCAGTAGGGGGCCAAGTGGCCAGGGCAAGCTCTCGCTGGTGCTTTAAACTGTCTTGGCTTGGGGCAAAAGGCCAAAATCGACACGGTTTGTCGCGCAGACGCCATAGGGGCGGTGCATGCAAAGAATCATGGGTAGCGCGGCCTTAGGCTTTGCCGCCCATTGAGTTTTCAGCCCCGCGTCAGGCCCGGAACCCACAGCACATCTTGCGCGCCGTTGTTGTTGGCGATGCGGCCAGCCACAAAGAACCAATCCGACAAGCGGTTAAGGTACTTGATCGCCTCAGGGTTCACCGCTTCATGGGCGGCCAGTTCCACGGTCAGGCGTTCAGCCCTGCGGCAGGTGGTGCGGCACAGGTGCAAATGGGCGGCAAGGGGTGAACCACCCGGCAGAATGAAACTGCGCAGCGGGGCCAGATGGGTGTTCATCGCGTCAATTTCAGCCTCAAGCCGATCCACCTGCGCTGCGATGATGCGCAGGCGCGGATAGGGGGCGGTGGCGTCATTCTCGATATCTGGCGTGCACAGATCAGCGCCCAGATCGAACAGGTCATTGGACACCCGCGCCAAACTGTCATCCAGCGCCCCGCCATGCAAACGCGCTATCCCAAGGGTGGCGTTGGTTTCATCCACAGTGCCATAAGCAGCCACGCGCAGATCAAACTTGGGCACGCGGTCGCCATTGCCAAGAGCTGTTTGCCCCGTATCGCCAGTGCGGGTGTAGATTTTGGACAGAACAACCATCACGGCATCCCCTTGGAACGAGCCCAAGCAAACAGCACAATCACCACCACCGCCAGACCTTGGGCGAGGATGCGCAACTGCATCAGTTTGTTGGCATATTTGCGGTTAAACTCACCGCCTTTGCCGAAAGAGCCGATGCCGATCAACAAGATAACCAGAACGACAAGGCAGACGGCGGTGGCAAGCAGGAAGAGCGGATCTTTCAAGAGCATGGGTTGGGTTCCTTTGGTTGCCTCAAGACATAATGCGCGCAAAGCAAAAAGCGAAGGGCAGAAGCGGGGCCAGCCCCGCACCCCGGGATATTTGGGCACATATGAAAGACCAAGGGTCGTGCTGCGGTGCAGCGGCCTTGCTGCTTCTGGGCGGCGCGGGTAGGGTGGCGGCGCAATTTAGGGGGCGAGCTATGGCCATTCAAACAGTCGGGATCGTAGGTGCGGGGCAGATGGGCAACGGGATTGCCCATGTCTTTGCCTTGGCGGGATATGATGTGCTGATGAATGACGTCAGCGAAGACAGCTTGTCGAAAGCCTTGGCAACGATTGACCGCAACATTGAACGTCAAGTCACGCGCGGCAAAGTGACGCCAGAGGCCAAGGCCGATGCCATGGCGCGGATCAAAACGTCGCTTGCCATCGCGGATCTGGGGCCGTGCGATTTGATCATCGAGGCCGCGACCGAAAAGGAAAGCGTCAAGGACGCGATCTTCAAGGCCTTGGGGCCGCATTTGGCGGCGGGCACGATTTTGACGTCAAACACCTCGTCCATTTCCATCACACGGCTGGCCAGCCGGACGGATCGGCCGGAAAAGTTCATGGGGTTCCACTTCATGAACCCCGTGCCCGTGATGCAGCTTGTGGAACTGATCCGCGGGATCGCCACCGATCAGGCGACATGGGACAGTTTGCACGAAGTCGTCTCACGCCTGGGCAAAACCGCTGCGAGTGCTGAAGATTTTCCGGCCTTCATCGTCAACCGCATCTTGATGCCCATGATCAACGAGGCGGTTTATACACTGTATGAGGGGGTCGGATCGGTCAAATCGATCGACGAAAGCCTGAAGTTGGGGGCCAACCATCCGATGGGGCCGCTAGAACTGGCCGATTTCATCGGGTTGGACACCTGCCTAGCCATCATGAACGTGCTGCACGAAGGCTTGGCCGATACCAAGTACCGCCCCTGCCCCCTGCTAACCAAATATGTCGAAGCAGGTTGGCTGGGGCGCAAAACCCAGCGCGGGTTCTATGATTACCGCGGCGATGTGCCCGTGCCGACCCGCTAAGGACGGCTGAGGACTTTTAGGCGGTCTGACAGGGTGACTTCGCCGTCAACCTCGACCGAACATAGGATGCCGCGCAAACGCAATTCGGGGTGGCCGGGGGCATCGATAAAGGCGCGGGCATCTGCCCCGAAGCGAACTTTCCATTTCGCACAAGCCTCATTGAAATGGTCTGATACCCGCAGCACCGCCGTGCCCGCTTGCAGCAAAGTGCCTGCAGGCAGGTTGGCAAGCGAACAGTTCAAATCCGACACGATCGGATCACCGGGATGGGCCGTGCCTTCGCGGTCACGCCAAACAAGATCCATCACGCGGGTGGGCAGGATCGAAACTTGGATACGTGGATCAGGCGTGCCATCGGGCAACTTCAGCCAAGGGGCTGTGGCCCAGCGTTCCCCGGGAATGCCAAAAGCGCGGGTCATGGTGATGCGGGAGGGAAAGTTACGCAAGCCGTAGGCGGGGCGCAGGCAAAGGCTGTCGATCGGCGCGTCATCCTTGGGGGCGGCAAGGATATGCGGCAGGGCGGCCATCAATTCGGGCAAGGTGACTTGGGTCATAGCAAATCCAACAGATCAGGGGTGGGCCAGCCATCGGCGGGCAGGCCCAAGCGCTGTTGTTCGGCCTGCACGGCAGCGCGGGTGGCGGCACCCAACACGCCATCTGCCTTGCCCATCTGATAGCCGCGCTTGGCCAATTTTTGTTGCAAGGCGATCATCTGATCGCCGTCTAGGCCAGCATCAGGCGTGCCAGCCTGATAGGGGGCTGCGCCTTCGATGCGGGCGGCAAAATGGGCGGCTGTCGTGACATAGGTGAAGCTTTTGTTCCATTCAAACAACACCTTGAAATTGGGATAGACCAAAAACGCAGGCCCCTTGCGCCCCTGCGGCAGAATAAGCGAAGCGGGCAAGTCGGCCAGTTTGCCCGCCTTTGGCGCAACGCCCATGGCCTGCCACGTGGCACTGGGCAGTTCGGTTGCCAAGCCAGACTGTGCCCAATCCATCGTCTGGGGCACAGTGACTTCCTGCATCCAAGGTTCGCCCGCGCGCCAACCGTAGAATTGCAGCATATGGGCTGCCGAAACGATGGCATCGGGGGCAGAACTGGCCAGGGTGATCAGGCCATCGCCATCGCCATCCTCACCCCGTTCCAAGATGTCGCGGGGCAGCATCTGCACCATTCCAATCTCGCCCGCCCAAGCGCCTTTGGTTTGACCTGGGGCGAAATCTCCCTTTGCGGTCAAAGCAATGGCCGCCATCACTTGGGGCTGAAAAATTTCAGGGCGGCGGCAATCATGGGCCAAGGTGAGCAGCGCATTGCGCGTGTCAAAATCACCCTGCACCTGCCCAAAATCCGTCTCAAAGGCCCAAAAGGCCAGAATAACCCCACGAGAGACGCCAAACTTCTGCTCGGCCGCATCGAAAGCCGTATCGTATTTGCGCCCATAGATCGCGGCATTATCGATGCGGTTTTTTGAGATGAGCGCGGTGGAGAAGTCGATAAAGGTCTTGCGGAAGATGCCCTGCGCATGGTCGGCCTTGATCACGGCGGGGTCGCGTTGCGCGCCGTCTAACACGGCACGGATGGCGCTTTCGGGCAGGCCAAGGGCTGCGGCCTCTGCCTCCATCGCTTGCAAGAAAATGGGAAAGTCACCCCCGCAGGGGGCGGCGGCGGCGGGTGTGGCCAACGCCAACAGGGCAAGAAGGGGGGAATACCGCATGGGGTTTCATATCCTTTGGGCTGGCTTTGGCCCAGCCTAACCCAATATCCGATCTTTGGGAAAGACGCTTTGGGTGTGGCAACAAAGTCACGAGCAACAGACAAAAGCGCCACAGCCCGCAGTTTTCTTGTTTTTTAAACCGATGCCTCCAAACTCGGCAGAATGGAGGCTCAAATGCTAAGTTATCTTTCGAAAGAAGTGCGAGACGGGTTGGAATTGGCGCGCAAAGCCAAGGAACGGCGCAAGTCTAAGTTGCGCGTTCAGGTCGGCGATGCGGTCTTTCCGGTGTTGCGCTTTTGGCACGATGGCTTTGTGCTGGACGGCGCGCTTACCGCGCATCTGCGTGGGTTGGTTGATTTATACGACGGCAGCCGGCATGTTTTTCAGTGCCTGATTGTGGCCACCACCGTTGACGGTGACGAGATTACTTGCGAATTCAAGCGCTTAACCCATGTGGCCGACAAGGCCCCCTTGGATTTCTGGCTGGACCCCGCCCTGCCCGTTGGCTTTTTGCCTAAAGCCTAATCCGGTTACTGTAGGTCTTTGAAAGCTGCGGTCAGGCGCGCGGCGGCCTCGACAATTTGCGAATGGGGCATAGCGATGTTGAAGCGCAAATAGGTTTCGCCGCCTAATCCGAAAGCTGACCCTTGGTTTGTAGCGATTCGCGCAACATTAGCGACGCGAGCAGTGAACTCGGCCTCGGTCATCCCCGTTCCGGTGAAATCGACCCATGACAGATAGGTTGCTTGCAAGGGCATCGACTTGACCCCCGGAATGGCATTGATCGCCGCATCAAAGGTTTTGCGATTGCGGTCCAGATACAGGTTCAGCGCATCGACCCAAGCGGCCCCTTCGGGCGAATAGGCAGCGGTCGCCATGTGCATGCCAAAGGAATTGGGCGAGATGCCCATTTTGTTCATCACATCAGAAAAGCGTTGGCGCAGCACGGGGTCAGCGATGATCACATTGCCAATATGCGCGCCCGCGATGTTGAAGGTTTTGGTCGAGGCCGTCATCATCACCAGACGATCCTGCACGCCCGCTATGTGAGCCATGACCTGATGCTTGTGGCCGGGCATGACCAGATCGTTGTGAATTTCGTCAGAAACCAACACCAGATCGTGGCGTTTGCAGAAATCGGCCACGCCTTGCAACTCTTCTATCGTCCAAACACGCCCACCGGGGTTGTGGGGCGAGCAGAGGATGAACATCTTCTCAGCCCCCGTCATCTGGGCATCCCAAGCCTCAAAATCCATCACATATTGGCCCGACACGGTTTTAAGCGGGCATTCCACCACATGGCGGCCCGCCGCTTTGATGACCCGGGCGAAGGCGTGATAGACGGGCGTGGTCAAGATCACGCCGTCGCCGGGTTGGGTGAACGCATCGACACACAGCGCCGTGCCGTTGACCAAGCCGTGGGTCGTGAAGATGTGCTTTGGGTCAACACTCCACCCATGGCGGGTTTGCATCCACCAAGTGATCGCGTCCAGATAGGCCTGATCATCACCGAAATAGCCGTAAATCCCGTGCGCCAGCATCTTTTCCAGCGCGGTTTGCACGCAGGTTGGGGGGCGAAAATCCATATCGGCGACCCACATGGCCAAGCCGCCTTGGGCCGGCACGCCAAACATCGGCTCCATCCCATCCCACTTGACAGAATGGGTGCCGAGGCGGTTGATCAGGGTGTCAAAGCTCATGTCGCGGTCCTTCTGCAGGTCATTATTCCAAATACTACAGAGGTATCGGGAAGTCATCCTGTTTATAAAATCAATATCGGAACTTAGTTCTGTTTTTGATAAGAAATCAGAACCTCGCTCCGCCGAACTGTGCCTCTTGCGCGAAACCCTGCCAAACCGTAAATCCAAGACATGATCCGTCCCATCTTGCTCCACCCCGACCCGCGCCTCAAGAAGCTTTGCGACCCCGTGGCGCAGGCGACAGAGGATTTGGTGAAATTGGCCCGAGATATGCTGGACACAATGTATGATGCGCCGGGGATCGGGCTGGCAGCCCCACAGGTGGGGATCAACAAACGGCTGATCGTGATGGATTGCCACAAGGCCCCAACTCCTGCCCGCCCGCTGATCTTGTTCAACCCCGAAGTGGTCTGGTACTCCTCGGAACACTCGACCTATGAAGAGGGCTGCCTGTCGATCCCCGATCACTACGCCGATGTCGAACGCCCCGAGGCCGTGACGGTGCGCTGGCGGGATGAAACTTGGGCCGAGCAGGAAGAAACCTTTACCGGCCTATGGGCCACCTGCGTGCAACACGAGATTGACCATTTGAACGGCAAGCTTTTCATCGATTATCTGGGCCTGATGAAGCGCCAAATGATCACCCGAAAGATGGAGAAGGTGAAGCGCGAGATAGCGCGGGGCGGGCGATGATACATCCGGTTTTGCGCTGGCCGGATGCGCGTTTGACCCAAGTGGCAAAGCCTGCCTGTGTTGACCCGCAGACCCTAACATTGGCTCGGGATATGCTGGGCACAATGTATGACGCCAACGGGCGCGGTCTGGCCGCCCCACAGATTGGCGTTCTGACACGGGTTTTTGTGATGGATGCTGCGTGGAAGACGGGCGAACCCGTGCCCGAGGTGTTTATCAACCCCGAAATCCTGTGGCGCTCTCCACAGATGGCTTTGGGTGCCGAAGGCTGCCTGTCAATCCCCGGCGTGGTGGCCGATGTGATGCGCCACAGCGAAGTGATCTTGCAGTGGCAGATGGAAGATGGGTCGACCCAAGCGCAAAAGCTGACAGGCTTTCGCGCGATTTGCGCCCAGCATGAGATTGACCATTTGAACGGGGTCGTCACGCTTGATCACCTTGCCCCCGATGCCCGCGCGGCAGCGCTTGCGGTGCTGGGATGATCCGCCCCTGCCTGCCCTGGCCCCACCAAGTGCTGCGCCGCCCCGCCGCCGATGTGGCGGAAATCACCCCCGAAATCCACGCCATATGGGCCGATATGGTCGACACGATGGAGGCGATGCCCGGCTATGGCCTTGCCGCCGTGCAAATCGGCGTGCCGCTGCGCTTGGCGGTGGTGGATTGCTCGACAGGTCGCGGCCAAGTGGTTTTGATGGCGAACCCGGTGGTTTTGCACGCCTCCGCCCAGTTACGCCCACATGACGAGGCCAGCCCGAACCTGCTAGGCGTTTCCGCCACAATCGAACGCCCCCGCGCCGTCACGGTGCAATTCTTGAACGCCCAAGGCGTGCTGGAAGAGCGCGACTTTGTCGAGCTTTGGGCCACATCAGCCCAGCACCAGATCGACCATTTGGCGGGCAAGATGTATTTTGATCACCTCTCAGCAGTGAAAAGGTCCATGCTGATTGCCAAGGCTGGCAAGTTGGGCAGACGCGGATGAGAATTGTTTTCATGGGCACGCCCGATTTTTCGGTGCCAATCCTTCAGGCACTTGCCGCGCAGCATGAGATTGTGGCCGTCTATAGCCAGCCCCCCCGCCCCGCAGGGCGCGGCAAGGCCGAACGCAAAAGCCCCGTGCAGCAATGCGCTGAAGCGCTTGGCCTGCCCGTGCGCCACCCTGTATCGCTGCGCACACAAAGCGCGGCAGATGACTTTGCGCAGTTGCAGTGTGATGTGGCGGTGGTGGTGGCCTATGGGCTGATCTTGCCCCCCAGCATCTTGCAGGCCCCGAAGCGCGGTTGCCTGAACATCCATGCGTCCCTTCTGCCGCGCTGGCGGGGGGCCGCGCCGATCCATCGGGCAATTTTGGCAGGGGATGCAGAGACAGGCATTTGCATCATGCAGATGGACGAGGGGCTGGATACGGGCGCAGTCCTGCTGCGCCAATCCACGCCTATCAGAGCGGAAGAGACAACAGCTGATCTGCACGACAGGCTGTCTACAATGGGCGCAGACCTGATCTTGCAGGCGATGGACCGCTTGCCCGACCTGCCGCTGCAGCCACAATCCGCCGAAGGCGTCACCTATGCCGCCAAGATCGACAAGGCCGAAGCGCGGATTGACTGGACCCTGCCCGCCGATCAGGTCGACCGCCAAATCCGCGGCCTGTCACCCTTTCCCGGGGCTTGGACCATGGTAGGGGACGAACGGCTGAAACTGCTCCGATCCCGTCTGGCGCAAGGCGCTGGGGCGGCAGGGCAGGTTCTGCACGGAATGACCATCGCCTGTGGATCAGGGGCTGTCGAGATCACCGAAGCCCAGCGCGAGGGCAAGCGCCCCGCCAGCGCCACTGATCTGCTGCGCGGCTTTGCCCTGCCCGCCCTTTTAAGCTGACGCTCCACCCAAAAGAGGGCCTTCTGCCCCCTCGACTTCGGCGTAACCCCCCCAGAGAATTGCAACCAAGGGCAAAGGGCTTATTGCGGCAGTTCGATTTGCATTTTCACTTGGCCCTTGGGCGCGGTTGCGGCAATTTTGAAGGCCGCAATACTGTCGTCGAAACTGAAGGTGCGGGTGATCAGCGGTTTGACGTTGATCGCCCCCGAAGACAGCAAACCCACACAGCGCGGGAAGACATGGGCGTAGCGGAAGATATGTTCGACCCGCGCCTCACGCACCATGGCTTTGCCCATGTCATAGGGGAAGGGCGCGTTAGGGATGCCCACATAAACCACGCGCCCCCCCGGGGCGAGCGCGTCAAAAACGCCAGAGGCGGCCTGAGCGCTGCCAGAGCATTCAAAGACCGCCTCACCCCCCCAGCCATCTGTCGCTTGCAGGATCAGGGCCAGCGGGTCGGCGGCAACGTTGAGCGCGGTTATGGCCTGCGACAGGCTGGCGGCAAGGGCCAGTTTGGTCTCATCCACATCGGTCACAAAAACCCGTGCGCAGCCAGCGGCAAGGGCTGCAAGGGCCGTGACCAAGCCAATCGGGCCAGCGCCCGACACCATTGCCACATCGCCCGGCTTGATTTGCGCCTTGGTCGCGGCGTGAACGCCTACGGCCAAGGGTTCCACCATGGCGGCTTCGGCAAAAGACACATTGGCAGGCAACTTAAAGGTAAAGGCCGCGGGATGCACGACTGTGGGGCGCAAGATGCCGTGCACGGGCGGGGTGGCCCAGAACCGCACGGCGGGGTCAATGTTATAAAGACCCAGTCGCGTGGCGCGGCTGTTTGGGTCGGGAATGCCCGGCTCCATGCAAACGCGGTCGCCCACCTTTAAAGTGGTCACTTCCGCCCCGGTTTCGATCACGGTGCCCGAGGCTTCGTGGCCAAGGATCATGGGCGCGCGGACAACAAAGTCTGCGATCCGGCCATGGGTGTAGTAATGCACATCAGACCCGCAAATCCCCACAGTATGCATCTTGATGCGCACATCATGGGGGCCCAACACCTCATCCCGCTCAATCGGAAAGTCGCGCAGCGACAGGCTTAGAACATCCTCAAGAACCAAAGCTTTCATCACATTCCTTTCGGCAAAGGTTGCCCTTGATATGACGCTGAACACCTTCCATGACAACCAGCGCAGCGGCGACTTGAGAAGCCTTTTCGCCAAAGCCCACCCGTGATAGGGCCAAGGGATGAACCCTATGCCCACCAAAGACCAGATCCGCCAATGGATCATCGACAACCCGACCCTGCTGGCCAAGCGCGACATCGCGCGGGCCTTTGGGATCAAGGGCGATGCCCGCATTGACCTCAAGCGCATGCTCAAAGAGCTTGAGGACGAAGGCACCGTCACCCGCACCGCGCGGCATTATTACGATGCCGATGCCCTGCCCCCTGTGGCCGTGCTGGAAGTGCTGCCCCCCGATGCCAACGGCGATCTGTTCGCCATCCCGCTGGAAGCGGGCGTGCCGACCGAAGGGCCGCGCATTCTGATCATGCCGCAAAAGGGCGATGCTGCCTTGGGCGCTGGCAACCGCATTCTGGCGCGCCTGACCAAGGTTGACGGCGAAGATCACGGCTATGAGGCGCGGCTGATCCGCGCTTTGGGGGGCAATCCCGCCAAGGTGCTGGGCATTTTCCGCCTTGGGGCCGAAGGCGGGCGGATCGTGCCCATCGACAAGGGCGCTGATAAAGAATGGCGCGTTGCGCGCGATGCCACCGCCGACGCCCGCGATGGCGAGTTGGTCGAGGCTGAACTGGTGGGCAAGCGCCAGATGGGCCTGCCCCATGCCCGCATCACCGCGCGCTTGGGCGACCCTTCGGGCCCGCGCGCTGTCTCGCTGATTGCCATTCACCAACACGGCATCCCCGACGCCTTCCCCGATGCCGTGGTGGCCGAGGCTGACCGTTGCCTCGCCGCCCCCATGGGCGCGCGCGAAGACCTGCGCGATTTGCCCCTGCTCACCATCGACCCGCCCGATGCGCGCGACCGCGACGATGCGGTATGTGCCGAACCTGATATAGACCCGACCAATCCGGGCGGTTTTGTGCTGTGGGTCGCCATCGCCGATGTCGCCCATTACGTCACCCCCAACTCTGCCCTTGACCGCGAGGCGCGCAAGCGTGGCAATTCCAGCTATTTCCCCGACCGCGTGGTGCCCATGCTGCCCGACATTCTGTCAGGCGATCTGTGCAGCCTGCACGAACACGTCGACCGCGCCTGTTTGGCCGTGCGCATGGTGATCGACGCGCAGGGCCAAAAACTGCGCCATGCTTTCACACGCGGCCTGATGCGGTCCAAGGGCGCGTTTTCCTATGCGCAGGTGCAAGCGGCGCAAGACGGCTTTGGCGATGAACGCACAGCGCCCTTGCTCGATGGGATCAAGGCCCTTTACGGCGCTTATGATGCGCTAAAACGCGCCCGCACAACGCGCCAACCGCTGGAACTTGACCTGCCCGAACGCAAGATCGTGCTGGGTGAGGATGGCAAGGTCAGCTCTGTTTCCTTTGCCGAACGCTTTGACGCGCACCGCCTGATCGAAGAATTCATGGTGCTGGCCAATGTCGCCGCCGCTGAAGAGCTCATCCGCCTGAAACGCCCGCTGCTGTTTCGCGTGCACGAAGAACCCAGCCCACAAAAGCTGGACTCGCTGCGCGAAGTGGCCGAAGCGTCGGGCTTTACCCTCGCCAAGGGCAAAGTGCTTAAAACTGCGCATTTAAACCGCCTGCTGTCACAGGCAGAGGGCAGCGAATTTGCTGAACTGATGAACATATCGACCCTTCGGTCGATGACGCAGGCCTATTACAGCCCCGACAATTTCGGCCACTTCGGGCTGGCTTTGCGCAACTATGCGCACTTCACATCGCCCATCCGGCGCTATTCCGACCTGATCGTGCACCGCGCGCTGATCTCGGCCCATGGCTGGGGCACGGATGGCCTGTCGCCGTGGGATATGGAAAACATGGCCGAGACGGGCAAGCTGATTTCCGACACCGAACGCCGTTCCATGGCGGCAGAGCGCGACACAACCGACCGCTATCTGGCGGCTTACCTATCCGACAGGGTGGGGGCAGAGTTCACGGGGCGGATTTCGGGCGTGCAGAAGTTTGGCCTGTTCGTGAAGCTGGATGAAACTGGGGCCGATGGCTTGGTGCCGATCCGTTCGGTTGGGCGCGAATACTACCGCTATGACGAAAGCAGCCAAACCCTGACAGGGTCTGACAGTGGCCAGGTCATCGGGCTTGGCCAGCGTGTGCTGGTGCGCTTGGCCGAAGCCACGCCAGTGACGGGCGGCTTGACGTTGGATTTACTGTCAATCGAGGGCGAAACGCTGCGCGTGCCGTCGTCTAAAGGCGGACGATACGCCGCGCGCAAGCCAGCGGGCTTTAAAGCCAAGCGCGATGCGGTCAAGCGCAAAGTCACCCGCAAGCCGCGCTGAAATCAGCAAAATTTAACTTGCCGAAATCAGCCCACCCGTGTAACGCGACGGTGCGGATGCTTTATCCGTTTCACCCATGGACCTGATCCTCATGCCAACCCACAGTCGATTGACCGTGCCATCGGGCCTGTGCTGACAAGGTGAATTCCTTGCTGGCCGCCCAAGATGGCCGGTCGCAAGGAGATAAAATGAAAGCTTTCCTCAAAAGCCGCTTTGACCTTTTGGCAGAGTGGATTTCCGCAGCCCTTGGCCGCCCTTTGGCCTTTTTGGCAGCGGTCGCCATCGTGGCCCTTTGGGCTATCAGCGGGCCTGTGTTCGGCTTTTCGGACACTTGGCAGTTGGTGATCAACACCAGCACCACCATTTCCACCTTTTTGATGGTGTTCTTGCTCCAAAACACCGGAAACCGCACGATTGCCGAGTTGCAAGACCACTTGCACCGGCTAGAGCGCCAGAACGCCGATATTTTGGCGCTGTTGCAGGATGATCGCGGCACATTGCGCCGCGCTGCGTGACCTTGCCTTTCCCTGCGGGCGGCGCTTGTGTATCTGTGCCGGCCGCTCGGCAGGAGAGATTTGTGACGCAAGACACCTTGCAAGACTGGTTATCCGCCTTTCGGCACCGCGCTGTGGCTGCGGGGATCAGCGCTGACACGCTGGGTTTGGCGCTGACAAGCGTGGGCTTTCGGGACGATGTGCTGGAAAAAGAGCGCAATCAGGCCGAGTTCACCCGCAGAATCTGGGACTATTTGGACCGCGCCGTCTCAAACGAGCGGATCGCTGCAGGTCGGACGGCTTTGCAGACACATAGGGATCTGCTGGATAGGATCGAGACACACTATGGCGTTGACCGCCAGATTGTGGTGGCGATCTGGGGTCTTGAAAGCAACTTTGGCGCGGTGCGGGGCGATGTGCCGACCATCGCAGCTTTAGCAACTTTGGCTGCCACCAACAGGCGCGGGGCCTATTTTGAAAGCGAATTGATTGCAGCTCTGCGGATTGTGCAGGCGGGCGATGTGGCCGCTTCAGGTCTAAAGGGCAGTTGGGCGGGCGCCATGGGGCACACGCAATTCATGCCATCAAACTACCTGACACTGGCGGTGGATTTTGACGGCGACGGGCGGCGCGATATTTGGGGGAATGACCCGACTGACGCGCTGGCCTCGACCGCGGCCTATCTGGCAAAGTGGGGCTGGCAGAAAAAGCAGGCTTGGGGCGTGGAAATCGTACTGCCGCAGGGGTTTGATTATGGGCTGGCGGGCGACAAGGTGCAAAAGCCTGTGGCGGAATGGCAGGCGCTGGGGGTTATACGGGCGGGCAGCGAGGCCCTACCCGACCACGGCCCCGCTTGGGTGCTGCTGCCGGGCGGCGCGCGCGGGGCAGCGTTTTTGATCTGCCCGAACTTTCATGTCATCGAACATTACAACCGCGCTGATGCCTATGTTTTAGCCGTGGGCCATCTGGGCGACCGGATCATGGGCGGCGGCCCGATCTTGACCCCTTGGCCCTGCGACCTGCGCGCTTTGACGCGGGACGAGGGGATAGATTTGCAACACCGCCTGACCCAAGCGGGCTTTGACACGGGCGGCGCGGATGGCCGGATTGGCCCGCGCACCCAAAACGCCCTGCGCGCTTTTCAAACCTCGCTCGGCTTGGTGCCAGACGGCTTTGCCAGTGCCGAGATTTTGTCCCATCTTCCCGCCAAACGCGACCAAGCCTAGTGTCAGCGGGGGGTCAGCCCCCCGCCCCCAGAGTATTTTCGCCTTGGTGAAGGTAAAAAGCGGCCCTGTGTATTTCATACGTGCCCAAATATCCCCGCCGGAGGCAGCGACATTTCAGCCAATTCGGTGCTTAGGCAAACAGGCCCTGACAGAACCACCCGCCCGAAATATCCGCCCCATGGGCATAGAAAAGCCACAGGCTTTCGCCCCCCGCCACCTCGACCCGCCAATAGTCGCGCGGGCCAGAGCGCCAGTCAGGATCATCCAGCCACCATTCGGGGCTGATGCGTTCGGGCCCTATCGCCACGCGCGTCACCAGATCGCGGCGGCGCCAGCGGAATTGGGCGGGGGGTGTTGGGTCTTGGGGGGCAGTGACAGGCTCGGGGTGAAATAGGGTTAGAGGGCGGGGCGCGCGCGGTTGGGGCCAAGGGGCGGGGTGGGGATCAGACCAGGCCGCCGTCAGGATTTGGGCCGATTTTTCGGGAATATGGCTTTCGCCCGGATGTAGGCGCGTGACGTTTTCCACCCCAAGTTTGGTGCCCAGTTTGCTGATCAGATCGGCCAGCGCATGATCAACACTTTGCCGTGCTGCGGCTGCGGCCGAAGCCTCGCCATGGCCGCGATGCTGGACGGGGTGCAGCGGTTCCGTCTCTAACGCCTCAAGCCGCAGGCAGTCGATGCCAAAGCCTGGATCAATGCTGTCAAGCTTAAGCAAGATCAGTGGGCGGATCGCCTCGATCCGATCGGCGGGGCGGGCAAGGCCGATTTCCACCCGCACAACCGTGCTGTCGCTGCGGTAAGCCTCTAGCCGCAGCCGCCGCACACCGCGGGCTGTGGCGCGCAGTTTGTCGCACAGCGGCGGCAAGATGCGGTCAAGGCCAGCGGTGAGGTCAGCGGCCAAGCCAATCGGGTCAGGAAAGGTCAGGCGGGTGGCAAAGTGCAAAGGCGCACGGGCGGGGGCCACGGGTTCAGGTTCCAGCCCCAGCGCCTGATCCACACGGCGCAGCGTGTCAGTGCCAAAGCGGCGGGCAAGGGCGGCGCGGGGCAGATCAAGGATATCCCCCACACGGCGCAGACCCAGACGGTTCAACCCCTCCACCGCTTCGGCCGACAGGCGCAGGGCGGGCAGGGGCAGGTCGGCCAGCACATGGCGCAAATGGCCCGGCGGGGCGATCATGCCCTGTGGCAGGGCGGGGGCACCGGCAGCGGCGGGGGCATCACCGCCCCGCTCCCACCCGCGGCGTTTGACGGCGCGCGACCGGGTGGCCCGCGCCTCTTGGTCAATCGCATCGCCGTTGCGCAGGGGGGCCGCCACCCGCCCCGCATAGCGCGCCAAGGCCCAAGCCGCCCCCCGCGTATCGGCAATGCCCGCCCGCACACTGAGCCCCAGCGCCGCGCAATCTTGTTCCACCTGCACCAACAAGGGCGCCTCGCCGCCAAACAAATGCGCGCAACCGGTCAGGTCAACCACCAGCGCCGCAGGCGGCTCTTCCGCCACCCAAGGGCTGAACTTGCCCGCCCAGCGTCGCAGCACCGTCAAAAACGCCGCCTCGGCCAAGGGATCGGCCGCTTGGGTCAAAAGCCCCGGACACATGGCAGAGGCATCGCGCAACGGCTGGCCCAGCCGCAACCCCACAGCCAGCCCTTCGCCGTTAAGCGAGGTGATCACCTGCGCCCCGTTCTGATCGCCCACCACCGCAAAAGGCAGCGGCAGCACATCATGGCGCAGGCGCAAAGCCCGCTCTGCAGCCAGACGGGGAAACCAAAGGGACAAGATTCGGCGGTTTGACATAGGCAAATGTTCGCATATTGTTCACGTTTCGCCAAGACGCTTCGGGCAAACTTGGGGGCGTTGTGCTGGGCATAGGGCATTTTTCATAACATTCGCGTGAGGCGTGGGGCTTTTGCAAAAACTCCTCACGCGGCGTTACAAACACCGCCTAGACTAAGAAAATGGCACACCTAGGAGATTCCCCGATGAAACTTTCCCCCCAAAGCGTTTTTCTAGCCTTGATCCTTGTCGGCGGCGTGGCCCTTGCCGAGGGCGCGGTTGACCCCGATGTAAAGGCGCGCCAAGACATGATGGCCGCCAATGGGGCGGCGATGAAAACCTTGGGCGGCATGGCCAGCGCCAAGATCGCCTTTGACGCCACCGCAGCCGAAGCCGCCAAACAGGTCTTGATCGCCAATGCCGCAGGAACCTTGGTGGTCTTTAAGAACCAAGCCAGCGATCCCGCAGGCCATGCCAGCAATAGCATCTGGACCGCATGGGATGACTTTAGCGCCAAAGCTGGCGACATGGGCACTGCGGCAGCAGCGTTAGACACAACCAGCGCCGAAAGCGTCGCGGCGGGTTTGGGTGCTATTGGCGGCACCTGCAAAGCCTGCCACACGGCTTACAAAGGCTCGTAACCTCACCCCACGCCAAAGGGATCAAAAGCGGCATCCCTTGCCGCGAACGGCGTTGCTATTTGCCGCGCCGTGCCCCAGCCTGCGGCGAACTGAGTTAGCAGGAGAACCCCTATGCGTACCCGTGCCGCCGTAGCTATTGCCGCAGGACAGCCTTTGAAGGTGATGGAAGTAAACTTGGCCGACCCCAAAGAGGGTGAGGTTCTGGTCGAAATCAAAGCCACGGGCATTTGCCACACCGACGAATTCACCCTGTCAGGCGCCGATCCCGAAGGGCTGTTTCCCGCCATTCTGGGCCATGAAGGGGCGGGCGTGGTGATTGCCGTGGGGCCGGGGGTGAAATCGCTGAAAGTGGGCGATCATGTCATTCCGCTTTATACGCCCGAATGCCGCGAATGCCCGTCTTGCCTGTCGCGCAAAACCAACCTGTGCACCGCCATTCGCGCGACCCAAGGCCAGGGCCTGATGCCTGATGGCACCAGCCGCTTTTCCATGCTGGATGGTACGCCGATCTATCACTACATGGGCTGTTCGACCTTTGCCAACCACACGGTTGTGCCGGAAATTGCCCTTGCCAAGGTGCGCGACGATGCGCCGTTTGACAAGATTTGCTACATCGGCTGCGGGGTGACCACGGGCATCGGCGCTGTGCTGAACACCGCCAATGTCGAGGCTGGGGCCAAGGCTGTGGTCTTTGGCTTGGGCGGGATTGGGTTGAACGTTATTCAGGGCCTGAAGATGGCCGGGGCCGATATGATCATCGGCGTTGATCTGAACGACGACAAAGAAGACTGGGGCCGCCGCTTTGGGATGACCCATTTCATCAACCCCAAGAAGATCGAAGGCTCCGTCGTGCAGGCGATTGTCGACCTGACCAAGACGCCCTTTGATAAAATCGGGGGGGCGGATTACTCGTTCGATTGCACCGGCAATGTCAAAGTGATGCGCGACGCGCTGGAATGCACCCATCGCGGCTGGGGCCAGTCGATCATCATCGGCGTGGCACCTGCGGGGGCGGTGATTGAAACGCGGCCCTTCCAACTGGTGACAGGCCGCGTGTGGAAAGGCACAGCCTTTGGCGGCGCACGCGGGCGCACCGATGTGCCAAAGATTGTGGATTGGTACATGGAGGGCAAGATCGAGATCGACCCGATGATCACCCATGTGCTGCCGCTGGAACGGATCAATGAAGGGTTCGATCTGATGCATGCGGGCAAGTCGATC